>NZ_JAMYQL010000003.1:0-388614 GCF_040320865.1 Mesorhizobium sp. M0598 | reverse complement strand
ACCCTGACCCTCGAGCGCATTGCCAATGGCTGGCCAAACAGCAATATCGACGCCCTCATGCCATGGAATTACCAGCGCTGAACGGCCTCAGCTGCCCGCTTACGCTCTAACCGGCATCCCGGTTGGTCAAGGCGATTTGGCAGCAGCCGGAACCGTGGCCCGGCGTCCAGGTGACGTTGTCGAAGCGCACTCCGGTGGCCTCGAACAGTCCGCGGTCGAAGGCGCCGGCGATGCGGCAGAGCGTGGCGAGCTTCTCGTCGCCGACGCCGGCTTCGACCCAGGCGTCCTTCAGCGGACAGCGCCTGACCTTGAAGGCGATGCGGTCCGGACCGCGTTCGACGTCGGTCGGATACATGCGGCCGCCATCCGGGCTGACGGCGAGGAACGCCTCGCCGATCGCCGGTGCATCGTTCGGGCCGAAATCGGCAAAGGCCGCCGCCGCAACCTCCTTGCCGCGTTGTTCGATTATATGGATCATGATCGCCTCGGCTTTTTCCGCGCCCAACTCCGCGGTTAGCTCGTCGAGGAATAGACGATAGAGATCGGCGCGGTTGCGGAAGGCGGAATCGAGTTCGCGCGACAGTTTTTCGGCTCGGGCTTCGGCGCCGGTCATGATACGTCCCGTTCGATCCTTGACAGTCTTGGCGCTGCCGCTGCCAGCTCCTTGCCGATCGCGGATTGCGGCGCGTCGATTACGCTGCGCGCATCGCCGCTCTCGGCAATCCGCCCGGCGTCCAGAATAGTGACCCGGTGAGCGATGGCACGGACGACACCGAGATCGTGCGAAATGAAGAGATAGGCGATGCGTTCCTCGCGTTGAAGGTCAAGCAGCAGCTGCAGGATCTGCGCGCGCACCGAAACGTCGAGCGCCGACACGGCCTCGTCGAGCACGACCAGCGACGGTTTCGTGGCGATGGCGCGGGCGATTGCAACGCGCTGGCGTTGGCCGCCGGAAATCTCGTGAATGGCGCGGCCGGCGAGACCGGGGCCGAGGCCGACGCGTTCCAGCAGAGCTGCAATACGGCGCGGGCGCTCGGGGCCAGAGGCGATGTGATGGATGCGCAAGGGGTCGTCGAGCACACGCGCGACTGTGGCGCGGGGGTTCAAGGCGGCGAGCGGATCCTGAAACACCATCTGAAGACGGGCGCGCCGGCCGCGCAAGGCAGCGCCGTTCAGTGACAGGAAATCGCTGCCTTCAAATTCGATATAGCCGGCGTCGGGTTCGATGAGCCGCAGCATCAGCCGAGCTATCGTCGACTTGCCGCTGCCGGAAGGTCCGGCCAGCGCCAGCGTCTCGCCGGGGTCGATGTGGAAGGAAACGTCGTCGACCGCGGCGATGATCTTGCCGCCGCGACTGTATCGTTTGGTCAGGCCGGAAACGGCGAGCAGCGGGTCGGTCATGTTCGCAACAGCGGCTCGGCGTCGAGGCCGAGATGAGCGTCAAGCAGCACACGAGTGTATGCGTGACGCGGCGCATTGACGATTTGGGCTGTCGAACCGAGCTCGAGCAGCTCGCCATGCCGGAACACCGCGATGCGCTCTGCAAGCTCAGCGGCCAGCGCGATGTCGTGGCTGACGAACAGCAGCGTCATGCCGTCCTCGGCTACCAATTGCCGAATTAGCGCGACGATCTCGGCCTGCACGATGGTGTCCAGCGCGCTGGTCGCCTCGTCGGCGATCAGCAATCTCGGACCGGCCGCGATCGCCGCGGCGATGGCGACACGCTGCTTCTGGCCGCCCGAGAGCTGGTGTGGAAAGGCGCAGAGGGCAGCGTCCGGATCGGGCAGGCGGACGCGCTCGAGCAGGGTTTTTGCCTTGGCATAGGCGTCTCGCCAACTGAAGCCGAGATGGGTGTAGGCGACTTCCGCGATCTGCTTGCCTATTGGCATCACCGGATCGAGACTTGCGGATGGGTCCTGGAAAACGAAGCCGATATCGCGGCCGCCGATAGGGGTGTGGCTTGTCGCAATGACGAATGGTCGGCGCTCTGTCGCGCCCCCCTCTGTCCTGCCGGACATCTCCCCCTCAAGGGGGGAGATTGCGCTTTCATCTCTGCCTTCGCCAATCACCGAAGCTGGCGGAAAGCAACCGGCTGCGAAACTACCGATCTCCCCCCTTGAGGGGGAGATGTCCGGCAGGACAGAGGGGGGTGCCTTGCCACCAAACATTGGTGGCGGGCGCAAGAGCCAATCGATGCGGCCTTCGATCCTGGCGGTGGCCGGCAGCAGGCCGGCAATGGCCAGCGCCAGCGTGCTCTTGCCGGAACCGCTTTCACCGATGACGGCAAAGCGCTCGCCGGCGGTGATGTCGAAGCCGACATTCTTCAGCGCCGCTACCTCGGCGCCGTCACGGCGATAGGTCACCGTCAGATTGCGGATCGAAGCAAGCGCCGTCACGACAGGCTCCTCCTCATCGCCGTGGTCTCGACGACGCCTTCGCCGGCGAGATAGACGCCGAGCACGGTGAGCACGAGCGCTACGCCCGGAATGATCGACAGGAAGGGCGCGGTGCGCAGCACGGCGCGGCCTTCGGCGATCATGCCGCCCCAGGTAACCCGGTTGGGATCGCCGAGGCCGAGAAAGGACAATGCCGCTTCGGTGAGAATCGCCGCGGCGACGATCACCGACGACAAAGCCATTACCGGCGGCAGCGCATTGGGGAGCACCTCGCGAAAGGCGATCTCCAACGGATGCATGCCGATGACGCGGGCGCCGGCAACAAAATCGCGCTCGCGGATCGACAGCACTTCGGCCCGCGCCACGCGTGCCGGTCCGGTCCAGGCGCCAAGCGCGATCGCCGCGACGACGACGCCGAGCGACGGCCCGACGATGCTCACGAAAGCCAAAGCCAGCAGGAAGGCTGGCACGGTCTGGAACGCGTCGGCGATGCGCATCAGCATCTCGTCGACAAGGCCGCCAGCAAAGCCGGCCACGGTGCCGATCACGGCGCCGATGGCAAGGGCGGCGGCTGCTGCTGCCAGCCCGACCGCCAGCGAGGTACGGGCGCCGTGGAGAAGCTCGGCTAGCACGTCGCGGCCGAGGCGGTCGGTGCCGAGTGGCAACGACCAGTCCTGGAACGGCGGCAGCAACGCCGGCCCGGCAATCGCCTGCGGATCGCCGGGAAAGAACAAGGGTGCGGCAAGCGCCACGGCAAACAGCGCCGCCAAGATGACCGCGCCGGCGATCGCTTCCGGGGTCCGGAGAAAGCGGCGAAGCGGGCTCACGCGCCGGCCTCACTGGCCCCGACGCGCGGATCGAGGAAGGCGTAGGCGATGTCGACGAGAAGGTTGATGATGACGACCAGGACAGCGCTGACGAGAATGATGCCGAGCAGTAGTGGGGTATCCCGCGCGGCCACCGCTTCCTGCGCCAGTCGGCCGAGGCCGGGGACGGAAAAGACGCTCTCGATGACGACGCTGCCGCCCAACATCTGCGCGGATTGCAGGCCGAGCATGGTGACCAGCGGCAACAGTGCGTTGCGTGCGACATGGGCGAGCACGATGCGGCGGCGGGAAAGTCCCCTGGCACGGGCGGCCAGCACAAAGTCCTGTCGCCACACCTCGGCCATGCCGGCGCGCATCATGCGCAGATAGAGCGCGAGATAAATGAAGCCGAGCGCCGAAACCGGCAGGACGAGATGGCGGGCGATATCGGCGGCGCGATCGAGGCCGGTCCTGGCCGAGACGATACTCTCGATGCCGCCGATCGGAAACCAGCGCAGGTCGACGGCGAAGACAATGATCAGCACAAGCCCGAGCCAGAAGCCCGGCACGGCATAGAGCGCCAGCGAACCGATGGAGAGGAAGCGATCGCGGAAGCTGCCGGGTCTGGCGCCGGCATAGATGCCGAGCGCCGAGCCGAGGCCGAAGGAGAGCGCGGTGGCGCTGCCCATCAACAGCAGCGTGTTGGGCAGGCGTTCGAGGATGACATCGCGGATCGGCCGCGAAAAGCTGACCGATTGGCCGAGATCGAGATGCAGCAGCGCCCAAAGATAATTGGCGAGCCGTGTCAGCTCCGACTGGTCGAGCCCCCAGCGGTGACGCAACAGCTCGATCATGCCGGCGTCGCCGCCGGTCGAGACGATGTAGGCATCGACCGCGTCGCCGGGAGCGGCTTCGAGCAACAGGAAGGTGCCGATGACGACAATCAGCAGCACGAAGATGCTGCCGACGAGACGGCGGCGAAGGAGGATGACGGCGCGGGTCATGGCGCAACGCCGATAGGAGAGCCAAGTCTTCGGTGCCGCGCTCTACGGCGCCCCCCTCTGTCCTGCCGGACATCTCCCCCACAAGGAGGGAGATTGGCAGTTTCGGCGTTGCCGGCCGTCTTGCAACGCTGGAGATTGGCAAAAGCGACAATGACAGCCGATCTCCCCCCTCGTGGGGGAGATGCCAAGTGGTGGCAAAGAGGGCAGGACAGAGGGGGGCGCGAAAAAGCTCTCATCGCTGAAGCTGAGTACCCACACAAGCGGCGCGCAAGTCTGAAGAGACTTCCTTACCCCTCCAGCCAAGTGTCCGCCCAGTTCGATACCGCCCAGCGCGGGTTGTTGGCGATGTTGTTGACCGTATCTCGGGCGACGCTGATGAAACTCCATTCGGCGACGTTGATCAGCGGCAGGTCGGCGGCAACTTTTCTCTGGAACTCCGTGTAGAGTTCAGTGCGGGCGGCGGTGTCGAGCGTCTCCGATGCCTTGGCGATCAGGGCGTCGAGATCGGCATTCTTGTAGCCACCCTGGTTGGAGAAGGGCACGCCGTCAGGAATACCGCTCTGCACCAGGATGGTGGTCGAGATCGCCGGATCGCCGCGGAACACCGGCGGCCCGACCGCAAGGTCGAAGGCGTGATCGGTGTAAACCGCCTTGATATGCGCGGCAGAGTCGTTGTTGACCAGCTGGGCGTCGATGCCGATGGCGGCGAGCGCCTGGCGCAGATAGTCGCCGAACTGCTTGGTTTCGTTGAAGTAAGGCGCCGGCAGCAATCTCAGTGAAAAGCGCTTGCCGTCATCGCCCCGGCTGTAGCCGGCCTCGTCAAGCAAGGCGTTGGCCTTGGCGACGTCGAAGGCGTAGGTCGGCACGTCGGCGGTGTAGAATTGCGGGTCGTTTTTCGGCACCGGGCCAGTGGCGGTGGCGGCATAGCTAAGGAATACCGTCTTGACGACGAAATCCTTGTCGATGGCGTGAGCGATCGCCTGGCGTACTTTCAGGTCGGCCAGCTCCTTGCGGCGATGATTGATCTCGACGACGAGCTGGTAGGTCAGCCCTTCATAACCCTTGGTGATCACCTTGAGACCGGGCACTTTGGAGATGCGGTCGAGATCGGCCAGGGGCACGGCGGAGAAGGCGGCGAGCTGGATCTCTTCGGCTTCCAGGGCGCTGGCCGCCGACGTGCGGTCCGGCAGCACCTGATAGATGATCTCGTCGAGATAGGGCTCGTCCTTGCCCCAATAGTCGGTGTTCTTCTCCAGCCGGTAATATTCGCCGGGCTTGTGTTCGGCAAATTTGAACGGTCCGGTGCCGACCGGGGCGTTGTTGGCCGGGTTATCCTCGATCTTTCCGGTCTCGTAGATGTGCTTGGGCACCACGCTGCTCAGCGCCGGCAAGGCGTTGCGGATCAGCTGGAACGGTGTCGGCTTGGCGAATTTGAACACGGCGGTGGTTTCGTCCGGCGTGTCGACCGCCTCCAGATCCTTGAACACGGTGCGGCCGAGATTCTGCAGCGGCTTCCAGACCTGCAGCGCCGAGAAGGCGACATCGGCTGAGGTGAATGGCTTCCCATCATGCCATTTGACGCCCTCGCGCAGTTTGAACGTCACCGACAGGCCGTCGGCGGCACCTTCCCAGCTGAGCGCCAGGCGCGGATCGAGCCCGTCCTTGCCGCCGAAGGAGGCCTCGGCCAAGGTTTCCACGATCTTGCTCGAGATGAAGAAGACGCCGTTCGAGGCGACAATCGCCGGATTGAGATTGCGCGGCTCGGAATCGGCGGCGACAACCAGTCGTCCGCCCTTTCTCGGCGTCTGCGCCGAGCCGATCGTCGGCATGGCGGTGGAGGCCAACAGCAATGCCGAACCGGCCAGCATTGTACGTCTGGAAATGGTGAACTCTGGCATGATCGAACTCCGTCCTCTCCGCGGACCCGGCCGGGTCCGCCGTACCCCTCGGACGCTCGTAAGCATCCTGCAAAGCTGATTATGGGCCTTGTGCGGGGTTTCGCCAAAGACGGAATTGGCGCATCTCTACGTGGCTTTGAAATTTCCGTCCGCTGGACCAGTTGTACAGAAAACGGTTCGACGCGCGGTTCTAGCAGGACCAGACTGGAGTAAAGTGCAGCAGGTGGAGCAGCTTTTGGGGCTGGTTCGCCCGTTCTGGCTGGACCAGATCGGTCAAAATGATGCAGATTTAAGCATAGCCGAGGTTCAGAGCCGGAAAAGCCGGTGCCGGCGAGCGGCCGGCTAAGGGATTTCAGGGAGAGAGACATGAACATTGCCCCAGGCAAGAATGCCGTCGGCAGCGTGCCGTTCGACCAGGCCAGGGTGGACGGGCTGATGGAGGAGGCCGGCATCGACGTGCTGCTCGCCACCTCCAAGCACAACACGCAATATCTGCTTGGCGGCTACAAGTTCATCTTCTTCGCCGCCATGGATGCAATCGGCCACAGCCGTTATCTGCCTGTCGTCGTCTATGAGAAAGGTGGGCCGGAGCATGCCGCCTATATCGGCAACCGCATGGAAGGCGGCGAGCACCAGAATCATCCGTTCTGGACGCCGACACTGCATGCCGCCTGCTGGGGTACGCTCGATGCCGCCAATCTGGCGGTCGAGCATTTGCGAAAGATCGGCAAGGGCAATGTCCGCATCGGCATCGAGCCCGCCTTCCTGCCGTCCGACGCCTATATGCTGATCCGCAACGCGCTGCCGGATGCCAAGCTGATCGATGCGACTGATATGCTGGAGCGCATGCGGGCAATCAAAACCGAGGCGGAGCTGGAAAAGCTGCGCATCGCTTCGGAGCTGATCACCGATTCCATGCTGGCGACCATCGGCTGGGCACGCGAAGGCACGACCAAGAGCGAGATCATCGAACAGCTCAGGCGCGAGGAGACCAATCGCGGCGCGCATTTCGAATATTGCCTGTTGACGCTAGGCTCCAGCCACAACCGCGCCGCCTCGCCGCAGGCGTGGAGGAAGGGCGAGGTGATGTCGATCGATTCCGGCGGCAACTACCACGGCTATATCGGCGATCTTTGCCGCATGGGCGTGCTGGGCGACCCTGACGCCGAACTCGAGGATCTGCTGGCCGAGATCGAGACAGTGCAGCAGGCGGCCTTCTCCATGGTCAAGGCGGGCACGCTGGGCGGTGACATGATTTCTCATGCCGAAGGCGTGCTGAAGAAATCCAAGGTTGCGGCCTGTACCGATTTCTTCGCGCACGGCATGGGACTGATCACGCACGAAGCGCCATTCCTGATGACTAACCATCCGGTGACCTATGAAGGCACCTATGCTGCAAAGCCGCTGGAGAAGAACATGGTGCTTTCGGTCGAGACGACCATGCTCCACCCGACGCGCGGCTTCATCAAGCTGGAGGACACGGTGGCGGTGACCGATGCCGGCTACGTCATGTTCGGCGATCGGGGCCGGGGCTGGAACAGGGGCGGGGGCGGCTTAGGCGCTGGTACCTAGCCCGTTCTTGAGATTACCTCGTCCGAGCAAATAATTGGTCACGCCAGCGAGCATTTGCCGATATGGAACGCGAACTGCCCAAGCAGGTCTTTATCGACGGGTGCGAGCAGATCTCCATGGAGTTCGAACCGATTGGGTTCCGCTTTGCGAAAAGCGGTCCTCATGCGAGTCGTCGGGCCGGCGACTGGGCATTCAAAATCTCTTTTCAATCAAACTATCTGAACGTCGGCGGCGAGTACGTCGAACTCGTCGTGCATGCGTCGGTCTACAGCAAGGCAATAAAGGAGTGGGACGAGCGAAGCGCTTGGCCCGCCAGTGCCAGCGATTGGGTCGCCGGTGGACAGCTTGGCAATTTGCGAACCCCGCATCATTGGCGGACATGGAACATCGCAAACCCGCATACCCGCCAGGCTGAAATCGCGAACATCGTTGCCAACATCCAAACGACTGTCCTGCCGCTCTTCGAACGTTTCGACGTTCCGCGCAAACTAGCCGAACAGGTCGCATGTTCTGAGGTTCCGGGCTTCATGTTCCCTGAAAATGCTGTTCGATTTGTACTCTGGCAGCTTGGTCCAGAGGCAGCGGAAAACTGTTTGTCCTATTGGGTGGCGCGCTTACCTTCGCCGGATGCTTTCCGATCAGAGCGCGATGTCCCCACTTTGCCGGATAGGCTCGCTCTGGGAAGCGATACTAACAACCTAGCAAGGGTCGCTCGTGCGATGAAGATTGGCCTCAGCCTGTGACATTATCTGCCCGGCGGGATCAACCTGAAATCCGGCAACTCCCGCAACGCCAGTTCCGGCCCGGCCGGCGAATAGACGACGAAAAGCTGCATCGGCCCGTCGCCGGTATTGAGCGTCGAGTGGAAGCGGCTTTCCGGCACATAGATGGTGCAGCCGGGGCCGACTTTCTCGACGACCGGGTTGCCTTTCTCGTCTTCGACCATCTGTTCGCCATTGCCTGAGATGACAAAGATGATCTCCTCCGCACCCGGATGGTTATGACGCGTATGGCCTTTGCCTGACGGTAGGTCGACGACACCACCGGAAAATCGCTTTGCGCCGTTCACTTCGGGAGCGACTGTCAGCGACAGCCTGCCCCAGTCGAAGCCGAAGGCGCTGACGTCTTTTGGATATACGAATACCTTGCTGTTGTCGGTCATCGTCCCACCCTTCTTTTTGCTGGTCTCTACGCAGCGCCGAACGTAACGGCCTTGAAATCCGCCGTCTGCCTGGCGATCGAGGCTTCCGCCGGCAGCCGCTCCATCGAACTGGCGCCATAGAACCCGTGCAGGCCCTTGCAGCGCTCGAGAATATATCTGGCGTCGTCCGGCATCGAGATCGGCCCGCCATGGCAAAGCAGGATCATATCCTCGCGCACTGAGCGTGCCGCTTTGGCGATGGCGTCGATCTCGCTCACACAGTCGTCCAGCGATTTAGCCGATGTCGCGCCAATCGAGCCGCCGGTGGTCACCCCCATATGGGCGACGACGATGTCGGCGCCAGCTGTTGTCATGGCGCGCGCCTCGTCTGGGTTGAAGACATAGGGCGTGGTCAACAGGTCGAGTTTGTGAGCCTCGGCGATCATGTCGACCTCGAGCCCGAAGCCCATGCCGGTTTCTTCAAAACTCTGCCGCATCTGGCCGTCGAACAGTCCGATGGTCGGAAAGTTCTGCACACCGGAAAAGCCCATCGTCTTCAACTCGGCCAAAAGCAGCGGCATGATGACGAAGGGATCGGTGCCGTTGACGCCGGCCAGCACCGGCGTCTTCTTCACTACCGGCAGCACTTCGTAGGCCATTTCCTTGACGATCTCGTTGGCGTTGCCATAGGCGAGCAGGCCGGCGGCCGAGCCGCGCCCGGCCATGCGGTAGCGGCCGGAATTGTAGATGATGATCAGGTCGATGCCGCCGGCTTCCTCTGCCTTGGCCGACAGGCCGGTGCCGGCACCGCCGCCGACGATCGGCACGCCGTCCGCGATCATCTTGCGGAATTTCTCCAGGATTTTCTTGCGCGGTATGGCGGCCATGTCTTGGTGTCTCACTGTCTGGCGATGTCGAGGAAGGCCGTTGTGGCAGCCCAGGCGAATTCGGGGTCGTTGATATGAAGCGGCAGGCGCAGCACGCGCCGCGTTTTGGCGGGTTTGATGGTACGCTCGATCGCCTCGAACAAAGCGGCATCGGCTTCAGGGTCGAAGAAGGCGCCGCCTTCAATGTCGAGCGCCGACACGCCTTTCTCCGGAATGAGGAAACGAACCGGACCCTGGCAGAGGCTCAGCCTTGTACCGATCCATTCGCCGATCGTTCTGCTTTCGTCGGCAGTGGTGCGCATCAGTGTGACGTTTGGATTGTGCTCATAGAACAGCCGGCCGCGATAGCGTTCCGGAATTGTCGGCGGCGCCCAGAAATTGACCATGTCGAGCGCGCCGACCGAGCCGACATAAGGCAGCCCGGCGCGGGCGATGGCGCCAAAGCGATCTTTGGTCGCCGGCAGCACGCCGCCAAGCACCAAGTCGCAGACTTCGGTCGTTGTGATGTCGATGACGCCTGACAACAGGCCGCTGTCGGCCAATTTTTCCATGGTGCGGCCGCCGGTGCCGGTGGCATGAAAGACCATGCAGTCATAAGTCGAACGAAGCTCATCGGCGATCGCGGTCACGCATGGCGTGGTGACGCCGAACATGGTCAGGCCGAGCGACGGTTTGCCGTCGGCCGGCGGCGCCGGCTTTGCCGCCATGCCTGATATCGCCTGGGCGGCATTATGCAGCACGACACGGGAAAGCCGGTTGAGGCCGGCCATGTCGGTCACCGACGGCATCATGACGATGTCGGAGATGTCGACATAAGGTGCGGTGTCGCCGGAAGCCAAGGTCGAAACCATGATCTTGGGCAGGCCTAGCGGCAGCGTGCGCATTCCTGCGGTGATGATCGAGGTGCCGCCACCGCCGCCAATGCCGATAATCCCGGCAATATCGCTGCGCGACTGGACAAACCGGGCAAAGGCGGCGGCCATTGCCGCCACCGCGGTGCCGCGATCGTCGACGCCGAGCACGGCATTGCGACCCTCGGAATGGTGGCTGGCGACCTCGTCTGCCGAAACATCGACCGGCACGGTCGCGCCGCGTGTTCCGATGTCGACACGGGCAATCGAAGCGCCGGTAGCCGCGACCGCATCGGCCAGAAATGCGAGTTCCTCGCCCTTGGTGTCGGCGGTGCCCACCACATAGATGCGCTTCATCGCGTTTCCCCGGTCTTGGGCGTGTTCGGCGCTGCCGCCCCTTTTTGCCCGGCCGTTCGACGGCGCGAAGGGCCATTGCAATTTTTTGAGACACGCGTATCGTATTGACATGAATGTCTCACGTCAACAAGCGGCAATGGACGACGATGCCAGCCAAGGGCCGAACCCCCAAGTAGAGCGCGGGGCCCGCGCGCGCACCAGGCGTCTCATGCTTGAGACGGCGACAAAGCTGATGCAGGCGGGCGCCACGCCCTCCGTCAGCGAGGTGGCGGAGGCAGCGGAGGTCTCGCGCGCCACCGCCTATCGGTATTTTCCGAGCCAGGCGGCGTTGGTGCAGGCGGTGGTCGATGAGGGGCTTGGGCCGATCCTTACGTGGAAATCGAGCTCTGCCGATCCCGAGCGCCGGGTCGCCGAGCTGTTCGAGACCGCCATGCCGCGCATCGAGGTCTTCGAAGCGACGTTCAAGGCGGCGCTGAAACTGTCGCTCGACCAGTGGGCGCAGCGACAGGCAGGCACGCTTGACGGCGAACCTGCCTTCACGCGCGGCCATCGCGTCGATCTTTTGAAAGATGCGATCGCGCCACTCAAAGGCCGGTTGCCGCCGCGCGAATTCAAGCGGCTCGCGCAGGCGCTGTCATTGATCTTCGGTGTTGAGGTGCTGATCGTTTTAAAGGATATATGGGGATTGGATAGCCGCAGTATGATGTCGGTTGCGCAATGGGCGGCCGGCGCACTGGTGCGTGCGGCGGTGACGGAATCGATGGCTGAAAGTGACGGGATCGCGCCGACGAGGGCCGTTAGATGAGGCCAATCTGGTTCGACCAGATTTTCAGCCTGACCATTTGTGCTACTAGCGATGCAGCGGCCCAAGTAAGGCACTTATGTATCAAGGAGTAGGAAAATTCAGGGAAAACAGGCAGATATCGCAGAAGCCAACTTGTCTGCGTGTCCGCCACCGTCCAAGAAAGAGCTTGACGTTCGTCTTAGATTGGTAATACCAGATCAGGACAAATAAAGCGGATCAAAGGGTGAAGGCTAAGATCCGTTTCGGTCGAACGAGGAGGCTCAAAAACCGGAACGGTGCCGTCACGGGAGGACTACCAGGGCCGGCCTCGCCGCCGGCTCGCATGACGCGGTAGAATGCGCACAAGGGAGGAAATCATTATGCGCAAGACAATGACCAGCTTGCTTGCTGGTATCGGCCTAGTGCTCGCCTGCGGAACGTCCGTCTACGCGCAGGAAAAGGAACTTACAATCTTCTGGGCGGAATGGGATCCGGCCAATTACCTGCAGGAACTCGGCAACGAGTACGAGAAGGAAACCGGCGTCAAGATCACGGTGGAAACCACACCGTGGCCCGACTTCCAGACCAAGGCCTTCACCGAGTTCAACGCCCATGGCGACGCCTACGATATGGTCGTCGGCGACTCGCAATGGCTCGGTGCCGGCTCGACCGGTGGCCACTATGTCGACCTGACCGACTTCTTCAACAAGCACAAGGTCGGTGAAGTGATGGCACCGGCCACGGTGAAATACTATGCCGAATATCCGGGCGGCAGCAGCAAGTACTGGGCCATTCCGCTCGAAGGCGACGCCGTCGGCTGGTCCTATCGCAAGGACTGGTTCGAAGACCCCAAGGAAAAGGAAGCCTTCAAGGCCAAGTATGGCTACGATCTCGACGTGCCGAAGGATTTCAAGGCGCTACGCGACATCGCCGAATTCTTCTACCGGCCGGACCAGAAAAAATACGGCATCGCCATCTACACCGACAATTCCTATGACGCGATGGCGATGGGCTTCGAAAACGCGCTGTTCTCCTTCGGCGGCGAGCTGGGTGACTATAAGACCTACAAGGTCGATGGCTTCATCAACTCCGACAAGGCGATCGCGGCGCTCGACGCCTACAAGGAACTCTACAAGTTCACGCCTCCGGGCTGGGCCAAGTCGTTCTTCGTCGAGGACAACCAGGCGATCACTGAAAACCTGGCCGCGATGAGCATGAACTACTTCGCGTTCTTCCCCTCGTTGATCAACGAGGCGTCGAACCCGAACGCCAAGAACACCGGCTTCTTCGCCAATCCTCCCGGCCCGAACGGCGACCAGTTCGCCGCACTCGGCGGTCAGGGCATCTCCATCGTTTCCTACTCGCAGAAGCAGGAAGAGGCGACGAAGTTCCTGGAATGGTTCATCAAGGACGAGACCCAGAAGAAATGGGCAGCGCTCGGCGGCTACACCTGCAGTGCCGCCGTGCTCAAGTCGCCCGAATTCCAGAACGCCACGCCCTACAACAAGGCGTTCTACGAGACCATGTTCAAGGTCAAGGACTTCTGGGCGGTTCCGGAATATGCGGAACTGCTGCAGCAGCTCAACCAGCGCATCTATCCTTACATGATCGGCGGCGAAGGCACCGCCAAGGAGACGCTGGACGCACTGGCAGCCGACTGGAACGCGACCTTCAAGAAATACGGCCGCGGCCAATAAGTATGAAGTTTCACGGAGGGGGCGTTCGTGCCTCCTCCGTTTCTTTTTCTGATTTTTGAACCGGGAGCAGAGTCTTGGCGACCACGATGATCACCACGCTGGACAGGTCCTCGCGGGCCGCCGCTCGCGGTCTAAGCGACATTTCGATCCGCAATCTCTTCATCATCCCGACGATCCTGTTTCTGATCGTCTTCAACATCTTCCCGCTGATCTATTCGCTGGGCTATTCGTTCACCGATTTCCGCGCCTCGACCAGCGCGGCGGCGAATTTCGTCGGGCTGCAAAACTACCGCGACCTGCTCAGCGATCCCTATGTCTGGTCCAACTTCGCCATCACCGCAAAATACGTCATCATCTCGGTCGCCGGCCAGCTGCTCGTCGGCTTCGGCGTGGCCATGCTGCTCAATCGCGACATTCCGCTCAAGGGCCTGCTGACGACGCTCCTGTTGTTGCCGATGATGCTGTCGATGGCCGTCGTCGGCCTGTTCTGGAAGCTGCTCTACGATCCGTCCTTCGGCATCATCAATTATGCGCTGGGCCTCGGCACCTTCGAATGGCTGTCGGATCCGAAAATGGCGCTCTATGCGGTCGCGCTGACCGACATCTGGATGTGGTCGCCCTTCGTCATGCTGTTGTCGCTGGCCGGCCTGTCGGCCGTGCCCAAGCATCTCTACGAGGCAGCCGCGATCGACAGGGCCGGGCCGTTCTACACCTTCTTCCGCATAACGCTGCCGCTGGTTGCGCCGATCCTGATGATCGCGGTCATCTTCCGCACCATGGAGGCGTTCAAGACCTTCGACCTCGCCTACATCCTGACCAGCCAGCCGACGGCCGAGCTGATCTCGATCCGGCTCTACAAGATGGCGTTCCAGGAATGGCAGACCGGGCGTTCCTGCGCGCTCGCCTACATCGTGCTGATCATGGTGCTGGCGATCACCAACATCTATGTCAAGTACCTCAACAAGGTGAAGGAGCGCTGAGATGGCCGCAGTCCGCACTTCTTCCGAAATCACCTTCAACCGGGTCGCCATCGTCGCTGTCCTGCTGGTGACGATCATCTTCCTGGCGCCGATCTACTGGATCGCCTCGACGGCGTTCAAGCCGCGCAACCTCGCCACCACCATTCCGCCGACGGTGGTTTTCCAGCCGGAGATATCGCCCTTCGTCAAGTTGTTCACCAAGCGTTCGCAGCTGCGCAGCCCGCCGTCGCCGGAGGAGTACGCGGCTGCGCCGTGGTGGGAGCGCGTGGTCTTCAATGGGGGCGAAAAGATCGTGCGCGACGGCAAGGGCCAGGTGCAGTGGTCGGGCTATCCGAGCCGTTTCATGAACTCACTGATCGTTGCCATAACCTCGACCGTCCTGGCCGTCGGCATGGGCACCTTCACCGCCTATGGGTTCTCTCGCTTCAAGGTAAAAGGCGAGGCGGACCTACTGTTCTTCATCCTGTCGACACGCATGCTGCCGCCGGTGGTCGTGGCCATTCCGATGTTCCTGATGTACCGGGCGGTCGGCCTCAACGATTCCCATATCGGCCTGATCATCCTTTACACCGCCTTCAACCTGTCCTTCTCGGTGTGGCTGATGAAAGGCTTCATGGACGAGATCCCCAAGGAGTATGAGGAGGCGGCCCTCGTCGACGGCTATACGCGCATGGAGGCCTTCTTCAAGATCGTGCTGCCCGAGGCCGCCACCGGCATCGCCGCTACCGCCGTGTTCTGCTTTATCACGGCGTGGAACGAATATGCCTTCGCACTGATCATGACCAGCCGCCGTGCCCAGACAGCACCGCCCTTCATCCCCAGCCAGGTCGGTTCCGGCCTGCCGGACTGGACGGTGATTGCCGCCGGAACCTTCCTGTTCCTGCTGCCGGTCGCGATCTTCACCTTCCTGCTCCGCAACCACCTGTTGCGCGGCATGTCGTTTGGAGCGATCCGCAAATGAGCTTTCGCGACATCAACCAGAAATATCTCGAACCGGGCAGCCAGGTGCTGATGGTGCTCGGTATCATCGCGCTCTGCCAGCCGTGGAACATGCTGCTGCACAGCTATGGCGTGACCATCATCCTGATCGGCCTGATCGGCTTCAACATCACCTCCAAGATCGCGCCGGAGGAGAAGGCCGGCACCGGGCAAGGGGCAAATCCGGGGGCACAGCATTGACCCAGATCGAGCTTCGAGGCGTCCAGAAATATTTCGGCGCCGTCCAGGTCATCAAGGACCTCAACCTGAAGATCAACGACAACGAGTTCATCGTGCTGCTCGGCCAGTCGGGCTGCGGGAAGACGACGACGCTCAGGGCGATTGCCGGGCTGGAGACGATCGACGGCGGCGACATCCTCATCGACGGCAAGCCGGTCCAGCACCTCAAGGCCGCCGATCGCGATATCGCCATGGTCTTCCAGTCGTTCTCGCTCTATCCGCATATGAGCGTCTATGAGAACATCGCCTTTCCGCTCAGGGCGACGCGCAAGAGCAAGGCCGAGATCGACAGCGAGGTGCGCTCGGTCGCCAAGACGCTGCAGATCAGCGATCTCCTCGCCAAGAAACCGTCGGCGCTGTCGGGCGGCGACATGCAGCGCGTGGCGATCGGCCGAGCCTTGGTGCGGCGGCCGAAGGCGATGCTGATGGACGAGCCGATCGGGGCGCTCGATGCCAAGCTGCGCGAGGAGATGCGGGCCGAGATCAAGCGGCTGCACATCAAGCAGGGCTCGACCAGCATCTACGTCACCCACGACCAGATCGAGGCGATGAGCCTCGCCGACCGCATCGTCATCATGCATGAAGGTGTGCTGCAGCAGGTCGGCTCGCCGGACGAGGTCTATTCGCACCCGGCGAATCTTTTCGTCGCGCAATTTGTAGGCAGCCCGGTGATGAACGTCGCCGACACTTCGGTGACCGAGAAAGCCTCATCGGCCTCGGTCACGGTCGGCGATGCGGCCGCCGGTTTCGAATTCCCGCGCGCCTTGCTGTCGAAGCTCAACGGCCATGCCGGCAGCCAACTCGCGCTCGGCATCCGGCCGGAAGGCGTCCTCGTCCGCCGCGAAGCCGCCGAGGGGTTCCTGCCGGTGGAGACGCAGATCGTCGAGCCGCTCGGGTCCTTCGACATCGTCGACCTCAAGGTCGGCTCCAAGATGCTGCGTGCGCGCACCAAGAGCGGCTTCATCGGCGGCCCCGGCGAAAGAGTCTTCGTCAGAATCGATCCCAGCCAGGCGCATTTCTTCGACACGGCGAGCGGCAAATCGCTGGGAGTGAGACTCTGATGGCCCACATCCAGCTCAAGAACATCTCGAAGAAGTTCGGCAACCATACTGCTTTGACCGGGCTCGATCTCGACATCGCCGATGGCGAGTTCTTCGTTCTGCTTGGCGAGACCGGCGCCGGCAAGACGACGACGCTGCGCATGATTGCCGGCTTGGAAAAACCGAGCGAAGGCCAGGTCTTCATCGACGGCGTCGATGTCGCCGACTGGGGCGCGGCCGAGCGTGACGTGGCGCTGGTGCTGCAGCAATATTCGCTGTACCCGCGCTATACGGTGCGCCAGAACCTCGAATTTCCGCTGAAGCCGAAGATCCGCCGGCTGCCCGATGCCGAGATCAAGGATCGTGTCGACCGCGCGGCCAGGACGCTGAGGATCGAGCATCTGCTCGACCGCAAGACCGACAGGCTTTCAGGCGGCGAGATGCAGCGCGTCTCGATCGGTCGCGCCATCGTGCGCAAGCCGCGGGTATTCCTGATGGACGAGCCGTTGTCGGCGCTCGACGCCAAATTGCGCGAGGCGCTGCGCACCGAATTGAAGAACCTGCAGATGCAGCTTGGCGCCACCTTCCTGTTCGTGACGCATGATCAGATCGAGGCGATGTCGATGGGTGACAAGGTCGGCGTGCTCAACCATGGCCGCATCGTCCAGACCGGCACGCCGTACGAGATCTATAACAATCCGCGCGACACCTACGTGGCAAGCTTCGTCGGCTCGCCGCCGATGAATCTCATCGACGGCAAGCTCGTCAACGGACGTGCGGTGATGGCGCCGCTCAATTTCGAATTGCCGTTTGCAGGGGGTGCCAAGACTTCGGGGGGTGCCAAGACGGGCGCGGCGACCGACGGTCGCCCGCTCGTCTTCGGTATTCGTCCCGAGGACGTCTATCTCGAGACCGGCGCGCCGGTCGAGGCGCGGGTCCATGACGTCGAGAACCATGGCGTCGAGAAGATCCTGACGCTGCGGGTCGGCGACGCCATGCTGCGCGCCACCGTGCCTGCCAGGACCGACGTCCAGATAGAGCAGCCGGTGCGCTTTGCCTGGAACCCGGACAAGGTGGTGCTGTTCGACAAGGGCAGCGGAATAAGCCTGCGTCACGCCGGCTAAGTACAAGCGTCTTTACTGCGCTAGAGCGGGATGCGTTCAAAGTGAACCGTGTATCCCGCTCTATCCATGTGTTTTAGCCGCATTTGTGCGACGCCACGTAATTCCACTTGGCTGCGAAATGCTCGAGTCTTCCCGTCATCCCCCGTACGGGGGATGCGGATGCTCCGATTTGTCGAATAGGCTGATCCTTTGGTCCCAAACGGGCTTTGCAAGCCCAATTTGGAGGCCCAAAATGGAGGGTTGGCTATGGGAAATCTGTTCCGCAGTTTTGCGACGATCCTGCTCGTCGCCGGTATGGGATTGTCGGCGGCGCATCTGGGCGAGGCGCAGGCAGCCAAGAAAGTTGTCGCCGGCGCGAAGGTCGACGCCAAAAAGATCAAGGACCTCAACGGCACGGTCAATCTGTCCACCAGCGACTGCAAGCTGTTGTTGAGCGGCACCGTCGTGGAAGTCTCGGATGGCAGGTGCGGGGCCTCCGGCAAATATTGCAAGAGCAGCGCCGGCTCGGCCTGCATCACCGAGCAATAAGCCGGCCAACGTTTAGCCGGCCTGGCGGATCTCCGCCTGTTCCTCGGCCCGGAAATGGCTGGGCGGCGATCCGATGACCCGTTTGAAGGCGCGGCTGAAGGAGGCGTCGGATTCGTAGCCGAGGCGCGCCGCGACGACGGAAATCTTGAGCCGGTCGCGGACCAGCCATTGCCTCGCCTGGTGCATCCGCACCTGCGTGACGTACTTTGCCGGTGTTTCGCCGACAATGGTTGCGAAGCGCTCGGCGAAACCTGATCGCGAGGCACCCATCATCTTCGCCAGAGCCTCCACCGTCCAGTCGCGGTTCGGTTCAAGATGGATCGCGGCCAGCACCCGGCCGATCTCGCGGTCCCTGACCGCCGCAATCCAACCGGAAGAGTCGCCGCAGCCGCGCTCGACCCATGAGCGGATGACGGTCGCGGCGAGCACATCGGCCAGCCGCGCCAGGATGCCGCCGGAGCCGACGCGCTCCATCGTCACCTCGCGGGCCATCGCTTCCAGCAAATGCGGGATACCTGGCTCATAGGCCTCCAACTCATGTGCGCGCATCACGTCCGGCATCATGCCGAGCAAGGGGTGCAAGCCATCGAGATTGAAATACATGCTGCCGAAAAACAGCAAGGTCCCCGGACGGCAGCCGGGCATGCCGTCATTCGACATGCAATAGACACCCTTGCAGATTTCCTCGACCTCATAGCCGTGGATCGGCGCCGCCTCGATACCCGGCTCGCTCGCCAGTGTGTGGGCTGAGCCGCGCGGCAACAATACCGCGTCGCCCGCCTTGAGCTCGACCCATTCACCGGACGGCTGCAGCAACCAGCAGCCTTTGCGGCCGATGAAATGAAACCGTGCCGCCGCCTGAGCCGGAAAATGGATGCCCCAGGGTTCCTTCATCTCGCAACGGCCGTAATCGACGCCTTCGAGGCGCAATCCGCGCAATATGTCTGTCAGCGGATCACCGGTGACGGGGATTTTGGACGAACGGTCAAGCATAATGGTGTTTCTAGCATGGAAGCTCCAGACGGTCACTCCCTATGTTGCACTGCAGCCAGATTCTGCCCTGCAACCAGATCGGAGATCCCTCATGAGCGAACCCGCGACAGGCGTCATGGACGCCGTTCTCGACCCATCGGAAACCGGCGAACGATCCGAGCCCGCATGGGGGGCGGTGGTCTCCCTGGCGCTCGGAGTCTTTGGCCTGGTGACCGCGGAATTTCTGCCTGCCAGCCTGCTGACGCCGCTTGCGCAGGATCTCGGCATCACCGAAGGCGCCGCCGGGCAGGCGGTAACGGCCACCGCCGTCATTGGCGCGATTGCGGCGCCGACCATGGCTATTGTCACCAAGCGGCTGGACCGCAGGCTGGTCATGTTGGCGCTGACGGTGCTGCTTGTGCTGTCAAACCTGGTGGCCGCGTTTGCGTCCTCGCTTCCCGTTCTTCTGATTGCCCGCATCATGCTCGGGATCAGTCTTGGCGGCTTCTGGTCGATGTCGGCAGCCATGGCGATGCGGCTCGTTCCGATGCGGCTGATGCCGCGCGCCATGTCGATCATTCTCACCGGCGTTTCGGTGGCGACGGTCTGCGCGGCTCCGGTCGGCGCCTATGTCGGCGACATCTGGGGCTGGCGGACGGCGTTCATGATCGCCGCCGTGGTCGGTGCGCTGGCGCTGCTGGTGCAGGTGGCTACCATTCCGAAGCTGCCGCCTGCAGGTACGGCAGGTTTTCGCACGCTGCTGGAGGTGATGAAGCGGCCGATGATCAGGGTGGCACTGCTGGTGGTGCTGCTGGTCGCCTCGGGACATTTTGCCGGCTTCACCTATGTCCGCCCGTTTCTCGAGAAGGTGCCCGCGCTGGACATCGAGACGATCTCGCTTGTGCTGCTCGCCTACGGCATTGGTGGCTTCTTCGGCAATTTTGCCGGCGGCTTCATTGCCGAACGCAGCCTCAAGGCAGCCGTCAGCCTAGCGCCCCTGCTGATCGCGTTTTCGGCGCTCCTGCTGCTGGTGGTCGGAGGTTCACCCGTCGTGGCTGCAATAGCAGTGGCCAGCTGGGGCTTTGCCTTCGGCGCCGTCCCAGTCGGGCTGCAGACCTGGCTGGTGCGGGCCGCTCCCGATCAGGCGGAAAGCGCCGGTGGGCTCATGGTCATGACGTTCCAGGTCGCCATCGCGTTGGGCGCCGTCTTCGGCGGCCTGCTGGTCGACAATACCGGCGTTGCCACCGCCTTCGCCTATTGCGCGGCGGCGACGTTGCTTGCGGCACTGGCGGCGTTCTTCCTTGGCCCCAAGCCGATCGACGACCCTAAGGCCTAAACGGAACGGCCGTCGAAGTCGAAGACCGGCACGGCGGCGACGTCCAACGCCTCGATGCAATTAATATTGATATAGGCACTTCGCCCGCTCCCTTCGCCGACATCCTCGGCGAAGGGGTGAATGCCGCAGCTGCGGCAGAAGCGGTGGGCGATGACATGGTTGCTGAAGCTGTAGCGGCCGAGATCATCGCCCCAGGCAAGCACCCGCATGCTCTCATGCGGAACTGCCCATAGCAGTGCACCCTTGCGCGAGCAGATCGAGCAATTGCACCGAACGGCTCCGGTCAGCTCGCCTTCGACCTCGAACGCGACCTTGCCGCAGTGGCAGCTGCCTTGGTAGAGCATCGGGCCTTCCTCCTTCGGTTCGACAGGTGCAAATCCGACCGTGCCGGGCTATGTCTCCTGCGGCCCGTTTCTGGCTGCTACCTTAAGACGTTGTAAGCGCGCGGAGTCCGACACCGAAAAATGCAATCAGCCCGCGATCACCTCGAAGCAATTCTTTCGCCTCTTGCCGCTCGCGTCGACGATGAGAGGGTTTTCGTAAAGCTCTACCCGGAAGCCGCACGGGCGGCGGCGGACGCCACCGATGCGCGGCGAAAAGCCGGCGTCACGCTCGGGCCGCTCGATGGGGCGATCGTCTCGATCAAGGATCTGTTCGATGTCGCCGGCGAGCCGACCACGGCGGGCTCTCTGCTGCTCGCCAACGCAGCGCCGGCGCTGCGGGATGCCATTGTCGTGCAACAGTTGCGCCAGGCCGGTGCAATCATCCTCGGCAAGACCAACATGACCGAGTTCGCCTTTACTGCGATCGGCGTCAATCCACATTATGGCACGCCCGGCAATGCTAGCGATGCCAGCCGTATTCCGGGCGGCTCCTCCTCAGGCGCCGGCGTTTCGGTGGGCGAAGGCACCAGCGAAATCTCCATCGGTTCCGATACCGGTGGTTCGGTGCGCATTCCGGCATCGCTGAATGGCGTCGTCGGTTTCAAGCCGACTGCGCGGCGCGTGCCGCTTGCGGGTGCGTTTCCGCTGTCAGCCACGCTGGACTCGATCGGTCCGCTGGCCCGCACCGTCGCCGAATGTGCGGCGGCCGATGCAGTGATGTCGGGCGAAAACCTGGCGGCACTGTTGCCGCTGCCGCTGGGCGGCCTGCGCATCGGTATTGCGCGCGGCGTGCTGTTCGATGATACGCAGGAAGAGGTCGCGACGACGTTCGACCGGTGTCTGCGTAAGATAGAGCTTAGCGGCGCACGGCTTGTGGGGCTGTCGATCGACGACCTGCTTGCCGATCTGCGCGTGGCAACCCAACGCGCGTCGATCGCGGCGATGGAAGGGGCGGAGATCCATGCCGACTGGCTGGCGACGGGAGCGACGAGGCCGGTCGACCCGCGGGTAAGCGGGCCATTGGCGCGCGCCGCCGCCATTCCGGCCACGGTCTATATCAGGGCAATGCGCCGCCGCACGGCCCTGGCCGCCGCGATGGATGACCGGCTGGCGTCGGTCGACGTGCTGGCCCTGCCGACCACACCGGTGACGGCGCCGACGATCGTGTCGATGACCAGCGACGAGGCTCTGTGCAACAGGACGGAAGGCCTTCTGCTGCGCAACACGCAGGTCGCCAACCAGTTCGATCTATCAGCCATCTCGCTGCCGATGCCGGGAATGACGCGTCCGGCCGGGCTGATGCTGCTGGCGCGCAATGGCCATGACCATCACCTGCTGCGCATCGCAGCGGGCGTGGAGGGGCTGCTTGCAAATTGATCGGATAGCGCGTGTCAGCGCGACGAGCAGTGGCCGCGTTCGCTGTCCTTGGCGGCGCGTTCGATGCTGGTGGCGACCAGCCAAGGCAGGGTGTACCGCTTGCCGTTGAAGGTCCGGGTGCGGTTCTCGATCGAGCCGACAACAACGACCTTGCCGGCATAGAGCTTGTCTGAAAGATCGAGCGCCTTGTCTTGCTGCGGCAGGCGATCGATGTCGATTGAAACGCCTTTGATGAGCTTCCTAGCAGCGAGGTCGAGTGCGCTGTTCGATGGACAGGGTGCCGCCACGCAGCGTATGCCGTTGTCGCAGAACACGTAACTACCCTGTCCGTTGGCGAAGGCTTGCGCCGTCGCCACGCAGAAGCCGGCGGTCAGCAGGAATTTTGTGACGCTTGCCATGCCGGCACCATCGCCGGCGAATTCGGGAAAATTGGGGCGCTTTCAGAAATCGGCAGGGAACCGCCGCCGGTAGTGCTCGACCACTTCGGGGTTGCGCAGATTGACCGGCAATCTGTTGGCCAGCACCAGCAAGGCTTCGCCAGCCGCGCCGACGCCCATGCGCATCATCGACTGCTCGGTGATCCCAGCCATGTGCGGGGTGACGATGACGTTGTCGAAGCCGAAATAAGGATGGTTGGGCGGTAGCGGTTGTGTAGCAAAAACATCGAGCGCAGCGCCGCCGATGCGGCCCTTCTGCAAGGCCTCGATCAGCGCGTTGTCATCGATCACCGGCCCGCGCGAAACATTGATCAGCAGCGCATCCGGCTTCATCCGCTCAATGCGCTCGCGGCTGATCAGCCCCCGTGTTTCGGGCGTCAGCGGGCAGCACAGAACGATGATGTCGCTCTGTTCGATGAGTGCATCGATCGACAGGAAGCCGACCCTGTCCGGCGCCGGCCGCATGCTGCGCGTCGTCGCCACCACATTCAGATCGAACCCATGGGCGGCGATGTGGCCAACCGCCTGACCGATCGCGCCGAGGCCGACAATGCCGATCGTCTTGCCCGCTAGCTCGCTGGCCACCACCGTGTGTTCGCGGCCCGCCAGCCAGCCCTTCGCACGCAAGTCGCGGTCCAACACACGGAAGCGCCTAAGTAGCGCCAGCGCCGCGAACATCACATATTCGGCGACAGATCGCGCGTTCACCCCCGGCACGTTCGCCACCAGCACGCCGGCCGCATTGGCCGCTTCCATCGGTACCATGTCCAGCCCGGCGCCGTGGCGTATCGCGGCCCTGAGCTTCTTCGCGCCTTCGAAAAGCGCCGCAGGCAAGGGAGCGCGAACGATGATGACATCGGCGTTCCTCGCCTCGGCGGCCAGCGTGGCCGCATCGAGGGCGGAAGCAACGACGAGTTCGCCGGCCCCGGTCAGCATGGAAGCGGCACGAGGGTGCAGTCTGTGTGTTGACAGGATCTTGGGCATTTCAGGCCTTTTCGAGCGCAGGGCTTTCCGGTTCCGCCCCACGCCCCTCGATCAGCCCCTTCCAGTAGCTTTCCGCGCCTTGCAGGTGGGCGCTCATCAGCGCCTGGGCGAGATTGCCGTCGCGGCGCAGCAGCGCCTCGTAGATCTGGATATGCTCGGCATGGGAGCGCACGCTGCGTTCGGGATCGTTGAAATAGATCGGCAGGCGCAGCTCACCCATCATGTAGTAGACGCTGCAGATATTGTGGAAGACGCTGTTCTTGGTCGCCCGCACGATCTCGAGGTGGAACTCGCGGTCTTCCCGGGCAAGCCCTTCACCGGCGGCGATGCGATCCTCGGAGGCCTTCAGGATCTCGCGCAGCCGCTCGAAATTCTCCTCGGTGGCGCGTGAACAGGCAAGTTCGGCGGCCTTGATCTCGTGGATCTTGCGCAACTCGACCGTCTCGTAGATCTGGACGGGATCGAGCGGCAGGCCGGCGCGGGCGAACAGCGCCATCGCCTCGACGCTCGCCTGCTTCGTATCGATGTAGATGCCGGATTTCGCCCGTCGCTCGACGATGCGCATGGCCTCGAGAATGGCCAGCGCCTCGCGGATCTGGCCGCGGCTGACGCTGAAATGCTCTGCCAGTTCGCGCTCCGACGGCGTGCGGCCCGTCTCCTTGTCCGAATGGGAGAACAGATAGGCGGCGAGTTCCGCGAGAAGGTTCTTTTCTTTCATGTCAGCCGTGTTGCGCGTGCGCCTCCAGGAACCGCTCCGAAATGGTGAATCCCAGCCCGGGTCTATCAGGGATCGCTACCATACCGTCCTTTGCTTCGACAGTCTCTTCGATCAGATCGTGGATCATCGGGTTGGCGCCGAGCGAATATTCGACGGTGAAGCTCGCCGGTGAAGCAGCGCAGACATGCAACCCGGCAAAGAAGCAGGGCGCGCCGGCCCAAAGATGCGGCGCAAAGCGCAGATTGAAGGCGCTGGCGATGGTGCCGATCTTCATCGCCTCGCTGATGCCACCGCAAAAGGCCGGATCCGGCTGGAATATATCGGCGGATTTGAGCACGGCGAGGTCGCGGAAGGCATAGCGCGTCGCCTCACTTTCGCCGGTGGCGATCGGGATCGAACCGCAGGCGCGCACCTCGGCCATGCCGGGCTTGTCGTCGGCGATCACCGGCTCCTCGAACCAGGCGAGATCGAGGTCGCCGGCGAGATGGATAAAGCGCTTGGCTTCGGCCACCGTGTAGGTGCCGTGCGCGTCGACCATCAGGTCGATATCGGGACCGAGCGCCTGTCTGGCGGCACGGACGCGAGCGGCCGAGATATGTGGGGCGCCGTCCATGGCGCCGACGCGCATCTTCAGCGCCTTGAAACCGCCCTTGGTGATGTAGGACTGCAGCTGGTCGCCGATGGCTTCCGCAGTAGCCCAGCCGCCGGAAGCATAGGCCGGCATGCGGTCCAGCTTGCGGCCGCCGAGCAGCCGCCAGACCGGAACGCCGAGCGATTTGCCAAGAATGTCCCACAATGCGATGTCGACGGCGCTGATAGCGGCGATGCTCATGCCGCGTCGCGCCAATTGCGGCATGGCGTGGCCGGCGCGAGCGGCGCTGTCGTGGCGCGTGCCATTATAGAGCATCTCCCATATGACGCCGATGTCAGCCGGGTCGCGGCCGACCAGCTGCGGGCCGACCTCGTAGTTCAGCAAATGGACAAGGGCGCCGTAGCTGCCGGCGCTGCCGGCGGCATTCTTGCCCTCGCCCCAGCCGACCAGCCCGTCGTCGGTTTCGATGCGCAGGATGGCGGCGTCGAACGTCGCCACCTGACCGAAGTCGCTGCGGTGCTGCTTCGCGGCTTCGATCGGTATGCGGACCCACCAGGCTTGGACCGTCTTGATACGCATGTTCATCCTCGGCCCGGCCGCGGTGAGGCGGAAGGGCTTTCCAAACGGCTCGGCTACTTGATCAGCGGCAGCAGCGTTTCCGCGTTGATGCGCATCTGGTCGGTGTAGAATTTCTCCGTGAGCACGCTGGAGCCGTGGTCCTGAATGAATTTCAGCTGCTCCGGCGAGATGTCGACGGGGTTGCGTTCGACCATGTCGGGATAGGGGGCAGCCGGCGTGCGGTCGACGGGGGCGACGAATTCATTGGTCAGCGCGCCGTCATAGCCGATCTCCTTCAGCGTGCCGACGATCTTCGGCCAGTCGATCTGCCCGAGGCCGGCGGCGAAGCGGTTGTTGTCGGCGACATGGAAGTCGTACAGGCGCTTGCCGACCTGCCGGATGGCGTCGTAGACGTTAAATTCTTCCATGTGGATGTGGTAGGCGTCGAGGCAGACGCCGCATTCGGGACTGACCGCATCGGCCAGCGCCAGTGCCTGGGCGCCGCGGT
The DNA here is from genome assembly GCF_040320865.1 of Mesorhizobium sp. M0598. Taxonomy (NCBI): domain Bacteria; kingdom Pseudomonadati; phylum Pseudomonadota; class Alphaproteobacteria; order Hyphomicrobiales; family Phyllobacteriaceae; genus Mesorhizobium; species Mesorhizobium sp. M0598. The sequence goes on along the minus strand of NZ_JAMYQL010000003.1, from coordinate 362,466 downwards.
TGAACAGATAGGTCTCGAAGCGGTTGAGCGGCTCGACCGCGATCTTGACGCCGACCTTCTTGGCGTGGGTGAAGCATTCCCGGGTGGCGTCGACCACCCATTTCCACTCCTCTTCCTCGGTGCCGTCCGGCACCACCTTGCCGACGGTGGCCGGAACCAGCGTGATGATCTCGCCATCAAGTTCGCTGACCATGGTCAGCACGTCCTTGACATACTGCACCGAGCGCTCGCGCTGGCCCTGGTCCTTGGCGGCGAGATTGCGCTCGCCCAGCATCAGCGTCACCGCTCCCCAGCAGCGAATGCCGTACTCGTTCAACAGTGCGCGCGTCTCCTTGGGCTTGTACTGTTCGGGTTCGCCGGAGATCTCGATCGACTCGTAGCCGAATTTCTTGATGCGCTTGAGCGTCGTTTCCAGCGGCTCCGCCCGCATCCAATTGTGCGTCGAAAGATGCATGGTCTATCCTTCCCAGAATCGCCTGTACCAGTTTGCCTGCGGCGCACTCTGCCGAAGCCGCCGCATGATTCCTCCCCAAGGCGTCCCAGCATTTTTTCGCAAACTGGTTCGACCAATTGGGCTTGATGGGAGGTCTACAGCAATTTCATCTGGACGGCAAGAAGTGCTGCCATCAAGCGTTGGCTCCTGTCTATGCTATTGATTATACTTAAACATGTGGCTCAACTCGGCATGGTTGCAGGACCGCGGCAGCGTGTCAAATGGCTTGACCAGATTTCGGCATTTGGTAATACCAGAATAGCAGCGCTGAGCGCGCTGTGCAAAGAGACCAAAGACGCTGGCCCTGTTTTCAATCGGCGCTATGCTTGGTCGTGAAACATAGGGAGATGCCGATGCCGACGACGATGAAGGGGCCTGGTCTGTTCTTGGCGCAGTTTGCGGGCGACGCCGCGCCGTTCAATTCGCTGGCCTCGATCACCAAATGGGCGGCTGGTCTGGGCTACAAGGGCGTGCAGATCCCGACATGGGACGCCCGACTGTTCGATCTCGAGAAGGCAGCCTCCTCCAAGGCCTATTGCGACGAGGTGAAGGGCATCTGCGCCGATGCCGGCGTCGAAATCACCGAACTGTCGACGCATCTGCAGGGGCAACTGGTGGCAGTGCATCCCGCCTATGACGCGCAGTTCGACGGCTTTGCGCCGGCTGCGGTGCACAACAATCCAAAAGCCAGGCAGCAATGGGCGGTCGAACAGATGAAGTTCGCCGCCAAGGCGTCGAAGAATCTCGGGCTCAAGGCGTCGGTGTCGTTTTGCGGCGCGTTGGCCTTCCCATACCTCTACCCATGGCCGCAGCGGCCGGCGGGACTGATCGAGGAAGCATTTGCTGAGCTGGGCAAGCGCTGGAAGCCGATCCTCGACGTCTATGACGAGAACGGCGTCGATGTCGGCTACGAAATCCATCCGGGCGAGGACGTGTTCGACGGCGCGACATTCGAGATGTTCCTCGATGCGGTCGGCGGCCATAAGCGCTGCAACATCAACTACGACCCGTCGCACTTCCTGCTGCAGCAGCTCGATTATCTCGAATTCATCGACATCTACCACGAGCGGATCAAGGCGTTCCACGTCAAGGATGCCGAGTTCAATCCGACCGGGCGGCAAGGTGTCTATTCCGGTTACCAGAGCTGGACCAACCGTGCCGGGCGTTTCCGCTCGCTCGGTGACGGGCAGGTGGATTTCGGCGGCATCTTCTCCAAGCTCACCCAATACAATTACGATTCATGGGCGGTGCTGGAATGGGAATGCTGCCTCAAGCACCCGGAGGATGGTGCTGCCGAAGGCGCTCCCTTCATCCAGCACCACATCATCAGGGTGACGGAAAAAGCATTCGACGACTTCGCCGGCGGCACGACCGATAAAAAGGTGCTGCGCGGCATGATGGGGATCTAGCACAGATATCCCTCCCCCTCGAGGGGAGGGTCGATCCACGCAGCGGATCGGGGTGGGGTCGCTGGGCGTAGAGCTCGGCATGAACCAACCCCACCCGGCCCTGCGGGCCACCTTCCCCTCAAGCGGAGGGGTATTTCAGTGACGAGGGAGAAAATCATGGTTGGCGCATCGAAGACGGAAACGGGAGGCGGTCCGATCCGTTACGGCATGGTTGGCGGCGGACAAGGCGCCTTTATCGGCGCGGTGCATCGCATCGCGGCGCGCATTGATAACGAGTTCGTGCTGGTTGCCGGCGCCTTGTCGTCGAATCCGGAGCGCGCCAAGGCCTCGGCGGCCGAGCTTGGGCTCGATCCGGCGCGCAGCTACGGCTCCTATGCCGAGATGGCCAAGGCCGAGGCCGAGCGGCCGGACGGCATCGAGGCGGTGGCCATCGTCACGCCGAACAATGTGCACGTGCCGGCAGCCAAGGCTTTTCTCGAGGCCGGCATCCATGTCATCTGCGACAAGCCGCTGGCGACGTCGCTGGCCGAGGCGAAGAGGTTGGCCGCGCTGGTCGAGAAGACCGGCAAAGTTTTTGTGCTGACGCACAACTACACCGCCTATCCGATGGTGCGGCAGGCACGCGAGATGGTGGCCAAAGGACAGCTCGGCGATGTCCGCATCGTGCAGTCGGAATATCCGCAGGACTGGCTGACCGAAGATCTGGCCGCCACCGGCCAGAAGCAGGCTGCGTGGCGCTCAGACCCCAAGCAGGCCGGTGCCGGCGGTGCGCTGGGCGATATCGGCACGCACGCCTACAACCTCGCCCGTTTCGTCTCCGGGCTGGAGCTCGATTCGTTGTCGGCCGATCTCGATGCGTTCGTACCGGGGCGGCTGCTCGACGACAACATCAATGTGCTGCTGCGCTTCAAGCCGGTCGGCGGGTCGCACCCCGCCAAGGGCATGATCTGGGCAAGCCAGGTGGCGCCCGGCCACGAGAACGGCCTGAAATTGCGCATCTACGGCTCGAAGGGCGGGCTCGAATGGGTGCAGGCCGATCCGAACTATCTCTGGTACACGCCGTTCGGCCAGCCGAAGCAGTTGATCACCCGAAACGGCGCGGGAGCGTTGCCCGTTGCCGGGCGCGTCAGCCGCGTTCCACCAGGCCATCCGGAAGGCTATCTCGAAGGTTTCGCCAACATCTACCAGGAAGCCGCGCGGGCCATTCGTGCGGCGCGCCGGAAGGGCGGCAAGCCGGCTAAGGATGTCGTTTTCCCAACTGTGCAAGACGGCGTCGAAGGCATGGCCTTCATCGAGGCCTGCGTGAAATCGGCGAAGAAGAATGGAGTATGGACGAAACTTTAATCACTGCGTCCGGTTAACGGGAAGTCCCCCTCACCCGGATTGCCAGCCGAATTGCAAGGGCAATTCGGGGCATTCCGATCTCTCCCCGAGGGGAGAGGAGATCGCCTGCGTTGGCGTCTGCATCTTGTCCCCAGCGGGGAGAAGGTGGCCGCGAAGTGGCCGGATGAGGGGGCTTGTGGCGAAGTCGCCGGAGGAGCAAGCCCGGCCGTCAAAGGGGAGGGGCGTCGATGAAAATCGGCATGTGCATGTTGTTGTGGACGACCAGTGTCACGAAAAAACACGAGCCGTTGTTGAGGGATATCAAGGCGACCGGCTTCGACGGCGTCGAGATACCGGTCTTCTCCGGCACGCCGGACGACTACAAGAAGCTCGGTGAGTTGCTCGACCGCATCGGGCTGCAACGTACCGCCGTCTCGGCGATGGGCGATCCGGCGATGAACCTGATCTCGGCCGACGCCTCGACGCGCAAGGCCGGGATCGACTACATGAAATCGGCGATCGACTGCGCTCAGGCGCTTGGCGCGAACACGTTGAGCGGCCCGCTGCATTCGACACTCGGAGCCTTCTCCGGCAGCGGGCCGACGGCGGCCGAGAAAAAACGTTCGATCGCTTCGCAACGCGCCATTGGCGACTATGCCGGCAACAAGAGCATCACCATCGGGCTGGAGGCGCTCAACCGCTTCGAATGCTATCTGCTCAACACGATGGACGATTTGTCGGCGCATATCGACGCGATCGACCGGCCGCACATCAAGGCGATGTACGACACCTTCCACGCCAACATCGAAGAGGCCGACCCGATCGGCGCCTATATGCGCAACCGCAAGAACATCGTCCATATCCATATTTCGGAGAACGATCGCGGCGTGCCGGGCCGCGGCCACGTCCCCTGGAAGGAGACTTTCTCCGCCATTCGCAAGAGCGGCTACGACGATTGGCTGACGATCGAGGCGTTCGGGCGTTCGCTGAAGGATCTGGCCGCGGCCACCAAGGTGTGGCGCGACTTTTCCGAAGGCCCGGAAGCTGTTTACCGCGACGGCTACAGGCATATCAGGAATGGATGGAGGAAGGCGCCCTAACCGCACGCCTGCGCAACGCCCCCCGTCAGCCCTGGCCGGCCTGGATCCGGTTGTAGTCGTGGATCGTCCTGCTCAAGCGGCGGCGCAGGAAATTGGAAATGTTGTCGAAGATGAAAACGACGAGCAGGACCAAGAGCACCATGTAGAAGACATTGGCCCAGTTGGAATTGGTGCGCATCGCCTCCCAGAGCTTCAGGCCGATGCCACCGGCACCGACGGCGCCGATGATCGTCGCGCCCCTGGTGTTGGATTCCCACTGATAGAGTGTCTGGCTGATGAAGACCGGGATCACTTCCGGCAGCACGCCATAGCGCTGCACCAGCAAGCCGTTGGCGCCGGTCGACTGGATGCCCTCGCGTGGCTTGTCGTCGATGTTCTCGAGGCCTTCCGAATAGACTTTGCCGAGCGTGCCGATCTCGGTGAAGAAAATCGCGGCGCTGCCGGCAAGCGGGCCCGGGCCGAAGGCGCGGGTGAAGAACAGCGCCCAGATCAGCATGTCGACCGAACGCATGAAATCGAAGAACCGCTTTAGCACCTGGCTAAGCAGGCCGCTCGGGGTGATGTTGCGGGCGGCGAAGAAGGCGAGCGGGAAGGCAACGATGCCGCCGAGCAAGGTGCCGAGAAACGCCATGACGATGGTCTGGAACAGCTTCGTCCAGACGTCGCCATGCTGCCATTGGGCGTTGTTCCAGATATTGTCGGCGGCCAGTGCAATGTTTGATGTGCCCGGCTTGAGCTGGGGTCCGGACATCAGCAACGAGACCACCTCGCCGGGCGACTTGCCGAAGAAGGGCGAGCGTGTGTCGAAGACGAAATTCGCCCAGCCGAGGAAGCGCTTGCGGACCTTGACGCGATCGACGGTTATACGGACCTCGCCGGCAAAGCCCATCCTGGCGACGATCTCATCGTCATGCGCGGTGATCCACTCCGGCACCGGGCCGGATGTTACCGGTTTGCCGCTGGCCAAGGACATCGGCACCGTCTGGCCATTGGCGACCAGCGTCGCCTCGGTCTTGTCGAAGGTGACCGATTTGGCCCGGCCGTCGATCAGGATGGAGTAGGAGCCGTTGGCGTTGGTGATGACCCAATCGGGATGCGGGTCTTCGCCGAGCGCCGAAAAACGCGGGTATCTGGGTGTGATCTGAGGCTGGTCGAGACGGAATTCCGGCTGCAGATCGTAGCTGATCCATTGCGTCAGGAAGAGCGGCAGGCGCTCCCAGTGCGATTCCCTCAGCACTTGCGGCAGGCTGAAGAACCACAAGGCATAGACGAGGTAGAGCAGGATGCCGGCGAACAGCACGAGCGGGCCAAAGCGTTTGTACAAGGGCCGCCGGAACACTTGGGGAAAGCGCTCCTCGATCGACCGCATCTCATCGGCGGTCATTGCGGCCATGGGCAGTCTTCTTGTTGATTTGCCATGATCTTTTCCAAAAACCGGAATCCACTTTTTGGGATCATGGTCAGGCACCCATCATGAATGCCTGCTCGCCGACGAGCTTGCGGCGTAGCCAGGCGGAAAACTGGTCGACGAGGAAGATCGTCGTGAACAGCAGCAGCACCAATGCCAGCGTCTTGGCGCCGAAGCCGCGCGAGATGGAGAGCTTCAGTTCCTCGCCGATGCCGCCACCGCCGACCGCGCCGATAATGGTCGAGATACGCACATTGATCTCGATCCTGAGCAGCGTGTAGGACATGAAATTGGGCAGCACTTGCGGCAGGCCGGCAAAGCGCACGCGCTCGAACCAGTTGGCGCCGACCGCGCGCAGGCCTTCTTCGGCACGCATGTCGATGTTTTCGTTGATCTCGTAGAAGAGCTTGCCGAGGGCGCCGATGGAATGCAGGCCGATGGCGATGATGGCTGCGACCGGGCCGGTCGAGAGGATGGCTGCGAACAGGCCGGCAATGACGATCTCGGGGAAGGCGCGAAGCAGTTCCATGAAGCGCTTGACGACGAGCCTGAGCACCGGACTGGGCGTCAAGTTGCGCGCGGCGATGAAGGAAAAGGGCACCGCAAAGACAAAGCCGATGAAAGTGGAAACCAGCGCCACGTTAAGCGTGGTGAGCATCAGCTCGAAATATTCGGGTAGATAAAAGCCGCCCCAGAGATAGACGCGGCCAAGCGGGAAGTTGAACTCTTGGCTGCCCTTGTCGTGCGGCGATGCGATGTCGAACAGCGCCCGCCAGACGTCGTTCCAGTCCTTGGGAACAAGCCAACCAAGGAAATCCAGTATGTGCGGCAGCCGATCGAAGAAATGTCCGGCATTGGCCTCGTCGGCGAACCACATGGCTGTGCACATGGCGACAAGCAGTGAGCCGATGCCGAGCGCCGTGTAGAACCGGCGCAAGGACGTCTGGCGTCGCCAGGCGTCTGCTGCCTGCCGGACCGCGTCTGAACGAATTGTAGCGGCGAAGGTCATACGGGGTCACGAGCGGACACGCAAAAAGGGCGGCGACCGCATCGGCCCGAAAGTCGACTTTCGGAAAGCACGATGCGGCATCTAAGTGTTAGAGCGTACTTTGTGCGTCCAAGTGGACGCACGTCGCTCTAATGGACGCCGCCCTTTCCGCAATTGTCGTCAGCCGCCGATCGCGGCTTTGCGGGCTTCGACGATGACGCTGTAGAAGTCCGGCTTCACCGGAACATAGCCGGTGAAATCGCCGCCTTCGACGGCCTCGAAGCAAGGCTTGTCCTTGGCCGGCAGGCTGGTGAAGAAGTTGGCGAGCTTGGCGCTCATGTCGCCGCCGAGTGCGGTGCGCACGACCAGCGGGCCGTTCGGGATCAAGCCGGAGCGCCAGACTTCAACGAAATCGTTGGGGTCCACGGCGCCCTTGGCGACTTCCTTGTGGAAGGTGCCGGAGGTGTAGCCGTTCTTGAAGTCGCCGATGCCAGAGGAATCGTCAACCGCAACATCGACCTTGCCGTCGCGAACCGCGAGGAGGTTGTTCTCGTGGCCGCCATTGAACTGTGTCGAGGCGAAGAAGGTTTCGTTCGAAGCGCCGGTGTCTTTCGGGATCTGGGTCAGCGGGATCAGGTAGCCGGAGGTCGAATCCGGGTCGGCATAGCCGAGCTTCTTGCCCTTGGCCGACTTGATGTCGGTGATGCCGGACGACTTCAGCGCAAGGCCGATCGAATAATAGCCGGTCGCGCCGTCGGTCTGCTCGGTGGTGAGGATCGGAGTCACGGCGTTCGGATCCTTGAGGTAGACGCTGGCATAGCCCGACGCGCCAAGCTCTGCGAAATCGAGCGTGCCGCCGAGCAGGCCCTGGATAACGCCGTCATAGTCGGCGGCCGGGAACAGCGAGACCTTCTCGAAGCCGAATTCGGACTTCATGTGATCGGCGAGGCACTGAAAGTTGCGCAGCCGGTCCGCTTCGTTTTCACCGCCAAGGATGCCGATGCGGAATTCCTTGATATCCTGGGCGTGAGCGGCGCTTGCCGCGATGGCGAGCAATGAAACGGCGCCAAAAACCATCTTCCTGAACATTATCTCTCTCCTGTTGGTTCCGGCCTCGCGCCGGTAGCGTTCGAATTTTTTGACAGGTGCTTTGACGCGGGCGGGCGATCAGGCCGTTCTCAATATCCCGGGAATGCGGGCTCGAGCGGTCCGGCGGATGCAGCGATTTTCTGTTTGATGGCGACACTGGTGGAGGTGATGGCCTCGGAGATTTCGCCGCCATTGCTGTCGGTGCCGTAGACCATGCGCACGGCCTCGCGGTTGAGGGCTTCGGGCGAGCCGTCGAAGACGACCTTGCCGGCGGCCATGCCGATGATGCGGTTGCAGTAGGTGCGGGCCGTATCCAGCGTATGCAGATTTGTGATGACGGTGATGCCCTCGCGCAAATTGATGTCCTGCAGCGAATCCATCACCACCTTGGCGTTGAGCGGATCGAGCGAGGCAATCGGCTCATCCGCCAGCAACACCTTCGGCTGCTGCATCATGGCGCGCGCAATCGCAACGCGCTGCTGCTGGCCGCCGGAAAGCGTGCCGGCCGGCTGCAGGGCGGTGCGGGCGATGTCGAGGCGCTCGAGGGCTGCAACCGCCTCGGCGCATTCACCGCGGGAGAACATGCCAAATAGGTTGGACAGCGTCGAGCGGTGGTTGAGCCGGCCGAGCAGCACATTGGTCAGCACATCGAGGCGCGGCACGAGATTGAACTGCTGGAAGATCATGGCGCAGTCGCGCTGCCATCGCCGGAGCGGCGAGCCGCGCAACCCGGAGACCTCGACGCCGTTGAACAGGATGGATCCCTGGCTGGGATCGATGAGGCGGTTGATCATGCGCAGCAGCGTCGATTTGCCGGCGCCGGAGCGGCCAATGATGCCGACCATCTGACCGTGCGGAATCGAGATGTCGACATTGCTGACAGCGGTGTTCTTGCCGAACCGGCGGGTGACGCCGCGAATTTCGAGCGTTGCTGACATTTCTGGCGTTGCTGACATGGGGTAAGTTCCAGTCCAGTCGCGGTTGAAGGTCTGTTAACCCTCGCTAGCGCAACGGCATGAACCTGCGGTGTCGGATTGATGTCAGTTTTGTTACTGCCCACAGGCGCGTTTGGCGCGAAGGCGAGTTGACCCAAACCGCTGCCGTCCGGGCGGCTTGGATGGGATCAGCCGAGGATCAGCAACTCCTCGAAATGCTCCATGTCCCTGAAGCGGCAAAAGGCAGGTGGCCGCAGCTCGATCACCGGAGCCTGGCGGGCAAACAGCGAGAGGCAATCGTCGAACAGATCTTGCCACTCGGACGCCCTTTCGTCCGCCAGACGCCGGATCTGGTAGGCGAACGTGATGTGGAAGACGTAAGTGTCGTGGTCGGACGCCGGTATCCGAAAGGCGCCGACAAGGCATCGCGCCATGCGCGCAGGATACGCACGTCCTCATCGGTTGCGCCGGCAACGGTCAAGCCCGTCGGTACGACATCGACGACCTTGATTTTGAAGGCGCCGCAGCCTTCGAAGCCGTTCAGGCGTTCCTGATAGAGGCGGGTCATGTCGTCGATGCTGGTGTCGAGCGGCACATCCTCCGGCCAATAGGGAAGCCGGCGGCGGTATTCGATGATGCCCTGGAACAGCGTCATGTGCAGGCTGGAGACGGGCGTGAAGGCCAGCCCGTCGGCATCAGGCATGGCGCGCATGCGCTCACGCACGTCGATGATCACCGCTTCCGAAGCCGAGCCGTTGACGAGATGGCAGACGACCGTGTTGCCGGGCTCGTTGAGAAAATTACCAGAGGTGTCGTAGCGCCTGCCGAGATGCACCGGAGGGGTCGGGTTCGAGCCGGCAAAGAATCCGGCGAGCGAAGGTCTGACTGAAACAGGCATTGCGATCTCCAAACGAAGGCCGCGTCCTGCCCCGACGATGTGTCAGGGACATGAAAACCGTGCCAAGAAGTAGAATATCAAACGCATGATTCGCCAAGTGATGCTGCCGGGGTTTCCACATCATCAAGATTGAAATAAAGATTCAAACTCGTATCAAAGAGAGGCTTCCTAATTGCTACGTTGGCGCCAGTGGTTGCGACTGTATGCTGCAGGGGTAGTCGCTGCGATGAGTTTCACAGTGGCCCTGGTTTTGACGTCCATATATCGGGTTGGTAGCTTGAACCATCCAATATCTGGATACTTGTACAATTATGGAAATGGGCGTGACGCGGCCATTATTCTAATGATTCTCATTTTTTTAATCGTGCTAGTTACGATAAATTTTGCAAATAAAGTTGAGGAAAAAACCAAATCGCTTATAGATATTGGTTATGACAAAAAATTTATAGGACTTATCAGGTTAAATCAGACTTGTGTTGCTATTCTTATTACGTTAGGATTTCTTTCTATTATTTTGGACATTTGCCTGAGCGGCTGACTTATTCAGGGCGTCAACCCCCATGCTTCTCCAAAAACTGATTGGCCTCCAGCTCGCGGAAATCGTCGAGCGCGGCGCGTAGCCGGGCGTGATCCCAATCCCACCAGGCCAGCGCTTGATAGCGCTCAGCCGTGCGGCGGTCGAAGCGTTCGCGGATTGGTTTTGCCGGCACGCCACCGACGATGGTGTATGGGGCGACATCCCTGGACACGACGGCGCCGGCGCCGACTGCTGCACCATCGCCGACGGTGACGCCGGGCAGGATGGTCGAGCCGTGGCCAAGCCAGGTGTCGTGGCCGATAGAGACGCGTTTGGCGCGGCGCTGGGCAAAGAATTCGCTCTCGTGCTCGGCGTCGTCCCAGTAGTCCGAGGCGCGATAGGTGAAATGGTGCAGCGTCGGCCGCCAGGTCGGATGGTTGGTAGCGTTGATGCGCACGCTTGCGGCGATGTTGGCGAATTTGCCGATCGTTGCGCACCAGACGCCGCAGTCCTGCATCATATAGGAATAGTCGCCGAGCGTGCTTTCGGAAACCCGGCAGCGCTCGGCGATCTCGGTCCAGCGGCCAAGCGTCGAGTTCTCGACTTCCGCCGTCTCGTGGATCAGCGGCGCCTCCGACAGTTTCCTGGTCATGCGGCGATTTTCCCGGCGGCGAAGGCGGTCACGTCGATGACGCGGTCGGCGACCGCCTCACGCACGTCGTGATCGTGGAAGATGCCGAGCAAAGCGACGCCCGCTGCCTTCTTGGCGGCGATCAGGGAAATCACCACATCGCGGTTCCTGGCGTCGAGCGAAGCGGTCGGCTCGTCGAGCAGCAGGATCGGGTGCTCGGTGATGAAGCCGCGCGCGATGTTGACGCGCTGCTGTTCACCGCCGGAGAACGTCGCCGGCGGCAGCGCCCAGAGCTTCTCCGGCAGGTTGAGCTGCGCCAGCAAGGCGCGTGCTTTGCCGTGCGCGACCTCGCGCTCCTCGCCGCGCTCGACCAGCGGTTCGGCCACGACGTCGAGCGCAGAGACACGCGGCACGGTGCGCAGGAACTGGCTGACATAGCCGATGGTAAGCCGGCGCACGGCAAGCACGGTGCGCGGGCTGGCCGAGGCGAGATCGATGAGCCCGCCCTCGTGCTGGACGATGATCTGGCCTTCATCGGCGGCATAATTTCCGTAGAGCATTTTCAGGATCGAGCTCTTGCCGGCGCCGGACGGGCCGCCGAGCACGGCGCATTCGCCGGCCCTGATCGCGAACGAGACACCGGCGACCACCGGCAGTTTGATGCCGTCGCGCAGATGCATGGTGAAGCTCTTCGCGACATCGGAGACAACGAGCGGGGTTGCCATCAGAGGGTTCTCCAATCGTCATTCGTCTGCGGGCCGGAGTACCCCCACCCGGACCTTCGGTCCGACCTCCCCACAAGGGGGAGGTAGGGCGCCGGCGTTTTACCCTCCCCCTTGTGGGGAGGGTCGCTGCGAAGCAGCGGGGTGGGGGCAGGTGCCAGGCAAATGCGTTCCATGGTCACACCTGCAGAATCGAGGAGACAAGCAACTGGGTATAAGGCGCGCGCGGATCGTCGAGGACGCGGTCGGTGAGGCCGCTTTCGACGACGCAGCCGTCCTTCATCACCATCATGCGCTGCGACAACAGCCGCGCCACGGCGAGATCGTGGGTGACGACGATGGCGGCCAGGCCGAGATCGGTGACCAGGCCGCGCAACAGATCGAGCAGGCGCGCCTGCACCGAGACGTCGAGGCCGCCGGTTGGCTCGTCCATGAACACCAGCCGCGGCCCGGTGACGAGGTTGCGGGCGATCTGCAGGCGCTGGCGCATGCCTCCGGAAAAGGCGCGCGGCTCGTCGTCGATGCGGTCTTCGTCGATCTCGACACGAGACAACCAGTCGACCGCCGTTGCGCGGATTCTGCCATAGTGACGGTCGCCGACCGCCATCAGCCGCTCGCCGACATTGGCGCCGGCCGACACCGTCATGCGCAGCCCGTCGGCCGGGTTCTGATGGACAAAACCCCAATCGGTGCGCATCAGGAAGCGGCGCTCGGCCTCGCTCATGCGGTAGAGTTCGCGAAACTGGCCGTCGCGCATCCGGTAGCTGGCGGTGCCGGAGCTGGGCAGCAGTCGAGTTGACAGGCAGTTGAGCAAAGTCGTCTTGCCGGAACCGGATTCGCCGACCACCGCCAGCACTTCGCCCGGCCAGAGGTCAAAAGTGACGTTCTCGCAGCCGACGCGCGAGCCGTAGAATTTGGACAGCGCCGAAACGCGCAGCAGCGGTTCGTCTGTCATTGCGCCGGCTCCGTTTTTCCTGGGGCAAGATGGGTCTCGGGCGCGAGATGGCCGCAGTGGCCTTCCGCGCGCCGCTTCTCGCAATGATCGGTATCGGAGCAGACGAACATGTGGCCGCCATGGTCGTCGAGGATGACCTCGTCGAGATAGACGTTCTCGGCCGCGCACAGCGCGCAGGGCTGGTCGAAGGTCTGCACCTCGAACGGATGGTCCTCGAAATCGAGGCTGACCACATCGGTGAAGGGCGGCAGCGCGTAGATGCGCTTTTCGCGGCCGGCGCCGAACAATTGCAAAGCCGGCGAACGGTGCATCTTGGGATTGTCGAATTTCGGCGTCGGCGACGGGTCCATCACATAACGGCCCTCCACCCTGACCGGATAGGCGTAAGTGGTGGCGATGCGGCCGTGCCTGGCGATGTCCTCGTAGAGCTTCACATGCATAAGGCCGTATTCCTCCAGCGCATGCATCTTGCGCGTCTCCGTTTCCCGCGGCTCGAGGAAGCGCAGCGGCTCGGGGATGGGCACCTGGTAGACCAGCACCTGGCCGGCACTCAGCGGATATTCAGGGATGCGGTGGCGGGTCTGGATGATGGTCGCCTTGGCCGTCTCGGTGGTGACCGCGACATTGGCGACCTTCTTGAAGAAGGCGCGGATCGAGACGGCATTGGTGGTGTCGTCGGCGCCCTGGTCGATGACCTTGAGCACATCGTCCGGGCCAATGATCGAAGCGGTGACCTGGACGCCGCCGGTGCCCCAACCATAGGGCATCGGCATTTCGCGCGAGGCGAACGGCACCTGATAGCCAGGAATGGCGATGCCCTTGAGGATGGCGCGGCGGATCATCCGCTTGGTCTGTTCGTCAAGATAGGCGAAGTTGTAGGTGGCGATGTCCGCTGGTTGTGCACTCATTCCGCTACCTGCCTCTTCTCTTCGCCCTTGCCGGCATTTTCGCGGGCATCATGCTCGGCGCGCATGCGGCGCACGAGGTCGAGTTCGGCCTGGAAGTCGACATAATGCGGCAGCTTCAGATGCTCGACGAAGCCGGTCGCCTGGACATTGTCGGAATGCGAGATGACGAACTCCTCATCCTGCGCTGCGGCGATGACATCCTCACCCAACTCCGAGGCGCGCAGCGCGCGGTCGCATAGCGCCATGGCCATGGCCTTGCGCTCGCTCTGGCCGAAGACGAGGCCATAGCCGCGGGTGAATTGCGGCGGCGCCTTTGCCGAGCCCTTGAACTGGTTGACCATCTGGCACTCGGTGACGCGGATGCTGCCGAGCGGCAGGGCAAAGGGCAGTTCCGGCACGTCCAGTTCCAGTTCGACCTCGCCGATGCGAACTTCGCCGACGAAGGGATGGTTGCGCGCATAGCCGCGTTGGGTGGAATAGCCGAGCGCCAGCAGAAACCCCTCGTCGCCGCGCGACAGCGCCTGCAGGCGGATGTCGCGCGCCATCGGGAATTCGAGCGGCTCGCGGGTGATGTCGCCGGGGGTATGATCCCCAGGCATGTCGCCGTCGGGCTCGATCAGGCCTTCGCGGGCGAGGATGGCCGAGACGCGCGGCATGGCTTCCGCCTCGCCTGCACGTTGCTCCGGCTCGGCGACATCGCCGCCGGCGGCAAGTTCGGGATCGAGCAGCCGGTGGGTGTAGTCGAAAGTCGGGCCGAGCAACTGGCCGCCGGGCAGGTCCTTGTAGGTGGCCGACACCCGCCGCTCGACCAGCATCGTGCTGGTGTCGATCGCCCTTGTGTAGCCGAAACGCGGCAGCGTCGTGCGATAGGCGCGAACCAGGAAGATCGCCTCGATCATATCGCCGCGCGCCTGGACGATGGCGAGTGCCGCCAAATCCCTGTCGTAGAGCGAGCCTTCGCTCATCACCCGGTCGACGCCGAGCGCCAGCTGCTCGACGATCTGGTCGAGGCGAAGTGCGGCCACCGAACGATCGCCGCGCCGGCGGTCGGCGAGCAGTTTGTGGGCGTTGCGAATGGCCGCTTCGCCACCCTTTACCGCGACATACATCCTATGCCTCCATCGTCTTGATGCGCGTCGTGCGCGGCAGGCAGGCAATTGCGTCGAACGTGGCGAGGATGATGTCGACGCCACGCGGAAAACGCTGGTTGTTCTGCTTCCATTGCTCGACGAAATGGCGCGGCATTTGCGCCGGCGCGATCGTCGCCGTCTTCTCGATGCCCGGGCCTTCGAGCAGCAGCGGAGCGCCGGAGACGAGATCGCCGACCTCGAGGATCAGCGTCGTCGAACGATCGGGATAATCCTGGGTGCCTTGCGAAAACCCGTCGAGCGCCATCATCTCGGCCGGCGTGGCGATCAGCGCGAAATGCGCGTCGGCCGGGGTGTTGGCCAGCGGCGCGCCGGTATGGAAGCCAAGCCAGGATTTCACCGCCGACGCCTGCAAAGCCGGGTCGAGCCAGAGCGGCGTGTCGTTGTCGCACAGCGCCAGCGCAACGGCGCCGGCGGTGGCCGACAGCGGCGCCGGTGGGTGGGCAAGGGCCGGCAAGGGCTGGACGCTGCCCGGCCGCGCCATCGCGTCCATCACGGCACGGAATACGGTCTGGGCATTGAATACCGGATCGGCGAAGCCGCCTTCAATGGATTGAGTGGCGATATCCATCAGTCTTCTCCGCGCACCATGGTGAAGAAATCGACCTTGGTCGCCGCCGTCTCGGCGCGGCGCTGTTCACGCGCCTTGGCCAGTGCCGCCTGCAAGGGCGCAACGATCCCGATCTCGACCTCATTGCGGTGGGCAGGATCCTGCCACAGCGCATCGGCGATTGCCGCCAGCCTTGCCTTCTGCTTGTCGCGGCCGAGCGCGTAGCAGTGGCCGACATGGCCGGACGCAAGCCGCACCGTGGCACGGGTGACCGTCGCCTCGCCGACATTGAAAGGGGCACCACCGCCGCCGATGCGGCCGCGTACCGTAACTAGGCCGGTTTCGGGGCCACGCAGAAGTTCCGCTTCGCAAGGCAGGCCGGTTTCGTCCCACAGGCGGACGATGTCGTCGCCGGCCGATTGCGCCAGCGTCGCCATCACGGCCTTGCGCTCGGCCTGCTCTCTCGCTTCCCGTCCTCGCATGGCGGTGCTCCTCGTCTGCGTTCATTTGTCTATTGATATAGACAACTATACAAATTATATCCATTATCTAGCGCGTGTCCATGACGGGCACGTGACACGGGCCAAAAGATCGGCGCAAGGAATTGGGGCGGGAGATGATCGGACAAGCCAACAGCATCGAGCGGCGCAGCGGTGTCGCGCTGTGGCGGCAGATCGCCGACCAAATCCTGCATTCGATCGCCGCCGGCGATTTTCCCGAGAATGCCGCGCTGCCGCCGGAGATCGCGTTGGCCGGACGCTATGGCGTCAACCGCCACACGGTGCGCAGCGCTATCGCAGCGCTGGTGCAGGAGGGTGTGCTCAGGGCGGAGCAGGGGCGCGGCACTTTCGTGCTGTCGCGCAAGCGGATGTCTTATCCGATCGGCGCTCGCACCCGCTTTTCCGAGGGATTGCAAGGACAGGCGTCCGAGCGGCATATCACCTTGCTCGCGTCATCGGTCGAGCCGGCCAACCGTCGTGTCGCAGAGGGCTTAGGCCTTGCGACGGGCGCCGATGTGATACGCCTGGAAACGCGCGGCGAAGCCGATGGAATGCCGGTGTCCCGCGCTGCCGGCTGGTTCGATGCCAAGCGCTTTGCCGGCATCGATGCCGCCATGGCGGAAACCGGTTCGATCACCGCATCGCTGGCACGTTTCGGCATCGACGACTATCTCAGGCAATCGACCGTGCTGTCGGCGCGCCATGCCGATGCCGTCGACCTTGCGGACCTCGAGCTGCAGCCCGGCGCCATCGTGCTGGTGACGGTCGCCGTCAACGTCACGCCCGACGGTCAGCCGATACAGTTTTCGGAGTCGCGCTTCCCGGCCGAGCGGATCGAGCTCAAATTGTCGGCGCTCTGAGATACGGCAGCCCTGGCATCATCCGACCTGAATGACAGCCTTGATCAGGCCAGACTTCTCATGCGCCCAGCGGGCGAGGTCGTGCGGCGTCTCGCCAAGCGTGGTGCGGTGCGTCACAAGCTTTGCCAGCGGCAGCGCGCCGTTGCGGATCGAGGCGGCGACATGGTCGAAATCGGCACGCAGGGCGTTGCGGCTGCCGATCAGCATCATCTCGCGCTTGTGGAATTCGGGATCGGAAAAGGCGATGTCGTCCTTGACGACGCTGACCAGGACCAGCGCCCCGCCGTGCGCGACATGGGCGAAGGCCGACTGCACCGACCGGGTGTTGCCGGTGGCATCGAAAACCACGTCGAAGCCGTCGCCGCCGGTTGCTTCCCGCACCAGGTCGGCAGCAGCGCCCCGCGAGCCGTCGAGGGTCGCGAAGCCGAGTTCGCTTTCGGCGAAACCCAGCCTCTCCGCACTCATGTCGAGCAGCATCAGGTCTAGCCCGGCGATGCGGGCGAACAGCGCCGTGCCGAGCCCGATCGGGCCTGCACCGATGACCAGTGTGCGCGCACCTGGATCAGCGAGCGAGCGCCGCACGGCATGGGCGCCGATCGCCAGGAATTCGACGGCGGCGGCATCGGCCAGCGACAGGCCGTTTGCCGGATAAAGATTTTGCGCCGGCACCAGGATCTGCTCGCACATGGCGCCGTCGCGGTGGACGCCGAGCACCTCGATCCTGACGCAGCAATTCGGCTTGCCTTGCCGGCAGGCGATGCATTTGCCGCAGGCGAGATAGGGATTGACGATCACCGCTTCGCCGACGGCGAGATCGACGTCCTCGCCAACCTCGATCACGGTGCCGGAAACCTCGTGGCCCATGATGCGGGGATAGGCGAGGAACGGGTGCTTGCCTTCGAAGATGTGATAGTCGGTGCCGCAGATGCCGACATGGCTGACGGCGACCAGCGCCCAGCCGGCGGGGGGCGCGCCAGGCGCCGGACGATCTTCGAGGACAAGTTCGCCGGGCGAGCGGCAGACGACGGCTTTCATGCTTCAATCCAGTCGGTTCATGGCACCGCCGGCCCTGCTGTCGCGAGGCCGGCGGTTGTTGGGAGGCAGTCTATTTGCCGCGGCGGCGCAGCCCGTCGAAATAGACGATGACGATGATCAGCACGCCGGTGATAATGCGCTGCCAGAAGGCGTTGACGTTGAGCAGATTGGCGCCGTTGTTGATGGTGGCAAGGATGAAGGCGCCGAGCAGCGGCCCGTGCACTGAGCCGACAGCGCCGAACAGCGAGGTGCCGCCGATCACCGAGGAGGCGATCGCCTGCAATTCCCAGCCCTCGGCCTGCGTCGGATTGCCGATGCCGATACGCGAGGCAAGCAGCACGCCGACGAAGGCCGCACACAGGCCCGACAGCGTGTAGGCCATGTAGATGGTGCGCTGGACGTTGACGCCTGACAGGCGCGACGCCTCGGCGTTGGAGCCGACCGAGAACAGATAGCGACCCCAGCGGCTGTGGTGTAGGAAGATGTAGGCTGGGATGCCGACCAGGATCACCATCCAGAACAGATTGGGGACGCCGGCGAAGGAACTGCGCGAGAACGTCTGGAAGGCGTCGTTGTTGATCGAGATCGAGTTGCCATTGGTCATCAACAGACCGATGCCGCGCAGCGAGGTCAGCGTTGCCAGGGTGATGATGAAGGGCGGCAGGCCCATCTTGACGATGCCGAACCCATGGAACATGCCGATGGCGACGCCGACCAGCAAGGTGATCAGGATGGCGAGGAAAACCGGTGTGCCGGCGTTGATCAGCATCGCGACGATGACGGTGGCGAAGCCGACCACGGCGCCGACGGAAAGGTCGATTCCGCCGGTGATGATGACGAAGGTCTGGCCGACCGCCAGGATGGCGATCATCGACCCTTGCCGCAACAGGTTGGAGATGTTGTTGGCGGAGGCGAAGCTCGGCGTCGCCACCGACAGGATGATCCATAAAAGAACCAGCAGCGCCAGCAGTGTCAGCCCGAACAGGGCGTTGTAGTTGCGTTTCGGCCTTTCGGCAGCGATCGCCTCGGTGCTCATATCCGTCCTCCCGGTTTTTCTTGTTTCTCGGCCAGCGCCTGGGTGAGGATCTCCTCGTGGTCAGCGGTACGAAAGCCGTGCGTGGCCACCAGCTTGCCGCGCCGGAACACGTGCAGCGTGTCCGCGAGTTCATAGACCTCGGGCAGGTAGGACGAGATCAGGATGATGCCGGCTCCCTTGGACAACAGCGCGCCGAACAGGCGGTAGATCTCGGCCTTGGTGCCGACGTCGACGCCGACAGTCGGCTCGTCGAAGATGAATAGCTTGGCGCCATGGGCGAGCCATTTGCCGATGACGATCTTCTGCTGGTTGCCGCCGGACAGGCTGGAGGCCAGGGCGCCGCGCGTCGGCGTCTTGATGCGCAGGTCGGCGATCTGGCGATCGGCTTGCGCCTTTTCCTGCGCGCGCGAGATCAGCAGATTGCTCGAGATGCGCTTGTAGATCGGCAGATTAAGGTTGAGTCCGACCGGCAGGTTGAGGCAGAGGCCCTGGTCGCGGCGGCTTTCCGGGGCCAGCGCCATGCCGAGCCTGATCGCGTCATGTTCGGAATTGACCTTGACCTCCTTGCCCTCCCAGAGGATATGGCCGGCCGATTTGCGGTGGCGGCCATAGAGCGTGGTGACGAACTCGCTGCGCCCGGCGCCAATCAGGCCATAGAGGCCGACGATCTCGCCGGCGCGGACGGACATCGAGACATTTTCGAAACCCTTGCCGGACAGGTTCCTGGTTTCGACGATGGTCGCGCCGGGGGTGAAATGCTCCTTGTGGTAGACCTGCTCGATCGAGCGGTTGATCATCATCTTGACCAGCTCGGCGTCATTGGTCTCGGCAATGTTCCTGGTGCCGACCAGCGTGCCGTCGCGCAGCACCGAGACGCGGTCGGCGAGCTCGAACACTTCTTCCATGCGATGGCTGATGTAGATGATGGTGACGCCTTCGCCCTTCAGCCGGCGGATCAGCGTGAACAGCTGGTCGGCCTCCTTGCGGGTAAGATAGGCGGTCGGCTCGTCGAAGATCAGGAATTTGGTGCCGCGCACCGTGGCGCGGGCGGCGGCGATCAGCTGCTGCTGGCCGATGGTCAGGTCACCCAGCATGACATGCGCCGGCAGGTCGAAGCCGAGATCGTCGATGATCTTCTGCGCCTGCCTGACCATCGCCCGCTGCTGCAGGATGCCGAAGCGGGAATCCTCCTCGCCGAGGAACATGTTGGCGGCGACGGTGAGATGGCGGCACAGGACGACTTCCTGATGCACGGCATTGATGCCGAGCGCCATCGCCTCATGCGGCGTTGCCAATGCGGCAGGCTTGCCCTCCCAGATGACGTCGCCGGAGGTGCGCGGCATGACGCCGGTCAGAAGCTTGATCAGGGTGGATTTGCCGGCGCCGTTCTCGCCGACGATGGCGTGGATCTCGCCGGCCTTGAAGGCGAGGTCGACCGGCTTCAGCGCGTGGGTGCCGGGATAGCGCTTTTCCAGCCCGCGGAGTTCGAGGATGGTCCTGCCCGGTTCAAGCGTTGGGGCCGGATGGAGTTCCTGCGCCGTCGACATCATGACAATCCTCCCAGATTGGCCCCCAAAGATTGGCCTCGCGATTGGCACGAGTGGGATGTTTCCGGGGCGAAAAGGCCCCGGAAACAGTTCACTTGCGGCTATGCTCAGTCGAGCTTCGGGTTGAGCAGCGCGTCGATCTTCGGATCCTTCATGTTGGCCTTGGTAACCAAATTGGCGCCGGTATCGACATTGGCCTCGACCTTCTCGCCCTTCGAGGCGGCGAGCGCCGTTTTGATGCCGTCATAGCCCATCCGGTACGGATCCTGAACGACGAGAGCCGAAATGACGCCGTCGTTGAGGAATTTGATCAGCTTCTCGTCGCTGTCGAAACCGACCAGCCCGACCTTGCCGGCAAGACTGTTCTCGGCGATCGCCTGACCGACGCCCTGCGCCATGATCAGGTTGGAGGCGAAGATGCCCTTGAGGTTGGGGTTGGCGGTGATCAGGTCGGTGGCGATGTTGAGGCCGGTGGTGGCCTGGCCGTCGGCGTATTTGTCGGCGACCAGCTTGAGGCCCGGATATTTGGCAGCGAGCTGTTCCTTAAAACCCTGGGCGCGCTGTTCGAGCGAGCCGGCGCCCGGAAGAGCGGTGATCAGGGCGACGTCGCCCTCGACCTTGCCGCCATTGGCTTCGCCGATGGCTGCGGCAAGGCCGTCAGCGGCAACGCGGCCGCCCTGGATGTTGTCGGTGGTCAGGAACGAGGTGAAGGCCTTGGAGTCGGCACCGGAGTCGATGCCGATGATCTTGACCTTGGTGGCGGCCTCGTCGATCGGCTTGCCGAGCGCCTTGGCTTCGGTCGGCGCGATGACGACGGCGGCCGGGTTACCGGCGACGGCATTTTCGAGGATCGAGATCTGGCCGTTGACGTCGGTCTCGGCCTGGGCGCCGAGCTCCGGCACGTTGACGCCGAGATCCTTGCCGGCCTTGCGGGCGCCGGCCAGAACGATCTGCCAGTAGAAGGACGTGGTGTCCTTAACGATGATCGGAATGGTCGCGTCGGCCGCGGATGCCGGGGCCGAGTGCATCACGCCGGCAAGCATCGAGGCGGCTGCGAGTGCCACGAAGGCGCGGCGATTGAGAATGCTGGTCACGAATTTCATTAGGAGTCCTCCCTAAGTCGCCCGGTGAATGTTACGGAAGCTCCATTCGGATGGCGCGGCCCAAACGGAACTTTATCAATAAAAAACATTTACCGCATTTTGATAGTGCATCACCTCGGTCGGCGCAAGCGATGTTTAATGGCCGCTCGAATGGCTGGGCGGGAAAGCTTGCTCCCTCGGAACTCCGCTGCCAATCTCCTCCAATATGCCGCATGGAATATTAATTCCATCATCCAGTCAATATGGAATGTTCATTCTTTTTCGGGAGCGTTGAAACTGTGACGCCTGGCGATCACGTCCGGGGTTCGCGACTATTGCGCATGTCCGGCTTAGAGCGTCGCTCCGAGATGCCAAGGCACGAACTCGTTGTCGCCGTAGCCGAACTCTTCGCTCTTGGTCTTGCGGCCCGAAGCCGTCTCGACGATCAGTTCGAAGATCTCGCGGCCCATGCCGGCGATGGTCTTTTCGCCCGAGGCGATGACGCCGCAATTCACGTCCATGTCCTCTTCCATCGTGTGATACATGGTCGAGTTGCTGGCGACCTTGATCGACGGCGTCGGCCGGCAGCCGAAGCAGGAGCCGCGGCCTGTGGTGAAGACGATGACGTTGGCGCCGCCCGCCACCTGGCCGGTGGCCGAGACCGGGTCGTAGCCGGGCGTGTCCATGAACACCAGCCCGTGCCCGGTGACCTTTTCGGCATAGCCGAAGACGCCGTTGAGCGGCGTCTGGCCGCCCTTGGCGACCGCGCCGAGCGACTTTTCCAGGATGGTGGTCAGGCCGCCGCGCTTGTTACCCGGTGAGGGATTGTTGTCGATCGATGCGCCATGCTTGGCGACGTGGTCTTCCCACCATTTCACATAACCGTCGAGCTTGGCGGCGATCTCGGGGGTTGCGGCGCGATAAGCGAGCAGGTGCTCGGCGCCGTAGATCTCCGTCGTCTCGGAGAGGATGCCGACACCGCCGACGCCGGCCAGGATGTCAACCGCGGCACCCAGCGCCGGATTGGCAGTGATGCCGGACATGCCGTCGGAGCCGCCGCATTGCAGGCCGACGACTATCTCGCTGACCGGGATCGGCTCACGCTGAAGCTTGCCGACCTCTTCGGCGATCTCGGCCAGCACGACCAACGCCTTCTCGACCGATTTGCGCGAGCCGCCGGCTTCCTGGATGTTGAAATGACGTTTTCCCGCGGCAACGCCCTTCTGGCCGTAGAGGGTGAGCTGGTTGACCTCGCAGCCGAGCCCGACCATCAGCACGCCGCCGAAATTCGGGTGACGGGCATAGCCGGCCAGCGTGCGATGCAGCACCATCATGCCGTCGCCGGTGGCGCTCATGCCGCAGCCCTGGCCGTGGACGATCGGGACGAAGCCGTCGATGCCGGGATATTGCGGCAAAAGCGTGCGGTTCGCCGCGTCGGCGATGGCATGGCAGACGGTGGCCGAGCAATTGACGCTGGCGAGAATGCCGATGAAATTGCGCGTGCCGGCGCGGCCATCGGCGCGGCGGTAGCCCATGAAGGTGCGGGCGCGATCGGCCTCGGTCGCATGCACAGCCTCGCTCGGCGGCACCACCGGCAAACGCCCGCTTTCGAAGACCAGATTGTGCGAATGGACATGCTCGCCGGGCGCGATGTTTTGCGTGGCGCGGCCGATCGCCTGGGCGTATTTGACCACGGCCTCGCCGGCCGCAATCGGCTTGATCGCCACTTTGTGGCCCGGCTCGATCACTGCGGCGGCGACGGCGCCGCCCGGCAGCACGGTGCCGATCTCGATGCGGCCATTGGCGACCGCGACATTGTCGGCGGGAGACAGAAGAATGCTGTTTGCGGCGTTCACGGGAGCTTCCTGGGTGTGTTCCTGGGTGCGCGAGCGGATTGACACGCGGCTCTTAACATATAATGTCTTTTATCGTGAAAAAACATTTTTGCGTCAATTGTTTTTTCGCCAGAGCGCGGCGCGTCTTTTGGATGCGAGAAGTAGGCTCTACAACCAAAACTAGCGTTGCGCATGATGTTTTCCGAAGAGGTACCGGTTTCATGCGCGAGAAACGCTTCACACTGGCCGCAAACGCAGATGCGCCACGGGGCAGGGGATGTCGAAGAGCAACAACGTTTACAAGGACGCCTATAATCGCGGTCTGAGGCTGCTCGACGAAACCAGGAGCCTGCCTTCGGAGCCGGAGCTGGGTACGCTGCTCGGCGTCAGCCGCACGACGGTCCGCACTATCCTTGCGCGCATGGAAGAAACCGGGCTGATCGATTGGAACAAGCGCAGCAAGACGGTCCTGCGCGAACCGCGACCGGACGATTTCTTCCCCGAGGAAGAAACCGACACGCTGGCCGAGATCATCGAGCGCTCCTTCATGCGGCGGCTGCTTGCCAGCGGTGCCGAAGCCGGCATGCAGATCAACGAGCTCGAACTGGCGCGTGAGATCGGCGTCGGCACCACCAGCGTGCGCGAATTCCTGATCCGCTTCTCGCGCTTCGGGCTGATCGAGAAGCGCCGCAACAGCCACTGGGTGCTGAAAGGCTTTACCCGCGCCTTCGCGCTGGAGTTGACCGAAATCCGCGAGATGTTCGAACTGCGCTCGGCCGCAGCCTTTGCCGCTCTGCCCGAGGACAGCCCGGTGTGGGCCGACCTCGACCGCCTGGAAGACGAGCATCACCGGCTGGAGCGCGAGATCGCCGTGCGCTTCAACGAATTCTCCGAGCTTGACGAGCGCTTTCACCGGCTGATCCATCGGGCGTCGCACAACCGCTTCATCGTCGATTTCTACGACGTCATCGCCATGATCTTCCACTACCACTACCAGTGGAACAAGGCGCAGGAGCGCGAGCGCAACGAAGTCGCGGTCCAGGAGCATCTCGCCTATATCGCCGCGCTCAAATCGCGCGATCTCGCCAAGGTCGACGCCGCCTGCCGCAAGCACCTGAAATCGGCCCGCCACACGCTGCTGACGTCCATTCCCGAGGGCAGGCAGCCGCAACGCGCGTGATTGTGTTGCGTTGCCGCAGCAGCGTTTTGGCGATTTTCCGGCCGCCGGCTCCGTGCTAGAGAGCTGACGTTGCTGCGTGAAGAGGCTGGTTCTTGACCATACGCCGGAGACGATGGAGCATGCCGGTCGCGTTCGCCGCGGCGTGGCTTTTCATGCTCCAGTCGATATTCGGCGCGTTTGCTTCCGGCGTCGCACCCAACGCCTCGCAATTCGATGCTTTCGGCAACACGATCTGCACCCATGACGGTGCGGCGCAACTCCCCGCCGGCGATCCGCATCAGCAGCACATGCCGGCTTGCTGCATGCTTGGCTGCAATCTCGTTTCGGCGGTCTACGCGTCGCTGGATGCAGCCGGGAGCCTGGCTCGCAGCCTTTCCATCGAAACCATCGCCTTTTTCCTGCCGGCCTTCCGGCATCGCGATTTCGCCCGCGCCCGCACTCCGTCCAATCCGCGTGCACCACCGGCGACGGCCTGATCCGTTCTGGTTCGCGCCGCGCAACGCTTTGCCGGCGCGTTTATCGACATCGTTCGCGGCCGGCCATCGGCGCGATCCCCCTTAAAGTCCACGGAGCAATCATGTCTCACTCTTTTCGCGCTGCCGCATCCAGCCGCAGGCGCTTCGCACTGGGTCGTTTCGAGCAGCGTCTCGGCGTCGCCCTTTGCGTTCTTGCCCTCCTGTTCGCCAGCGCCCAGACGGTGTTGGCACACGAGTTCAAGCTTGGCGATCTCGAGATCGGGCACCCGTGGTCGCGGGCCACGCCAGCCGGCGCCAAGGTGGCCGGCGGCTACTTCACCATCACCAACACAGGCAGTGCGGCGGATCGCCTGCTGTCGATCACCTCCGACATTTCGGCCAAGGCCGAACTGCACGAGATGGGCGTCAGCAATGGCGTCATGACGATGCGGCCGGTCACCGGCGGCCTCGAAATCCCGGCTGGCGGCAAGGTCGCGCTGGCGCCTAACGGCTATCATTTGATGTTCATGGATTTGAAGCGGCAGCCCAAGGAGGGCGAAACGTTCTCCGCCACGCTGACCTTCGAAAAAGCCGGGCCCGTGCAGATTGAATTCGCCGTGCAAGGCATCGGCAGCGCGGCGCCCCAGGACGACGACTGACTTGGCCGCTTCGAGAGGTACCATCATGAAGAAATCTCTTTTGTCCGGCTGCGTGCTTCTTGTCCTCGGGACCAGCGCGGCCTTTGCCCACATCACGCTCGAAACGCCGGAGACCGCAGTCGGCTCGACCTACAAGGCGGTTCTTCGGGTGCCGCATGGCTGCGAGGGCAAGGCAACGACCGCCGTGCGCGTGCAGATCCCGGAAGGGGTGCTTTCGGTCAAACCGATGCCGAAGCCGGGTTGGACGCTGCAGGTCAAGAACGGCAAATACGAGAAGTCCTACCAGCTCTACGGCCAGGCAGTGACCAGCGGCGTCAAGGAGATCGACTGGAGCGCCGGCAGCCTGCCGGACGAATTCTACGACGAATTCGTCTTTCGCGCGACGCTGGCGTCCGACCTGCCGGCAGGCCAGACGCTGCATTTCCCGGTGGTGCAGGAATGTGACGGCGTTGCCGATCGCTGGATCGAGATTCCGGCGGCCGGGCAGGCTGAGGACGCGCTGGAATTTCCGGCGCCCGGCCTCAAGCTGCTGCCGAAGTGAGCTCCAGCGGCGCGCTTTGGCGGATGAGCGCGCCGCTGCTCTTGGCGGTGAGATGAGCGCGGCATCCTTCCTGCGGCAAGCTTGCATGGCCGGCAACTATTCTGGCCGGCTTCTGGCTGGGCTGCTGGCCGTCGTCGTGCTGCTCGCCGTAATTGCCATGCCTGATCCAGCCTTCGCCCACGCGGCGCTGATCAAGGCCGAGCCGGCTGACGGTGCGGTGCTGGCGCAGAGCCCGTCGCAGATGTCGCTGACCTTCAGCGAGCCGGTTTCGCCGCTGGTGCTGACAATGGTGCGGGCCGACGGGACGTCGATCCCGCTGAGCTCTTTCCGGCTCAGTGGCCAGACCGTCGAGATCGACAATCCGCAGGCGCTGACGTCGGGCACGCATGTGCTGAGCTGGCGGGTAATCTCCGCCGACGGCCATCCGGTCGGCGGCTCGGTGCTGTTCTCGGTCGGTGCGCCGAGTGCTGCGCCGGCCGCCTCCGAAGCTGTCGACCGGGCGCTTCGAACGGCGATCTGGATCGGCAAGGTTTTTCTATACATCGGCCTGTTTTTCGGTGTCGGCGGTGCCTTTGCGCTAGGCTGGCTGGCGCAAGGCGGCCGATCCGGCCAGAACATGATCGTCGCCGCGATCCTGTGCGGGCTGGCCGCCGCACTTTTGTCGCTCGGTTTCCAGGGGCTGGATGCACTCGGCGCCCCGCTTGCCCGGCTGGCGCAGCCGGTCATCTGGCAGACCGGGCTTGGCACCAGCTTCGGCTGGACGGTGCTGATCGCGCTGATGGCGCTCGGCCTGAGCCTATTATCGCTGGTCATGCCGCCCGCCGACGCAAAGCCGCTGGCCTTGGCCGGACTGGTTGGCGTTGGCGCAGCACTTGCCGCCAGCGGGCATGCCAGTGCCGCCGAGCCGCAATGGCTGACCCGGCCGATGGTGTTTCTGCACGCCACTGGTATCGCGATTTGGTCCGGGGCGCTGGCGCCGCTCGGTCTTGCCTTGAAACGGCAGCCGGACAAAGCCGGGCCGTTGCTGCGCCGGTTTTCACGAGCGATCCTGTTCGTCGTGGCGGTGCTTGCGGCAGCCGGCATCGTGCTCGCCGTCATCCAGGTGCAAACGCCGTCGGCGCTGGTCCATACCGCTTATGGCCGGCTGCTGCTGCTCAAGCTGGTGCTGCTCGTCTTTCTGTTCACGCTCGCCGCCGTCAATCGCTTCAAGCTTACGGCCCCGGCTGAGGCGGGCGAAACGGAAGTCCAGCGGCGGCTGGCCCGCTCGATCTTTATCGAGGTGCTGATCGTGCTGGCGATCTTCGGCGTTGCCGCCGGCTGGCGCTTCACGCCGCCGCCGCGCGCGCTGGCGATCGCCGCGGCACAGCCGGCGTCGGTGCATATCCACACGCTGCAAGCGATGGCCGATCTCAGCATTGCGCCCGGGCACACCGGACCTGTTGCCGCTTCGATCTTCATCATGACCGGCGATTTCGGCCCGCTCGACGCCAAGCAGGTAACGCTGGTCCTGTCAAAGCCCGATTCCGGCATCGAGCCCATCAAACGCCCGGCGACGAGGCTTGGCGACGGCACCTGGCGCGTCGACGATCTCGTCATTCCGGTCGCCGGCCGGTGGACGGCGCGGCTCGATATCCTGGTCTCGGATTTCGAGATGGTGAAGATAGAGGCGCCGATCGACATCAGGCCGTGACGAGAGCGCTGGTCCACGCAAGACAATTCGGCGAGGCGGTTGACGCGGCCGCGAACCCCCGTCAATCATCGCCATCAAGAATGGGCGTCCAACCCAATCGCGGGCTCAAACCAACAAGATCCGAAAGCAGGGAAGAAACGATGGAAAAAGCCGAAATAGGCCTGATCGGCCTTGGCACGATGGGCTCCAACCTGGCGCTCAATATCGCCGAGAAGGGGCACCGCATCGCCGTCTTCAATCGCACCGCGGCGCGCACCGATGCCTTTGTCGAAAATGCCGGCGCGCTTCGGGATAGGGTGGTGCCCTGCTACAGCCTCGAAGAACTGGCCGCCGCGATCCGGCCGCCGCGGCCGATCATCATCATGGTGCTGGCCGGCAAGCCGGTCGACGAGCAGATCGCGGCATTGCGCGGTGTGCTGTCGGCCAACGATATCGTCATCGACGCCGGCAATGCCAATTTCCGCGATACGATGCGGCGCTTCTCCGAACTTACCGATTCGGGCCTGACCTTCATCGGCATGGGCGTGTCCGGCGGCGAGGAGGGCGCACGCCACGGTCCCTCTATCATGGTCGGCGGCACCGAAGAGTCCTGGAAGCGCGTCGAAAAGGTGCTGACCGCGATCTCGGCCAAGTTCAAGGGCGAGCCTTGCGCGGCGTGGCTTGGCACCGACGGCGCCGGCCATTTCGTCAAGACCATCCACAACGGCATCGAATATGCCGACATGCAGATGATCGCCGAGATCTACGGCATCTTGCGCGACGGGCTCGGCATGGGGCCGAAAGAGATCGCTGAGGTGTTTTCCCAGTGGAACACGGGCAGGCTCAATTCGTACCTGATCGAGATCACCGCCAAGGTGCTGGCCGCCGACGATCCCAAGACCGGCAAACCGGTGGTCGACATCATCCTCGACCGCGCCGGCCAGAAAGGCACCGGCAAATGGTCGGTGATCGAGGCGCAGCAGCTCGGCATCCCGGCCACCGCGATCGAGGCGGCTGTGGCGGCACGCGTACTGTCGTCGATCAAGGACGAGCGGCTTGCCGCCGAAAAGGTCTATGCCGGCGGCGTGAGCAAGATTTCCGGAGACAGGGACGCCCTGCTCGCCGATCTCGAGCTGGCTCTGTTTGCTGGCAAGATCGCCGCCTACGCACAAGGGTTCGCGGTGATGAGCGGCGCGTCGAAGGAATTCAACTGGAACCTGCCGATGCCGGTCATCGCCAAGATCTGGCGAGCCGGCTGCATCATCCGCTCGCAATTGCTGGATACGATGGCGGAAGCCTTCGGCGCCGGCGGCGCGGCGACCAACCTCTTGATGGCGCCGGCTTTCGTTTCATTGATGCAGGAGGCACATCCGTCGCTTCGCCGTGTCGTCGCAAGGGCGGCCGAAGCCGGCTCGCCGGTGCCGGCGCTGTCATCGGCGCTTGCCTATTTCGACAGCTATCGGCAGGGCCGCGGCACGTCGAACCTGCTCCAGGCGCAGCGCGATTTCTTCGGCGCGCACGGCTTCGAGCGCATCGATGGGCAGGGTGCGTTCCATGGCCCGTGGGGAAGTGGCGCGGCGGGTTAGCGCCGCGACTTGGACCTAGAGTCCAATTTTGCGGTTGCGGCAGACATCTCCAGCGACCAACTGGGGGTCGGGTCGCGCCAGGAACCTGCTGTGCCGGTAGACACGATTGACGGGTCTCATCGGTATCGGCGGAGCCGCAAATCTGTGGTAAGCCGCCGCTCAACCAACCAAAGGACGACACCTGTGAGCGAACCGACCGTGGCCCAGGCGACCGAAAGTATCTATGCCTCGCTGCGGGCGGACAATGCCGACATCGACGCACATATCGCGACGCTTAAAGCGGCGCTGACACGAGAAGGGATAAAACAGGCGGTGTTCGATCCGACCAAGTTGGCGCAGAACAACCGCTCGGGGCGCAAGTTGATGCAGGCCTATTTTCGGCAGCGCGGCGTGAGCGTGAGGTTTTCGGACTAGTAGAGCCGCGCGCGGGTGATCTCAAGCGCGCCGTTGGGAGTTCTCGGACCGGTCCGGCGGTTCGCCATCTGGACGTCGGACTGCGCCGCATGTCGGTCATTGCGAATTATTGTGCAGGTCCCAAAAGCAGACGTCACAATTTCTTCGAATTGACTGAGTGTGAAATGGGACTTTCACACTGAGGCTGGATCCACGCAAGTCGAACCAGTCCTACTACATCGCGTCGCCTCAACAAATTTGCATCGGTGCACAGAGTGGGACCTGGATGTCGGCCGGGTCGTCTTGGTCAGATCGCAAACCGTCGTTTATCGGCGCAGCCTGCGGGCTGCATTTGCTTTTCTGGGGACGAGAGCCGGTCCAACTCTAACAGCGCCGCCCGCTAGCCCCTATATTGAGGTGAGGGGACCGCGAGATGTGCATCGGGACTTGGATTCGCAACCGCTTCTATGTCGCGGCATTAAACATCGCAGCCAGAAAGCCCGTGCCGGAGCGGCTTTTTATCACCGGCTCTTCCGCGAGCGGCAACGACTGCGTTCACATGTGGTTCTACGACCCCGCCGACATGAACAGGCAAATCATGGTTGGCCCACTAGGTCCGCTTGCTGCGTCGGCGCACTACTACAACGAGCCCACCGGCGTGGCCTACGCCTGTAGTATCCCAAGGGCTGGTTTGCAGGATTTCGGCTTCAAGGCCGAACATTATTTCAAAGGCCATCGCATCACTACGACGGAGGCCTGGCGCTTCGTGGTCGGTCAGTGGGCCCTGTCCCATTGGATCTATCACCTTAAAGACCGATGGGCACAGGCACGGTTCAATCGAAAACCGCTTGTGCGGCAGGGTCGTATTGATGTCCTCCGCTACTTCGTCTCGAACACGATCGCGAAGAGCGGCTTCACATCCGATCGGACAGACCTGATTTGGAAGCTGTATTCCCTTCGCAGCTTCCGGCACCCGGAGCGCGAAGCCACCGCGAACTATTACGGGCTTACCCTCGCGTCGCTTGTGGAATCAAAGGAGCTGACCCAGGAGGCCGGCAACTATCGACTGTCGCCCAGCGGCATCTCGGGGTTGATTGCTTACGAGCTGGAGGAGAGACGGTTCAAACAGAACGCCCGGTTGCAGGCTATCCTTGCCGTATTGTCCGGCGTTCTCATTCTCGTTGGCATCGCACAGGTTGTTGTAAGTTATCTGGCGGTGCCTTCCATTCGATAACTGAGGCTCGAGCGTACCAAAACGTGCTACAGGCCGATGACTCCGGCAATTATATCGCTAGGCTACGGCCTATGCGGAGGGACATATGGACGACAACAACGATCTGTTCAGCAGCGTAGGCGAGGTCAGCGAAGACGACCTCAATATCAAGCCTAAAGACTTCCAGGAAATGGTGGTTGCACCCACCGATTGGACTATTGGCGTTCTGGTAGACCTGCTGAAGCGGAAGAAAATCGACCTTCAGCCCAACTATCAGCGCCGAATCGCTTGGACGACCGACAAGATGTCCAAGTTCATTGAGAGCCTGTTCCTCCGGCTGCCAGTCCCACAGATCGTCCTTGCGGAAACGCAACCGGGCCGTTTTGCGGTTATTGACGGCAAGCAGCGCCTGAACTCGCTGGCCCGGTTCTGTCTGGATACGAAGGACCCGCTGCGGCTCAAAGGCTGCGAATATCGGTCAGACCTTGAAAATCTGACGTATGACGAGATGCAGCAGAAGCCGGCACTGGAAGGCGCTCTGGATGCGTTTCAGTCTCACACTGTTCGAACCACGGTCATCAAGAACTGGTCGAACGAACTCCTGTATCTGCTCTTCCTGCGCCTGAATCAGAACAGCGTGACGCTGTCGCCTCAGGAGTTGCGACGCGCTCTGTTCCCGGGACCATTCGTGAACTGGCTCGACGACATGACGACGGCCTCAGCAGGCATGCAGATGATCTTTACGAAAGTGCCCGATTTCCGGATGCGCGATATGGAGGTTGCCACGCGCTATATCGGGTTTCAGCTCTTCGGCGGGTCTTATGTCGGCAACATGAAGCAGTTTCTAGACGATGTGACTTCCTACTGCACCAAGGACTGGAAAGGCATGGAGCCGATCCTGGACGAAACGTGGCACCGCTTTGAGATTGGCGTTGAAGCCACCGTCAAGATCTTTGGCTACGACGCTTATAAGGTCTGGCAGGAGGGGCGATTCCTTATGGCTAAGAACCGGGCGGTCATGGACATCATGAATTACTATTTCTCGGACCCACAGACCGCGGCCGCTGCCATTCAATCTGCCGATGCCGTTCGGGATGCCTTCAAGGGCCTGTGCGAACACAACGAAGCGTTCGTCCGGTCGCTGCAGGTGTCAACCAAAACCGAGGATGCGACACAGATCCGCTTCAACGAGTGGCGTCACGCGCTGGTACACACAATCGGGAACGGTGTGATCCAATACCCGTCGCAGAATTTCCAATTCTGAACCTGCCATGGTCACCCGTCTTTTCAGGGACCTTGAAGCACGGCTCCGGCATCTCGTGGCGCAATTACCCGCGCAACCTGCCGCACCAGCCACATTCGCGCCACCAGTCATTCACGACGCCGCATCCATCTACGCGGTTATGACACATGCTGCATGCGAAGCCTACATGGAAGACCGATGCAAGGAAGCAGCGGAT
Source organism: Mesorhizobium sp. M0598 (assembly GCF_040320865.1). NCBI lineage: Bacteria > Pseudomonadati > Pseudomonadota > Alphaproteobacteria > Hyphomicrobiales > Phyllobacteriaceae > Mesorhizobium > Mesorhizobium sp. M0598. The sequence continues at coordinate 330,341 of NZ_JAMYQL010000003.1, read as the reverse complement.
GAAGCCCTTGCGGACTACACGACTTTGAACAAGCTCGGGCGGATAGCCAAGCACCTCTGCATCTTCCCCTTCTTCAAACCAACCGGCGATACCAAAGATCTGGAAAAGGTCGCACCACTAATCGGTGTTCCCGGTTGCGGAATCTGGATGAAGCCATCCGTGGTCACTGCGTCTCAACCCGAGATCAAAACTGCTTTGGAAAAAGGCCACAAGCTGTACCTGGGCCAAATAACGAAAAATCACGGTATGGCATATAACTATCAGTTCAACCTTTTGGCCCTCATCGGTGTCGACATCGGCGCCTTTGACCCAACCTTCAAATCAAGGGTTTCCACGCTTGCAGCACTACGGGGCGAGGCCGCTCACAGGAACGTGGTCGCGGCCCAAACTATCCCGCCACTGAGCGATCTGGTGAATTGGACGAGCGACCTCATTGCCGGTTACAAGGCGTTGGACAAGGAATTAACACGGTTGAGGCGTGTTAAGGCCTGACCATCTTCGCGAGCAGTACATTCGAGAAAGCGTGTCACCCTTGGCTGGCCCTTGTGGATGGCATGCCCGAAGGGCAGGGACGATTGCGCCGAGTGGCGCGCAAAACACAGCGGAATGGCTTGGGAGTGGTCTGCACGTTGCCCCATCCCCTGACTGGCACGGGGATAATGAATCTCGGCTGGGGAGCAACATTGTTCACCAGTGTCCAGGAAGACCGCCACGCAGCCTAACGCGGCTACGCGGGCGAGGTTGGCACGATCTTGCGAATTCACCCTCAGATTCTGAGTACGCTATCAGTATTTGGCAAGCGTTGCATTTGTTCCTTGCGGAGCATTTGGACACGCTCCAGCTGCGACGGTGGCCTATTTGTGCCGAGGCGGTGAGCAACAAACCGCTCCTGCTTATCGTTATGGCCGTAGACCACCTCAGTAGCGCTTTCCACCACCGTCAAATTCACGAGCCTTGCGAGCTGGGTCTTCGTGCGACTCCTCAGAAAAGTCGAATGGCGTCGGCTGTGAACCGCTACAAACAAATGGTGCGGCCCTATCGGAAGCAGAATGTGGGATTCGGGCAGGTTTAGCTGCTCTGTGATGATAACAGGACGATCGGAGGTGAGCAGGCTGAAGTCGGTGCCTTCAAGCGAAACGATTGACCAGTACATGTTTCGGATCGTGCCGGAGATGTTGGCATGGGCGATCATCTTTTTCGCTATTCCCATGGCCGATTCTTCGTAGACGGAATCGTCCTGCCCATCCAGAAACTCTGCCAGGGACAGAGGATCTGATTCACGCCGGGCTTCCGTGTATTTGTCCTGCATATCGGGGATCGACATTATCCAGTCATCCCGGATATTGGCTTTCAGCGTTTTGATGTCCGCTGGCATCCGGAAAAGCAAGCTTAACAGGAAGCGAGTCCACGCCTGCCGGTAGGGCTTGGTCAGCTTTTCCCCGTCCTTGTGCTGGAGCATGAGTTGCATGGACCGCGCAGCGCCGCTGTCGACTGGAGCAAGGAACGTGCTTTCGAATTGCTGGGCGACTTCCGGCGACATTCCTTTCATCTCGTAAGGCGGCGAACAAAGCCGGTGGCGGCGGGATAGATGGAGTTCACCCGCACATCCCCGGTTACGGCCTTCCTAAACTCGTCCTCAGGCCGCATCCATCGCTTGAGGTAGAAGATCGGCAGGAAATGATGCTTCAGCGGATCCGACATGATGGCCGGATGTATCTGACCCTCAGGCAGTTTTAAAGGCCCGCGGCATCACCGTATTTGGCGAACTTGTTGGGCGTCGACTTCCGCCGCCACTTCTCCGATCCGCTTTCTTTGCTGCCGTCGAGCGCACAGTAGGTTTCGCCGCCGAACTCCTGCGCCATCCGCTCAGCCTGAAACGCCTCTTTGAACCGGAAGGCCAGATATCGCCCCGTCGTATGCCCCTTCTAACGGAGGGAAGGAACTGCGAGCGGGCACGCTAATATCGTGAACCCGTGTCAATGCACCTCACCCTCTAGCGCCTGTCTGGAATTTCTCGGGATCGACCCCCGATGCCAGCAGGGTGAATGTCGCACTGTCGACGCCCTTCGGGGAAAAGTCCCACCACCAGATTACTCCCGCGAGGGGGGTAATTTTCCGAACAGCACTATGACGTGCCCGATGCTACCGCTGTAGCTTGATATCTTTTTGAGCAGGCAAAACCGGATTTGCCCCCGTCGCGGTGGCCATTCCCCGACATGATCTGGCGCTTCCCGTGCTTCTGGACGAGACATCATAACCGGAGCATCGCGGCGCATAGAGGAGGAGCCGTTTAGCGTATAAGTCCCACTCGGGCGCAGCGTGATAGCTTAGGGCGGTTTCGCGTCGCAAACAGTAGTCAGTCCGCTCCCGGCCCCAAGGTTGCCAGTCAGCAGCGCGCATTTTGCAGCCAAGTGGAATCACTCGGCGTCACAGAAATGCGGCTAACACAAATAGATGGAGCCGGGTGCCAGTTCACTTTGAACATATCCCGCTCACGCCGGGCGGCGATAGGCCTGCACTTCGCCCGGTTCGCTCAGGCTCTGCAGTGAGCCAGGTGCGGCGCCGCCGATCCAGCCCAGCACGGAGCGGGCGAGCTCGGCGCCGGCCAGCCGGAAGTTCTCGTTGACGACCAGCAATTCGCTGCGAAACAGGTGGAGAAGCTCCGACGATTGTTTGGACACCACATCGACGTCGCGGCCGAGCTTGAGGCCGGCGTCTTCGATGCCGGCGACGATGGCGAGCGTGGCGGCGGCCGCGCTGCTGATGAAACCATCCGGGCGGTTTTCGCGGCGCATCAGCTGCGCGGTCCGCATTCTGATCTGCTCGATCGAATGATCGATCGAAACGGTGTTGAACGGGATTTCGCTGGCGCCGACCTCGCTCAGCGCATCGGCAAAGCCGGCGAGTGTATGGCCGTGATAGGTCAGTTCGACGGGCGGCGCCAGCAGTGCCAGCCTTCGGCGGCCGAGGCCGGCCAGATGGCGCACCGCCTCGGCCGCGAAAGCGTAATTGTCGAAATCGTGGTAGGGATGGATCAGCCCCATATCGGTGCGGCCATGCGTGGCAAAGGGAATGCCGCGCTCCAGCATATAACGGGCCCTCGGATCGTTCGGCTGCGTGCGCGAAATGATGACGCCGTCGGCTGAACCGGTTTCCACGAGGTAGCGGATCGGGTCGAGCGGATCCTGCGAGCGCGAGTAGGGTGTCACGATCAAATGGTAGGGTGTGTCGGCAATGACTTCGGAAACGCCGTAGATGATATCCGAGACAAAGCTCATGATTTCGTGCTCGGTGTTGAGCACCAGGCTGATGACATTGGTCTTGCCGGTGCGCAGGCGGACGCCGGCACGGTTGGGCCGATAACCGATCTGCTTGGCGACAAGCTGGACGCGCCGCCTGGTCTCGGCGCCGATCTCGGGCGCATCCTTCAGCGCGCGCGACACGGTGGTGACGCCCAGCCCGGTCATGAAGGCGAGCGTCTTCAGTGTCGGCCGGCCCTGGCCCGACGCTTCGTCGGCCTTCTCTTTTTGATGCCTGTTCATTCATCCCGCCCCGTCAGGCGCATAACAGTTGCCGGACAGGCCGGCAATCGGCCGGCCGCGGGTTCGCCGCGGGCCCTCACCGAATGAAACCGCTATATACTGAAACGTTACAGATTGTCACGACCATCGCCATATCACTGGTGACAGATGCAGAACGAGCGGTGCTGCAGTCGGTGCAAAACCGTGATTGGAACGGGCTTTTCCGATTTTTTGGCGTCGCAGCATTCCATTTTTGCAGTGCAACCCCTCTTGTTGCGATGCGGTAGGCCGACGAGCCGTCCGATTTTATTCGCGCTTCGAAAAAACTTGATGCCACCTTCGCCTGAGGGGTTGCGCGCCTCAAGCAATTGCCGTATCGAAAATCTGTAACGTTTCAGATTCTGGGAGGAACGAAATGCGATACCAACTCATGACTGCTGCGCTGGCTGCGACGGTCGCGCTGCAATTTGCCGGCCCGGCGGCCGCGACGGATCTGGAAGTCACCCATTGGTGGACCTCCGGCGGCGAGGCGGCAGCGGTCGCCGAACTCGCCAAGGCTTTCGACGCAACCGGCAATCACTGGGTTGACGGCGCCATCGCCGGTTCCGGCGGCACGGCGCGGCCGATCATGATCAGCCGCATCACCGGCGGCGACCCGATGGGCGCGACCCAGTTCAATCACGGCCGGCAGGCGGAAGAATTGGTGCAGGCCGGGCTGATGCGCGACCTCACCGATCTCGCCACCAAGGAAAAGTGGACGGAAATCGTGCAGCCGAAGAGCCTGCTCGACGGCTGTACCCTCGACGGCAAGATCTATTGCGTGCCGGTCAATATCCACTCCTGGCAGTGGCTGTGGCTGTCGAACGCGGCCTTCGAAAAAGCCGGCGTGCCGGTGCCGAAGAACTGGAATGAATATGTCGCTGCGGCGCCCGCGCTTGAAAAGGCAGGCATCCAGCCGCTCGCGGTCGGCGGCCAGCCCTGGCAAGCCTCCGGCGCTTTCGACGTGCTGCTTGCGGCGGTCGGCGGCACCGACGCCTTCCTCAAGGTCTACAAGGACAAGGACGCGGAATTCGCCGCCGGGCCCGAGGTCGCCAAGGTCTTCAAGGCCGCGGACGATGCCCGCAAGATGGCCAAGAACACCAATGTGCAGGACTGGAACCAGGCCACCAATCTGGTCATCACCGGCAAGGCCGGCGGCCAGATCATGGGTGACTGGGCGCAGGGCGAGTTCCAGGTTGCCGGCCAGACCGCCGGCAAGGACTATACTTGCCTTCCGGGCCTCGGTCTCAACGAGGTCATCGCCACCGGCGGCGACGCTTTCTACTTCCCGCTGCTGAAGGATCCCGAAAAATCGAAGGCACAGGAAGTGCTGGCCCACACGCTGCTTGATCCCAAGACGCAGGTCGCCTTCAATCTCAAGAAAGGTTCGCTGCCGGTGCGCGGCGACGTCGACCTCAAGGCGGCGAACGACTGCATGAAGAAGGGGCTCGAAATTCTCGCCAAGGGCAATGTCATGCCCTGGACCGACCAGCTGCTTTCGCAGGATACGCAGAAGCAGAAGGAGGATCTGTTCTCCGAGTTCTTCGCCAAGCAGGACATGACCGTGGAAGATGCGCAGAAGCGCTTCGCCGCCATCGTCGGTTCGGCCGATTGAGCGATCGACCAACCACCTCACTCCCGCCCCTGCGAGCGCAGGGTCGGGAGCTCGGGTCAAGGCCTCTTGACCCTCCCGCCCTTACCCGATCCAGCGCGGCTGTGCAGATGAGCAAGAGCGAACGCCCGAGCCAACTCTTTCGCAACCTCAATGCGAAGATCGCCTCGATCCCAATGATCCTCACCGCGCTGGTGATCTTTGTCGGCGGCAGCGCGTGGACGGTGCTTTATTCCTTCACCAGTTCGAAGCTCCTGCCACGGCTGAATTTCGTCGGGCTCGACCAGTACTACCGGCTGTGGTCGGTGCCGCGCTGGCTGGTTTCGATCGAGAACCTGCTGATCTACGGCGTGCTGTCGCTGCTGTTCTCGCTGGTGATCGGCTTCCTGCTTGCCGCCCTGCTCGACCAGAAGATCCGGTTCGAGGACACGTTCCGGACCATTTTCCTCTATCCCTTCGCCCTCTCCTTCATCGTCACCGGCCTCGTCTGGCAGTGGTTGCTCAACCCCGAGTTCGGGATCCAGGCAGTGGTGCGCAGCCTCGGCTGGACGAGCTTCAGCTTCAATCCGCTCTATGATTCCAGCATCGTCATCTACGGCATATTGATCGCCGCTCTCTGGCAGGGCACCGGGCTCATCATGTGCCTGATGCTGGCCGGCCTGCGCGGCATCGACGAGGATATCTGGAAGGCAGCGCGGGTCGACGGGATACCGACCTGGAAGACCTATCTGTTCATCATCATACCGATGATGCGGCCGGTCTTCATCACCACGCTCGTCATAATCGCTGCCGGTATCGTCAAGATCTATGACCTGGTTGTCGCCCAGACCAGCGGCGGGCCCGGCATCGCCTCCGAAGTCCCGGCCAAATATGTCTATGACTACATGTTCTTCGCCCAGAACCTCGGTCAGGGGTTCGCCGCCTCGACGATGATGCTGCTGTCGGTGATCATCGTCATCGTGCCGTGGGCCTATCTCGAGTTCGGAGGCAAGAAGCGTGTCTGACCAAGCCGTTCCATTGCCCGCCATTGCCGGCGCCGGCGGCCTCGAAGCCTACGGGCCGAGCGGGCCGAAGCCGCGGCATATGTTCTCGCGCCGCAACATCTTCCTCTACGGCACGCTCATCGTGGTGGCGCTCTACTATCTTTTGCCGCTCTATGTGATGGTGGTGACGTCGCTCAAAGGCATGCCCGAGATACGCCTCGGCAACATCTTCTCGCCGCCGATGGAGATCACCTTCGAGCCCTGGGTCAAGGCCTGGTCGAGCGCCTGCACCGGGCTCAACTGCGACGGGCTGTCGCGTGGCTTCTGGAATTCGGTGCGCATCACCATCCCGTCGGTGATCCTGTCGATCGCGCTCGCCTCGGTGAACGGCTATGCGCTTGCCAACTGGCGCTTCAAAGGTGCCGACACCTTCTTCATCATCCTGATCGTCGGCGCCTTCATCCCCTATCAGGTGATGATCTATCCGATCGTCATCATCCTGCGCGAAGTCGGCCTTTACGGCAGCCTCAGCGGCCTGGTGATCGTCCATTCCATCTTCGGCATGCCGATCCTCACACTGTTGTTCCGCAACTACTTTACCTCCATGCCGGAGGAGCTGTTCCGGGCAGCGCGTGTCGACGGCGCCGGCTTCTGGGGCATCTATTTCCGTATTATGCTGCCGATGTCGCTGCCGATCTTCGTCGTCGCCATCATCCTGCAGGTGACCGGCATCTGGAACGACTTCCTGTTCGGCGTCGTCTACACCCGCCCCGACACCTATCCGATGACGGTGCAGCTCAACAACATCGTCAACTCGGTGCAAGGCGTGAAGGAATACAACGTCAACATGGCAGCCACCATCCTGACCGGCCTGGTGCCGCTGATCGTCTATTTCCTGTCCGGAAAATTGTTTGTGCGCGGCATCGCCGCCGGCGCGGTGAAAGGATGATGGCGATGAACGCAAACGGCAGCATTGCGACAAACGGCACCAGCGTCTCGATCCAGAACCTGTCGCTGAATTTCGGTGCGATATCGGTGCTGCAGACGCTCAACCTCGATGTTGCCGAAGGCGAATTCATCGTGCTGCTCGGCCCGTCCGGCTGCGGCAAGTCGACCTTGCTCAACTGCATTGCCGGGCTGCTCGACGTTTCCGAAGGCCGCATCTTCATCAAGGGCAAGAACGTCACCTGGGAAGAGCCCAAGGATCGCGGCATCGGCATGGTGTTCCAGTCCTACGCGCTCTATCCGCAGATGACGGTGGAGAAGAACCTGTCGTTCGGGCTGCGCGTTGCCGGCCTCGCCAAGGACGAGATCGCCAAGCGCATCGCCCGGGCCGCCGAGATCCTGCAGATCGAACCGCTTTTGCATCGCAAGCCGGCGGCGCTGTCCGGCGGCCAGCGCCAGCGCGTGGCGATCGGGCGCGCACTTGTGCGTGACGTCGATGTCTTTCTGTTCGACGAACCGCTCTCCAACCTCGACGCCAAGCTGCGCGCGGAATTGCGCGTCGAGATCAAGCTGCTGCATCGCAAGCTCGAGAACACCATGATCTACGTCACCCACGACCAGATCGAGGCGATGACGCTGGCCGACCGTATCGCGGTGATGAAGGGCGGCGTCATCCAGCAGCTCGATGCGCCGCAGACCATCTATAACCGGCCGGTCAACCGGTTTGTCGCCGGCTTCCTCGGCTCGCCGGCAATGAACTTCCTCGACGGCAGACTGGAGCAGGCGGCAGGCGACTGGCACTTTGTCGCCGAGGATGTGCGGATACCGCTTGCCACCTATGCTTTCGAAAAGGACCCGGTGCCGGGGCCGGCCGTGTTCGGCATCCGCCCCGAGCATGTGGCGTTCAACAGCGGCACGGGATGGCCGTTCGCAGCCACGGCAAATGTCGAGGTCGTCGAGCCCATGGGTTCCGACACGCTGGTCTGGCTGAAGCTCGGCGGCCAGAATTTCACGGTGCGGGTGACAGCCGAGCGCACGCCAAACAACGCCGAGGCGGTCGGCATCGGTTTTGACCCGATGCGCGCCTCGCTTTTCGACGCCGCCACGGGTAACCGCCTCTAGAGCATGATTAGCCTCCCAAGACTCTTCCACTCCCCCAAGACTCATCCCCCCAAAACTAACCATCCACAAGAAAACGGACAGAGACGATGAACTGGTCATTCCAACTTTACAGCGCCCGCAATTTCCAGCCCTGGGAGGGCGTGCTCAAGATGCTGGGGGAGCTTGGTTACAGCCAAGTCGAAGGGTTCGGCGGCGTCTATGACGATCCCAAGGCGTTCCGTGCCGAGCTCGACAAGAACGGGCTCGCCATGCCGACCGGGCATTTCTCGATCGACGCGCTCGAGAAGGATTTCGACGGCGTGCGCAGGACGGCCGACGCGCTCGGCATCACGCTGCTCATCTGCCCGTTCCTGAACGCCGAGTTCAGGCCGGCCGACACAGCCGGCTGGCGCGGCTTCGGCGAACGCCTGGCCAAGGTCGGCGAGACGGCCAGGAAAGCCGGCTATGGCTTTGCCTGGCACAACCATGATTTCGAGTTCAAGGCGCTCGCCGACGGCTCGGTGCCGCAAGACCACATCCTGTCCTCCGCGCCCGACATCGGCTGGGAGATGGACGTCGCCTGGGTGGTGCGCGGCGGCGTCGATCCGCTGCCCTGGATCGAGAAGCACGGCAAGCGCATCGTCGCCGTCCATGTCAAGGACTTGGCCAAGCCGGGCGAGGGCCTCGACGAGGACGGCTGGTCCGACGTCGGCCACGGCACCATCGACTGGCCCGGCCTGATCAAGGCGCTACGCGCCAAAAGCGCCGCAAAATACTACGTCATGGAACAGGACAATCCCAACGATATCGAGCGCTTCGCCCGCCGCTCGATCGCAGCCGCCAAGACCTATTAGGAGCACATCAGCATGGCAACAAAACTTGGCATCGGCGTCATCGGCTGCGGCAACATCTCGAAGGCGTATTTCTCGCTGGCGCCGCTGTTTCGCGGCATCGAGATGCGCGCCTGCGCCGACATCAACATGGAAGCGGCGAAAGCGCGGGCAAAAGAGTTCAAGCTGCGCGCCGAGACCGTCGAGGGGCTGCTCAAGGCCGACGATATCGACATCATCGTCAACCTGACCATTCCGGCGGTGCATTACGAGGTGTCGAAGCAGATCCTCGACGCCGGCAAGCACGTCTATTCGGAGAAGCCCTTCGTGCTGTCGGTCAAGGAAGGGCTCGACCTGAAGAAACGGGCGGAAAGCAAGGGGCTGCGCATCGGTTCGGCGCCCGACACCTTCCTCGGCGGCGCGCACCAGCTTGTCCGCGACCTGATCGACACCGGCAGGCTCGGCAGGATCACCAGCGGCACCTGTCATGTGATGAGCCATGGCATGGAGCATTGGCACCCCAATCCGGACTTCTTCTTCCAGCCGGGCGCCGGGCCGGTGCTCGATATCGGACCGTATTACATCACCAACCTGATCCAGCTGATCGGGCCGGTGAAGCAGGTCGCGGCCTTCGCTTCGATCCCGATGACGGAACGCATCATCAGCTCGAAGCCGCGCGCCGGCGAAAAGATCCCGGTCTCCACGCCGACGACGATCCACGGCGTGCTGGAATTCGAGAACGGCGCCATGGTGACGCTCAACACCAGCTGGGATGTCTGGAGCCATGGCCACGCGCCGATGGAACTCTATGGCGAGGCGGGCACGGTGTTCGTGCCGGATCCGAACTTCTTCGGCGGCGAAGTGCGCTACACCGAAGCCGCCAAACCGGTGAAGAAGCTGCCGAAATGGCCGCATCCGTTCGGCGTGCCCAACGAGATGCATTCGCAAGGCATGATGGCCAACTACCGCACCGCCGGTTTGGCCGACATGGCGATCGCGATCAGGGAAGGCCGGCCGCACCGCTGCTCGATGGAACTGGCGCTGCATGCCGTCGACGTCATGACCGGCCTGTTGCGTTCGGGCGAGACCGGAAAGTTCGTCGCCATGCAGACCAGCTGCGAGCGGCCCGCGGCACTCGGCGTCAAGGCGGCGAAGGAGCTGCTGGCGAAGCAGAAAACCAAGTAGGCGGCGCACCTCCCAAGCACCGCAAAAAGCCTCTCCCCGTTTGCGCGGGGAGAGGCTAAGGGTGGGCCGGAGTCGACTTGCCCCACTGTCGCGGCGGCAGCTGTCGGCTCGTTTCGATATGAGGATTTCCCATGCCGTATGTTCCCGCCGAAAACCGCTACGAAAAGATGGTCTACAATCGCTGCGGGCGGTCCGGCCTGAAGCTGCCGGCGATCTCGCTTGGGCTGTGGCACAATTTCGGCAACGACACGCCGCATAGAACCAAGCAGGCGATCGCGCGCAAGGCGTTCGATCTCGGCATCACGCATTTCGACCTCGCCAACAATTACGGCCCGCCGCCCGGCTCGGCGGAGCAGGCGTTCGGCGAGATCCTGCGGACGGACTTTACCGGTTATCGCGACGAGCTGATCATCTCGACCAAGGCCGGCTACGAAATGTGGGCAGGACCTTATGGCGAATGGGGCGGCCGCAAATATGTCCTGGCCAGCCTCGACCAGAGCCTGAAGCGGATGGGGCTCGACTATGTCGACATCTTCTATTCGCACCGCTTCGACCCCGACACCCCGCTGGAGGAAACGATGGGCGCGCTCGATCACGCGGTGCGCTCGGGCAAGGCGCTCTATGCCGGCATTTCCTCCTATAATTCGCAGCGCACCCGCGAGGCCGCCGACATATTGAAGCAGCTCGGCACGCCTTGCGTGATCCATCAGCCGAGCTATTCGATGCTCAACCGCTGGGTCGAGGATGATGGCCTGCTCGATACGCTGGAGGGGCTTGGTGTCGGCTCGATCGTGTTCTCGCCGCTGGCGCAAGGCATGCTGACCGACAAATATCTCGGCGGCATCCCCGATGGCAGCCGCGCCAGCCAGGGCAAGTCGCTGCGCCCGGCATTCATCAACGACAAGTCGATCGCCAATATCGAGGCGCTGAACGTCATCGCCCGTCGCCGCGGCCAGACGCTGGCGCAGATGGCGCTGGCCTGGGTGCTGCGCCGGGGCAGGGTGACGTCGGCGCTGATCGGCGCCAGCCGGCCGGAACAGGTCGAGGATTGTGTCGGCGCGCTGAAGGCGCTCGACTTCAGCGATGCCGAGCTCGCCGAGATCGACACCTTTGCCCGCGAGTCGGATATCAATCTCTGGGCGGCATCGGCCGAGCGCAAGGGGCCGCCGAGGAAGTAGGCGATGACGGCATCCGGTGGCCGAAGGGCGACGGCTTCCGGGACGCTGAGCATAGAATGGCCGGGCAGCTGGATGGGTATTGCAAGAAGGTCGTTTCGTCCGATTCGGGGTTAGGCGATGAATCAGGAAATCCGGCTTTTTGGCGCTATTGCGGTCCGCCCCGCCATCCTAGCTCTCATACCCCGGTTCGAAACGGCCACGGGATTCACAGTTGCGGTCAGGTGGGAGCTCAATCCGACCGTAAAGAAGCAGATTGAAGCTGGGGAAGCTTTTGACCTCGTCATCACCAATCCGGACCTGGTTCAGGATCTGACTGCCTCGGGAAAGGTCAAGGCGGGGAGCCAGGTGGCATTTGGCCGGATAGCAATGGGGGTGGCAGCCAAGGCAGGCAGTCGACCGCTCGACATCGGGTCCGTGGAAGCATTCGAACAGGCGTTGAAGAGCGCCAGATCGATCGCCTACGCCAGTGAAGGAACTAGCGGTGGCTACTTCTCCGGTTTGCTGGAACGTTTGGGGATAGCGGATGAGGTGGAGCCCAAGCTGGTGGCCATACCAGGAGGGCAGACAGCGCCGGCCGTGGGCCGTGGGGAAGCCGAGTTGGGGGTCGTTCCCGTGACTTCGATTCTCGCGGCCGCTCCCGAGGTCGTGCTTGTCGGTCGGTTTCCTGCAGAACTCCAAAGTTACGTCGACTTCGCCATTGGCATCAGCGCCGATTCGACGGACGCAGAAGCGGCCAACCAGCTGTCGGCATTTCTGATGTCGGCAGCCGTTGATGACATGCTGGCGGCAAGGGGTGTCGAGCGCCGCTAAGAGCGTGCGATGAAGTACGCCAGAGCCACGCTGGAAATCCCCTTCTCAAACACGCTCTAACTTTCGGCTGCCTTGAGGTTCCGCGCGGCTTCCTCCAGCGTCGCCCTGTCGTTGCCAAGCCTGTCGATCAGCTCTTGCGCCTGATCACCGGTAATCCCGGTGCGCATCGCCAGTGCCTCGACCGTCAGAACGTCGGAACTGGCGATCGTTCCAGCCGGACCGCGATCGGTCGCGCCATCATCTGCCGGCACCGTTGTCGCGTCGTCGAGGTCAAGCTCATGTTTCGCCTGCTGCCAATGACGCTCATGTTCGCCGTGCGGACGCCCCTCGCGCACCCAGATTTCATAGGCTCGCTGCCGAATTTTTTCATGCCGATAGTTGTCCATGGCGGTTCCTCCCTTGTGGCGTTTTCACCAACGCGGGGAGCGCCGGAACGATCCGATGTTGATGCCGAATTCGCAGACATGCCGGACAAAAGCCGGTTTCTCACCGAACAAACACCGGACATACGCGTTTTGCGGAGGAACCTGCACAGTGGGCCGGCCGTTGAGCCGAGCCTGAGCAAAGGAGATTACCATGGCCGACGAACCGAACGAATCCGCAGCACCGAAGATGACTCAACGTGAAGCTCAGGAAGCCCTGGAGAAGCAGGTCGCGCAGCTGAGGCGCGAGATCAACAAGATCAACCGAACCTTGGCGGAACGCGCGGAAGAGGCGATCGAGGACGCCGGCGATTGGTATGGCAACGCTGCTGAGCGCGCCTCGCGGACGGCACAAGCCCTGCGCAACAGGGCGCAGACAGTGTCCGGGGTTGTCCAGGAGAATCCCGGCACAATATCGTCCGCCTTCATACTCGGAGCGGCCGTAGGGGCGCTACTCGGCCTCGCCTTGGCCGCCACAGACCAGCGCCGCGATCGCTGGTTCTAGTCCCAACCTAAGGTTCCGGGCAGAAACGGCGGGATTGCTCCCGCCGTCATTCGGCAGATGACACCGGTCAGGGCGTGGCGGGCTTCTGCGCCGTGCCGAGGGATTTGGGCGCTGCGGGCGCCGCCGTCTTCATCTTCTCCTCGATCCAGCCGGTGTAATTGGCCAGCCGCGTGTAGATGCCGTAGGCGTTCTTGTGGCCGCAGGCGGTGCCGCCGTCGGCCGGACCTTCGCCCCAGCTGACGACGCCGACCTGCACCGGACCATCGGCGCCGGTCATGAACAGCGGCCCGCCGCTGTCGCCATTGCAGGCGTCGCGCTCGCCGCTGGCGGTGCCGGCGCAGATCATGTTGCCGGTAAGCGGATCGGCCATATCGGCTGCAATCGCGTTGGCGGCCGCCTCGATGCCCCTTTCCGAATAACGCATGCGGCGGGCGAGCTCGCCGAGCGCTGCCTTCAAATCATGCGCATAAATCGCCTTGATGCCGCTGTTGCAGGTTGCGTTCGGCTGGAGGTTCAGGTCGGCGACCATCAGCGCGGTGGGAAACGTTCCGTCCTGCATCTTGCCCCAACCGGTGACCGTCGTCTTGCCGGCGTCCGGTGTCGGCTCACGGGCAATTTTGATGGTCGGGGCATCGGCCGGCGCGGCCAGCCGGATCAAGCCGAGATCGTTGTCCAGCGTCTGCTCGCTATAGCCCTCGTTGACGATGATCTCCACCGCCTTGTAGCGCTTGCCCTCGCTCAGATCGGTGGCGCCGGTGAGCACGGTGACCACATCAGGCGAAATCGGCCCGCCGTCGTCATTGAGGCAGTGCGCCGCCGTCAGCACCCATTGCGGCGCGATCAGGCTGCCGCCGCAGAACTGCGCATTCGCCTGCGAGGCCGGGCTTTTGTCCAGTCTGTTGGTGGTCAGCAATGCCACCTGGAACGGGTAAGCGCCCTTCTCGGCCTCTTTGCCGCCGTAGACGCGATCGGCGCCGTCGGGATTCTCCACCCTGGCCTTTGCCCTGGCCTCGGCCACGCGTTTCATCGGCGAGATCGCCGCCTCCGGCCGGGCGGCGGCGTCCGTGGCATGAACGGAATTGACGGCCGGCACGGCCGCCGCGATGCCGAGCAGCGCGGCGGCGGCAATCGGTCTGAACCTATGGATGATCTTCACCTCGAACCCCCTGAGACGATGTTCCCGACAGGTCAGTCGCCGACGCATGATCCACTGAAATGGAACCGGCCGGTGAGATCATGCTCCACGGCGAAGCACGATCCGTCACAAAGCCGAGCACCATTTCTGCTAGTCGTGCTGTCGAGCCAAACCCGCCCAAAATCCTATAGCCCTCCACGGGCTATGTGGAAGCAATTTGTCGTTGCCAATGTTGGATTATTTTAGGCAGTATACCGTTGCAGGCTTTTTTGGCGGGGACCTAAACTGGCTGCACTGAATAATGGCCCGGTAAAGACACCGGTAACTAATTTCATTTTTCTGCGCCACCACGATCTCGACAATATTTCTGTATCTTGATCCAGTCCTTGCTGACTTTTGGGAGAGTCTCACCATGACAAAACTGACACAGTGCATTATTGCGTCCGCGTTGCTTTCCACCGCAATGTGGGCGGTTCCTGCCTTGGCTGCCGAGCCAGGTTCCGCCAACGCCGGCAACGGCGAAAGCATGCGGGATGTGACATCGGGCGATTACAAGCCTGGCCGGGCGAAACCGATCGCCCCGCCGAAACTGACCGAGGACGAGGCCAACCGCGCCGCGCCGCTCACCGACGAAGCAACGGCCGTCAAATCCTATGGCATCGTCGGCCGCTCCGCCGATGGCAAGGACATCAAGATCGATCCGAACGAGACGCTGAAGGACCTTGTCATCAAGGAAATGAACGCGCCCGCCGAGGGACAGAAGTCCGAGAATTCCGGGCTGAGCGGAGGCGAAGAGGCCGGCCGCCAGGTGTTCGGGACGGACGACCGCGAGCAGATCAAGAATACCAAAACCTACCCGTTCACGGCGATCGGCTATCTCGAAGGCAAATCGAAGAGCGGCAGCTATGGCAGCTGCTCGGCGACGCTGATCGGCCCGCGCACGGTGCTCACCGCGGCGCACTGCCTCTACAGCCACGAAGACAAGGCCTGGCTGGACGATATCCTGTTCGTCCCGGCTCTCAATGGCAAGACCGCCGACGACGCACCGTTCGGCGCCTTCACCTATGAAAGCGCCTATATCGTCCAGGGCTTCATCGACAATTACCAGGGCTTTTACGGCTCGGTCGTGCCGTGGGATCTCGGCATCGTCACCCTGAAACAGGATGTCGGCACCAATCTCGGCTGGCTGGGCTATGCCAATTATGTGGATCTCGGCGACTTCACCGCCAACATCGTCGGCTATCCCGGCGACAAGCCGATGGGCACGATGTGGAAGGCGACCTGCGAAGTGCTCGCCGAACACATCGCCACGGAGTATTTCCAGTACGACTGCGACACGTATCCAGGATCGAGCGGCAGCTCGGTCTATGCCTATGACAATGGCTCCAAGCAGCGCGTCATCACCGGCGTGAACGTGGCCGAGAGCCCGGATGCCAATACCGCCGTGCGCCTGAACGCCATCAACGTCCAGTGGATCAACAGCCTGTACAAATAGGCTTGCAGAATTTCGGCCGCGATCGTCGCGGAAAACCTGCCGGCGGCGGAGCATTTCCGTCGCCGGCTTCGCATTTTTCGGGGATTATCTGGACTGGGCCGAGGGTGGCGCCTGGCGGACATAGTTCTCGATCGGCTGGGCGAAAGTCGGTGAACCGGCCTTGCGCTCCTTGTCGATATAGCCGGCAAAATAGCTCCAGAACGAAGCGGCATAGTCGCGGAAATAGGAGTCGGCGACCTCACGCGAGCACAGCCTGCCTTCGACGCAGAAGGAAAGGCGGTTGAGGAAATAGACGATGCGGTCGAAATTGTCGCTGAACTCGGCAAGCGGCATGTCGCCGCCGGTTGCGCTCATCGCTTCGATGCCGATGCGCTGTCTGAACACCTGTTCCTCGGTCGGCGTCGGATTGGCACTGAGCAGATTGCTGTATTTGGCGTTGAGCGCCGCCAGGCGTTGCTTGAGGGCCCGTTGCGCCTGCTGGTAATCCTTGCTTTCCCAGAGCTCGACCAGCGACATCGTTTGCTCGACGCGCTTCTGCTCCTGGTTCGCCAGGAACTGGTAGACCGAAAAGATCAAGGTGAAGATGATCGCCAGGCGCACCAGCAATCCGGACCAGGCATAGACGAGCATGCGCCAGTCGCGATCGGTGAATGGGTTCGCCTCCTTCTTGACCTCGTGATTGCTCACCCACGGCAGGCCTTCGACGGTTTCCGGCAGCGACACCGGCTTCTTTTGCGGTACCGGCGCCGTCACTGCCTGCTGCGTTGCGTTGCCCCCCGCTTTCGTCATCCGCAGCTGTCCAGTTCTATGGTGGCGGACGGGTCGAGCACGATGCCCGGCGCCTCCAGCTTCTTCTTCAGGCAATCCAGCTGCGCCCGCGAAACGATGAACTGCACGTCAGGCGCCACCTGCGCCTTGCCCGGCGACGGCAACGGCTCGACCACGCCGCGTGAGGTGCAACTGCTGAGATCGACGACGACGGCGGCGTTGCCGGTTTTGGCAATCTGGTCGTACTGGTCGAGAAAGCAACTCGCCAGTTCGGAATTGATGACGACCTCCTTGGCGCAGAGGCCGCAAGCCTCGTCCGCCGAAGCATTCGCGGCCAGCAACAGCCCGGCGACAAGGCCGGCGGTTGTTGCGCGCCACGAAAATACGATCCTGTTCACGAACGCCCTCATCCGTTCCGTTCGGCCGCCGACAGCGGCGGTCGAAGAATGTTCATTATCAGCCGGTTAGGCAAGAGGCCCGGCCGGGCACCTGACCCCGCCTCAGGCGCGTGGCACCGTCTCCATCGGGAAGATCATCACGGCGCCCTTCGACCCCTTGTCGTCGGTCAGCCGCATGGCCGAACGCGTCGCCGGCGCCATGCCGATATCGGCCAGCATGTCGGCGAAGCTTGGCTGTCCCAGTCCGCGCGTTACCGAGACAACCCCCTCTTGCGCCAGGAAACTCAGATCCTGCTTCTCGCTCTGCGGCGGTGCTTCGGTCAAGACGGCGATCATCCGCTCCATGCCGAAGCTGGTGTCGGTGAATTTGAACAGGCCTTCCTCGAGCACGGCGCCTTCGGTCAGGCGCTCGGCAAGAAAATGCTGGATGGAATAGTCGGAGCCGACATAGAGCACGTTGATGTCGACCAGGTTGGTCGAACCGTTCCTGGCCAGCACGTGGACCTGATCGTCGGGCGAAACACGCGGCACCGTCGACGGTTCGATCGGCTGCAGCGTGTCGCTGTCAAAACGCTTGATCCGGAACTCGACGCTGACCTCTTCCGGCCGATAATCGGAAGCGGCGGCCAGCCTCGACAGTCCGATGGCGCGGAAGATTTTCGTCAGATTCCCTGCGGCGGCCTCGATCAACTTTTCGCGGCCGTCCGGATGAATGACGATCAACGGCGGCTTGCTGCCGCCCTTGAGCGTCATGTCGCCCGAAGCCGGCAGGAACCACAGCGCCGGCGTGTCGGTGGCATCTTCTGCGGCGCCGGCAATGGCGTTCTCGCGCAGCACTGCGAGACGCAGATCTGCGCTCTTGCCCGGCTCGACCAGCGCGATGTGGAACCCTGAGCTCTCCCTGGCCGCCAGTTCATCGAGAACCGAGTTCGCCAGCGCGGCCTCTTTCTCGAGGCCTTTGGCCGCTGCCGGCCGCGCGACCACGAGCTTGTAGTCGACGGCGAGCTCGGCCAGCCGCGCATAGGCATTGGCGGGGATGTCGGCCAGCTTGAGCGCCGGCTTGCCGCCGAACTCGACCGGCTTGACCCGGCTTTCCAGGTTTTTCGCCGACTGAACCTGGAGATAGCCAAGCGCCTCGGACAGCGGCGACAGCGCCGACGGCAATATTGCGAGCCTGCTGCCGGGGGTGAGGCGATGCAGCAACCCGGCGCCGATCGTGGCTTTGTCGTTCTCGATGACGATCGGCCATTGCATGACCGCGTCTGTCTTGTCGGTGCCGAAGACGCGTGCGTCGAGTTCCCCTTCGAACAGCGGCGTTGGCCGGGTGCGGCCGTCCGCCGAATATTGCTGCAGCACGGCCTGGCCGAGCTGGCGGTAGGTGATGTTGGGATTCTCGGCCAGTTTCGACAGGATGGTGAAGGTGAACAGCCCGAAACGCGGTGCATCGGCCGTGCCCTTGGGCAGCGGCATCTCGGGCGTCGTCTCCACCGTCTGCGCCGCGTAGAAGGCGACCAATTTGCCCTTGGTGGTCGGCTCGGCGCCGGTCGGCGTCAGCTTGAACGCCGGCTTGCGCTGCCCGTCCTCGTCAAAGCCGCGCGGCGCGGCCGACGCAATCTCGTCATAGGCTCTCACCGCAGCCGCCCTGGCAGCGTCGCCGCCGCCGACCAGATCGGCGAACTCGACCTTGCGTTCCAACTCGTCGTCGACCTCGGCGGCGCGCGTCGCCGTGCCGGAATGGCAGCAGTCGAACACGGCCCAGATAAAGGCGCCCTTGTCGCGAATAGCGTCGAGCGCGGTGCCGATCTCGTTGTCGACCAGCGCATTGGGCACGCCCTTTTCGCGGTTCACCCATTTGTCGATGTCGGACGGCAAGAAAATCTCGTCGAGGCCGTCCGTCTCGTCGCCCTTGTTCGCTGACGGCTGCTGCGCGCCGTGACCGGACAAATGCAGGTAGACGAAATCGTCGCGCTGGACCTTGGCGGCAAGATCGGCCAACGCCGCCTTGATCGCCGCATGTGTCGGCGGTCCGTTGGCGCCTTCGACATCCTTGGCGAGCAGCGCGACGTTTTCGGCTGAGAACTTCACCGGCGCGGGCGTGTACTTCAGGAGGTAATCGCGCACCAGGCCGGCATCGTTTTTCGGTCCGATCAGCCAGTTTTTCTTCGGCAGGTTCGGGTAATCGGTGCAGGCAACAAGCAGCGCATGGTAGGTGCGCGCCGCTGCGAATGCCCGAAACGGCACCAGGCCGGCAGCGGCTAGCGCGGACGTGCCGGCAAGCAGCGTCCGCCGCGTCACTTTGATCATGATTGCTTCCCCAAGCCCGATCGAATTTCCAAGCACGGCCAGCCTGGCCGAGGATTTTGTCAGTATTTTGAATATGGCGCCGCCGGCCAGCCGACCACCGGCTGCGAATAGAAACAGTAGCAAAAATGGCAGTTCGTCGCTATCTCAGTGGAAGAGGTCCGACTGCTTGCGAAATGGCAGCGATCGGCACGGAGCGGCTTGGAACAGGATCATGGCGGCAAGGGATGTATTGACGAAGAACCAGCTTTGCGTTCTCGAGAAGCTCGAGGCCGCCAGCGGCCCGCTCAGCGCCTATACGTTGCTCGACCAACTGCGCGAGCGCGGTTTTCGCGCGCCGCTGCAGGTCTACCGGGCGCTCGACACGCTGGTGAAATCCGGCTTCGTGCACAGGCTCGAAAGCCTCAATTCCTTCGTCGCCTGTGCCGAGCCGCACGACCACAGCCATTCGATGACGGCGTTTGCCATCTGCGACACCTGCGGCCAGGTGACCGAGTTCTCCGACCACGATGTCGGACACCGGCTCGACGAATGGGTGCGCTCGACCGGCTTCGCCGCCAAGAAGGCGGTGATCGAATTCCGCGGCACCTGTGCGAAGTGTTTGGCCGAGGCGGCTTGAAGGGCTGTTAGGCCGCGACATAGCGGTGGCGACCCTTTTGATGTCGGCGGGACAGCGCCCCCCTCTGTCCTGCCGGACATCTCCCCCACACGGGGGGAGATCGGCCATTATCCCGGTTTTCGCCGATCTCCAACGGTGCAAGATGGTATGCAGCGCCGAAGCTGCCAATCTCCCCCTCGTGGGGGAGATGTCCGGCAGGACAGAGGGGGCGCGACAGATCGCTACAGATCGCAGTTGATCGGCCGCGGGACGTTCAATGCGCCTCTTCCCAGTTGTTGGCGGCGCGGGCGTCGACGTGCAGCGGCACCGACATCGACACCGCCGGCATGGCGGCGTTCTCCATGACGTGGCAGACGACCGGGATCGTCGCCTCGACCTCGGCTTCGACCGTCTCGAAGACCAGCTCGTCATGCACCTGCAGCAGCATGCGGGCGGAAAGCCTGGCTTTTTCCAGCGCCTCGTCCATACGGATCATGGCGCGGCGGATGATGTCGGCGGCGGTGCCCTGCAGGCGTGCGTTGATCGAGGCGCGCTCGTTGAACGCCCGGACCGAAGGATTTGACGATCTGATTTCCGGATAGTGGATGCGGCGGCCGAAAATGGTCTCGACGAAGCCGTGCTCGCGGGCATAGGCCTTGGTCGCATCGATATAGTCGCGGATGCCGGGGAAGCGCTCGAAATATTTCTTGATGTAGTCGCCGGCTTCCTCGCGCGCGATCGACAGCTGGTTGGCGAGGCCAAAGGCCGAAATGCCGTAGATGATGCCGAAATTGATCGCCTTGGCACGGCGGCGCACTTCCGAAGGCATGCCCTCGACCGGCACGTTGAACATTTCAGACGCGGTGATGGCGTGGATGTCGGCGCCATCGGCGAAGGCCTGCTTGAGCTGCGGGATTTCGGCGACGTGGGCGAGCACGCGCAATTCGATCTGGCTGTAGTCGGCGGAAACCAGCTTGTTGCCCTTGTCCGCGATGAAGGCCGTCCTGATCTTTCGACCCTCGACGGTGCGCACCGGAATGTTCTGCAGATTGGGATCCGAGGACGACAGCCGCCCGGTCGTCGTCGCGGCAAGCGCGTAGGAGGTGTGGACGCGCTTGGTGTCGGGATGGATGAAGCCGGGCAGCGCATCGGTATAGGTCGATTTCAGCTTGGTCAGCTGGCGCCAGTCGACGATCTTACGCGGCAATTCGTGGCCTTCGGCGGCGAGGTCTTCGAGAAGCTGCGCCGAGGTCGACCACTGGCCGGTCTTGGTTTTTGAACCGCCGGGCAGACCCATCCTGCCGAACAGGATGTCGCCGAGCTGTTTTGGCGAGCCGATGTTGATGCGTTCGCCGACCAGCTGGTAGATCTCGTCCTCGAGCCGTGCGGCACCCTGTGCCAGTTCTCCGGAGAGCCGCGACAGGATCTGCCGGTCGACGGAGATGCCGCGCTGCTCCATCCGTGCCAGGACCGGCACCAACGGCCGTTCCAGCCGTTCATAGACCGAGACCAGGCCCTTGGCGGCAAGCCGTGGCTTCAGCACCTGCCAGAGCCTGAGCGCGACGTCGGCGTGCTCGGCCCCGTAAGCCGTCGCCTTGCCGAGGTCGGCCTGATCGAGGCCGACGAAGCTTCTTCCCGAACCGGCCAGTTCCTTCAGCGGAATGGTCGCGTGGCCGAGCCATTTATCGGCCAGCGCCTCCAGGCCATGGCCACCATGAGTGCCGGCCTCGAGCACGTAGGAGATCAGCATGGTGTCGTCATAGGGGCCGATCTCGATGCCGTGACGGCTCATGACGACAAGGCGGTATTTCATGTCGTGCACGATCTTGAGGACGGATTTGTCCTCGAGCAGCGGCTTGAGCAACGCCAGCGCGTCGCGGATCGGGATCTGGTTTTCGACCGCGCCGCCGCCGAGCAGGTCGCCATTGCCGTTTTTGTGGGCAAGCGGCACGTAGGCGGCGTGGCCGGGCGCGACGGCCATGGCAAGGCCGATCAGTTCGGCCCGCATCGGATCGGGCGAGGAGGCTTTAACGTCGAAGGCGACGATGCCTCTCTCCATCGCCTCGGCGATCCAGGCCTTCAGCGTCGCGGCGTCGCGGATGCAGGCGTAGGCGCTGGTGTCGATCTTGCGGGAGGTGGCAGCCTCCAGGCGAAGCGCCGAAAGCAGGGATGGGGTGTCGCCTTGCTTGGCTGCGGCCGGGGCTTCGAGTGCCGCTTCGTCCGGCGGCGGTGCGCTCTCGGCGGCCGCGGGCACGCCAAAACCCATATCGGGGCCATGCGCGGTATCGGCACGCTCTATGGTGACGGGGGTGGCTGGAACGTCGCCCGCGTCGGTTCCGGTCGCTTCGGCCACGCGGCGGGTCAGCGTCGAGAATTCCATGGTCTTGAGAAAGCCGATCAGCCTTGGGCCGTCCGGCGCGTGCAACACGAACTCGTCGAGCCCCTCGGTCACCGGCACGTCGTTCTTCAGCCTCACCAGGTCACGCGAGATGCGCGCCTTGTCGGCATTGGCGATGATCGATTCGCGCCGCTTGTCCTGCTTGATCTCGCCGGCGCGGGCGAGCAGCGTGTCGAGGTCGCCGAACTGTTCGAGCAATTGCGCTGCCGTCTTCGGCCCGATGCCGGGCACGCCCGGCACATTGTCGACCGAATCGCCGGTCAGCGCCTGGAGGTCGATCATTTTCTGTGGCGGCACGCCCCATTTCTCGATCACCTCGGGAACGCCGATCTGGCGGTCCTTCATCGGGTCGTACATGGCAACCGTTGGGCCGACCAGTTGCATCAAGTCCTTGTCGGAAGAGATGATGGTGGTGTCGGCGCCGGCTTCGCAGGCAAGCCGGCAATAGGTGGCGATCAAATCGTCGGCCTCGTAGCCTTCCGTCTCAAGGCATGGCAGGTTGAAGGCCCTGGTCGCCTGGCGGATCAGGCCGAATTGCGGGATCAAATCTTCCGGCGGCGCCGAGCGGTTGGCCTTGTATTCGGGGTAGAGGTCGTTGCGGAAGGTCTTCGACGAATAGTCGAAAATCACGGCGAAATGCGTCGGCACGATGCCGACATCGGTGTTGCGGGCGTCCTGCGTCAGCTTCCAGACCATGTTGCAGAAGCCGAGCACGGCACTGGTCGGCAGCCCGTCGGACTTGCGGGACAGCGGCGGCAGCGCGTGATAGGCACGGAAGATGTAGCCGGAGCCGTCGACAAGGAAGAGATGATCGCCTTTTTTCATGGCACGAGGGAATAGCGCGGCGCAGCGCCGCGGTCCATGCCAAAGGCGGCTTCCGCCAAGGGTTCCGGCAACACCCTGACAAATGGCGTGCGAGCTTGGCCGGCCCTGGCGGCCTGGCCGGAGCTTTGTTCGCTCACGCCTATGTTACAAAAGTGTAATTTTTGTGCCCTTGAATCGCCACGTTCGCAGACACAGATAAACGCCATCGGCAGTTTTCGCCGAAGTCCGGAGCAAGGCCCGTCCCCCGCCTATCCCGGACACTTGCGGCAGCCTATCCCCCCTCTCCGGGCTGCCGCATCGTTTCGAGTAAAGGCCGCCGTGGTTCCCCTCCACCACGGCGGCATTTTTTTGCCTTTGGACAGGAAGCTGTGGCCCAACGGTCGCGGGCTTTCCGTTTCGCCGCATGGGCCCTAGATTCGCCGCCAGAATCGAAAGGCCCGCCAGATGTCCGCAGTTTCCCCTGTTCTCGACCGCCTAGACAAGAACTTCGACCAGAGCCTGGAACGCCTGTTCGGCCTGCTCGCCATCAAGTCGATCTCCACCGATCCGGACTACGCCGCCGACTGCCGCAAGGCCGCCGAATGGCTGGTCGCCGAGCTCAAGCTGATCGGCTTCGACGCCAGCGTGCGCGACACGCCGGGGCATCCGATGGTGGTCGCGCATCACGACGGGCCGGCGGGCGCGCCGCATCTGCTGTTTTACGGCCATTACGACGTCCAGCCGGTCGATCCGATCGAGCTGTGGGAAAGCGACCCGTTCGCGCCGGCGGTCAAGGAGATCGAGCCCGGCCACAAGGTGATCACCGGCCGCGGCGCGGCCGACGACAAGGGCCAGCTGATGACCTTCGTCGAGGCCTGCCGCGCGTGGAAGCAGGTGCATGGCGGATTGCCGTGCCGAATCACAATCCTGTTCGAGGGCGAGGAGGAGTCCGGATCGCCGTCGCTGAAGCCGTTTCTCGAGGCGAACGCGGATGAGCTCAAGGCCGATTTCGCGCTGGTCTGCGACACCGGCATGTGGGACCGCGATACGCCGTCGATCTGCGTCTCGCTGCGCGGTCTGGTCGGCGAGGAGATCACGGTGAGCGCCGCCGACCGCGACCTGCATTCCGGGCTCTATGGCGGTGCGGCAGCCAATCCGATCCGCATCCTGGCAAAGATCCTGGCCGACATCCACGATGCGGATGGTCACGTCACCATTCCAGGTTTTTATGACGGCGTCGAGGAAACGCCGTCGCAGATATTGCAGTCGTGGCTGTCGCTCGGCGAGACGGCCGAGACCTTCCTCGGCCCGATTGGCCTGTCGATTCCGTCCGGCGAAAAGGGCCGCTCGGTGCTCGAGCTCACCTGGGCGCGACCGACGGCCGAGTTCAACGGCATTATCGGCGGCTATACCGGCAAGGGCTTCAAGACGGTGATCGCCGCGCAAGCCTCGGCAAAAGTCTCCTTCCGCCTGGTCCACAAACAGGATCCGGAAAAAATCCGCGCCGCCTTCCAGGCATTTGCCAGGCAGCGCGTGCCAGCGGACTGCTCGGTCGAATTTCATCCGCATGGCGGCTCGCCGGCAATCCAGCTTTCCTACGACTCGCCCTTCCTCGCCAAGGCCAAGCAGGCGCTGTCCGACGAATGGCCGAAGCCAGCGGTGGTGACCGGCAGCGGCGGCTCGATCCCGGTGGTCGGCGATTTCCAGACCTATCTCGGCATGGAATCGCTGCTGGTCGGTTTCGGTCTCGACGACGACCGCATCCACTCGCCGAACGAGAAGTACGAGATGAGCTCCTTCCACAAGGGCCAGCGCTCCTGGGCGCGCATTCTCGAGGCGCTGACACGCTGAAATTGCGCCAGACTCAAGTTTTTGTTGATTTTTCGCCGGATCGCGGCAAGGACGGGCATGGTCTGTCGCGCATCGCTGCAGGGGGCCGCGACCGGAGAAGACGATGAGCGACATACGTTTCCACAAAAACGATCTGCCAGGCCTGCTGCATTACGATGTCGGGGCGGTCGCCATCGACACCGAGACGCTGGGGCTGAACCCGCATCGCGACCGGCTCTGCGTCGTGCAGATCTCGCCTGGCGACGGCTCGGCCGACGTCATCCAGATCGCGCCCGGCCAGAAGAAGGCGCCGAACCTCGTCAGCCTGCTCAAGAACCGCAGCATCACCAAGCTCTTCCATTACGGCCGCTTCGACCTTGCCGTGCTCTACAATGCCTTCGGCGTCATGCCGGAGCCGGTGTTCTGCACCAAGATCGCGTCGCGGCTGACGCGCACCTACACCGACCGGCACGGGCTGAAGGACATCTGCTTCGAGCTTCTCGGGATCGGCCTGTCGAAGGCGCAGCAATCATCGGACTGGGCAGCCGAGACGCTGTCGCCCGAGCAACTCGAATATGCCGCCTCCGACGTGCTCTATTTGCACCGGCTGCGCGACGTACTGAGCGCGCGTCTGGCGCGCGACAACCGGACCAGGGAGGCCGATGCCTGCTTCCGCTTCCTGCCGACGCGTGCGAAACTCGACCTGATGGGCTGGGATGAGGAGGATATCTTCGCCCACAGCTAATGGCCTTCATGATAATTCTACTCCGGCGGCCATCTGGCGCAGTTTTCTCCGCTTCCGGTGCTCACGGACCCAAATGTCCGCTGCGCTCCGGTTCTCGAAAACCACGCCATATGTCTCGCCGGAGCGAATTCTCCTAAAGGCCATCGGCCAGGAACCAGACGCTTGTCCCGGCGTTCCGTTCGCTTCACCGGGAGAAATGAAAATGGCTGCCCGAAAATCAATCGAAACGGCACCGAAGGACGGCTCCAAGGTCACCGTCTACTGGCAGGACAGCGACGGCGTGATGAACGAGAGCATCGCGCAATACCGTTCGCTCGACCGGCTGAAGGCGGCAGGCGGCGACTGGGACGAAAGCGATGCCGGCTGGTGGGCCTATA
The DNA here is from genome assembly GCF_040320865.1 of Mesorhizobium sp. M0598. Classification (NCBI taxonomy): domain Bacteria; kingdom Pseudomonadati; phylum Pseudomonadota; class Alphaproteobacteria; order Hyphomicrobiales; family Phyllobacteriaceae; genus Mesorhizobium; species Mesorhizobium sp. M0598. The sequence continues at coordinate 304,361 of NZ_JAMYQL010000003.1, read as the reverse complement.
CGGACGGCCATACGCAAAGGAAGATCGAGCCAATCAGCTGGCGGCCGGCCTCCGACGATGCGGATGCCGACGACTGAGGGTTGTCGCAACCGCCGAACTGAAGTGATTATTCTGAGGCAAAGCATATTTTGTTCTTGCTTTGTGCCGGCAGCTATGCTACTAATTTCGCTATGGTGCTCATTGGCTCCAACGACCTGCCCGCCGAGGCGGGTTTTTCATTTCCGGCTTTTGGCGCTGTCGCGGGCCGCAGCCGTTCGGCAAGCGACTGAATACAGTTTATCTCGATTTTTCCCGACTTAACCCGCCTTTAAACCGCCGCATCTAGTCTTCAACCCCAACGCCATAGGCATGGGGAAGACAGCACAGCGCATGGCGAACCGGAAAGACAGCCGCATCGAGCCCAGCTTCGAGGCATCGCCGGGGGCGAGATCCTCGGCCGGTTTTTCGGTAAGCGAGGAGGACCGCGTCGTGCCGAGCAACCGAAAAGCCGCTGCAAAGCGCAAATCGTCCAAGGCCAAGCCGCCGCGCGGCGGGCGCGGCAAAAGCCGGCGCGGCGTGTTCGGCGTGCTTGCCCGGCTGTTCTACTGGTGCTTCGTGCTGGCCATCTGGGGCGGTATCGCCACTGCCGGCATCGTCGTCTATTACGGCGCGAAAATGCCGGCGGCCACCACCTGGGCCATTCCCGATCGCGCCCCCAACATCAAGATCGTCTCGGTCGACGGCCAGCTGCTTGGCAATCGCGGCATGAGCGGCGGCGAGGCCGTCGGCCTGCACGAGATGTCGCCCTACATTCCCGAAGCCGTCATCGCCATCGAAGACCGTCGCTTCTATTCGCATTTCGGCATCGACCCGATCGGCCTGTCCCGGGCCATGGTGACCAATGTGCTCGGCGGGCATTTTTCGCAGGGCGGCTCGACGCTGACCCAGCAGCTGGCCAAGAACCTGTTCCTGACGCCGGACCGCACGCTGGAACGCAAGGTGCAGGAAGTGCTTTTGGCGCTGTGGCTGGAGCACAAGCATACGAAGGACCAGATCCTCGAAATGTACCTCAATCGGGTTTATTTCGGCTCTGGCGCCTATGGTGTCGAAGCGGCCTCGCGCCGCTATTTTGGCAAGAGCGCGCGTGAAGTCACGCTGTCGGAGGCCGCCCTTCTCGCCGGCCTGCTCAAGGCGCCGTCGCGGCTGTCGCCGGCGCGCGACCCGAAGGCGGCCGAGCAGCGCTCGCAGCTGGTGCTCGCCGCGATGCGCGACGAGGGCAAGATCAGCGCCAAGGAGCAGACCACGGCAATGAGCGCGCCGGCGACGCGTTCGCCGTCCTACTGGACCGGCTCGGAAAACTATGTCGCCGATACGATCATGGAAGAACTGCCCGACCTGATCGGCGACGTGCGCCGCGATATCGTCGTCGACACGACCGTCGATCTGACGCTGCAGAAGCTCGCCGAGCAATCGATCCGCCGGCTGATCGACCAGAGCGGCAAAAAACTCAATGTCAGCCAGGGCGCGCTGGTGTCGATCGACAATTCCGGCGCGGTGCGCGCGATGGTCGGCGGTTACGACTATTCGACCAGCCAGTTCGACCGCGCCTCGGAAGCGCGCCGGCAGCCGGGCTCGGCGTTCAAGCCGTTCGTCTATATGGCGGCGCTGGAATCCGGCCGTACGCCGGACAGCGTGCGCAACGACGCGCCGATCAAGATCGGCAACTGGACGCCAGACAATTACGGCGGCAAATATTTCGGCAAGGTGACGCTGGCGACGGCGCTGGCAAAATCGCTGAACTCGGTGGCCGCGCAGCTGACCATGGAAGTCGGGCCGAATGCGGTGGTCGAGGCGGCGCACCGCATGGGCATCCAGTCCGAGCTGACGGCCAACACATCGATCGCGCTCGGCACCTCGGAAGTGACGCCGCTGGAACTGACCTCGGCCTATGTTCCCTTCGCCAATGGCGGTTATAAGCCCGACATCCATTTCATCCGCCGGGTCACGACGAGCGACGGCAAGGTGCTCTACGAAAACAATGGCGGCGGTGCGCCGCGGGTCGTCAAGCCCGATGTCGTCGGCATGATGAACTCGATGATGACCGGCACGGTCGAGATCGGCACGGCCAGGAAGGCGGCGTTCGCCTGGCCGGCGGCCGGCAAGACCGGCACCAGCCAGAATTCGCGCGATGCCTGGTTCATCGGCTATACCGCCAATCTGACCACCGGCGTCTGGTTCGGCAACGATGACGGCAGCGCGATGAAGAAGGTCACCGGCGGCGCGCTGCCGGCGCAGGCCTGGCATGAGTTCATGGTCGCCGCGCATGAGGGCGTGCCGGTGCGGCCGCTGCCCGGAACCTGGAAGTCGACGCCGCCCGACACCATCGTCCCGGACGACATACCGTCCGACACGGCGCCGCCGGCGCCGGTCGCTTCCGTCGGCCAATCGGCGCCGCCTGCAGCAGCCACCCAGTCGCCTTCGCGTCCCGTGCGTTCTGCCGAGACAGTCGATGCCGGCGGCCTGGCCATGCCGGGCGTCGACAGCGCCACCGGATCGATCAAGCATCCGGTGCCGCCCGGCAATGTCGGCGGCCCGGTCAACAAGCGGCAGACGTCGATCCTGGACATCCTGACAGGCGGCTGAACAACAGGCCCCCTCGCCACCGCTGCCGCGTTCCGCTACATCTCCCGTTTGGAGACCGCGAATGGCAGAGACCGACACCAGAAAGACCATTGTGCTGACCGGCGCCAGCCGTGGCATCGGCCACGCCACTGTCAAGCGCTTTTCACGCGAAGGCTGGCGCGTCATCACTTGCTCGCGCCAGGCCTTTGCCGAGGACTGCCCGTGGCCGGCCGGACCGGAAGACCACATCAAGGTCGATCTGGCCGACCAGGAGGATGTCGGCATCGCCATCTCGGAAATCCGCCACCGGCTCGAGGCGCATGGCGGCCAGCTGCATGCGCTGGTCAACAATGCCGGCATCTCGCCCAAGCTCAAGGACGGCAACAGCCGCATGAACTCGATCGACACGCCGATGCATGTCTGGCGCGACGTCTTCCAGGTGAATTTCTTCGCGCCGATCATGCTGGCGCGGGGACTGTTCAAGGAGCTGGCGTCGGCCAAAGGTTCGATCGTTAACGTCACGTCGATCGCCGGCACCCGCGTGCACCCTTTCGCCGGCACCGCCTATGCGACGTCGAAGGCGGCACTCGGCTCGCTGACCCGCGAGATGGCGCATGATTTCGGCCCCCACGGCATTCGCGTCAACGCCATTGCGCCGGGCGAGATCGACACCGCGATCCTGTCGCCGGGTACGGAAAAAATCGTCGAGACCATCCCGCTGAGAAGATTGGGCACCACGGCAGAAGTCGCCGACATCATCTTCTTCCTGTGCTCGCAGCAGGCGTCCTACGTGACCGGCTCGGAAATACACATCAATGGCGGCCAGCACGTTTGAGCGGCTGAGTTTTATCAATCGTCGGCGCTGCCCCTCATCGCCCTGCCGGGACCTTCTCCCGCATAGTGACGAGAGAAGGGAATTTCGGCGCTGGCATTGCCTTCTCCCCCTTTGTTCACGGGTACCGAAATTCACTTTCCGATCGAGCCATCGGAGGATGCAGAACTCGATATTCGATGTGATCGTGGCTCGTGTTTGATCACTTGGAGGCCGCTTCTAGAAAGGCGGCCTCATCGATAAGACCGGTTCCGGCGACTTCCTGTTGAACAATAAGTTCCTCCAGCCGCCCGGATCTTAAAGCTTCTGAAAGTGACAAGTGGGCTTCATTCATGGCGCACATCGCCTCTTCTTCTGGCCCTAAAGAGGGGTTAGGATACGTTATGCCGAAGGCAGATTCAAACGTGGTGATTTCCGCCTTTACGGAGGAACAAGTCGTGCGCCTGACGGGGGTCAGCCGCCGACAACTCCGCTATTGGGCTACAGATAAGTTCTTCATTCCAAGCATTAAAATGGAAGACGACAGTCTTGCGGAGCTCCGCCTCTATGGGTTCCGTGACCTGCTCTGTCTGAAAATTATCAATTCCATCCGCAACGAATCGAAGGTGTCGTTTCCTGAGCTACGGAAGGCAAAGGAAAGGCTGGCCCACCTAGGGGCCGACATGTGGGCAAAGACGACGCTATATGTCCACCGCAAGAAAATCGTTTTCGATAACCCCGAGACGGGTCAAAAAGAAGAGACGTCGACAGGCCAAGGAGTCCTGGAGATACCTCTTCAAGTCGTGGCTGGTAAGATGGAAGACGCTGTGCGTGCTATGCGACAGCGTGATGCCCAAACTGTCGGGAAGATTGATCAGAAGCGCGGTGTCGCTCAAAATCAGCCTGTGATCGCGGGGACGAGAATCCCGGTAAGACACATACAATCCTTTCACAAGGCGGGATATTCTTTTGAAGATATACAGAAGCAGTATCCGAGCCTAAATATCGGAGACATTGCGGCGGCTATAAATTTTAAAGAAGTGGCGTGAAGGGAAAAAAACCAACTCTAGTAGTTCTTCTTGACGAGGGGACACCAGTTCTCTCGGCGTCGCCATTTTTGGACCGCGGCTATCAAATTATCTATCATGGCGATGTTTTGGAAAGTGGCGCCAAGGACGAACTGGTTGCCAGCACAGCTATCCTCAATAGTGCTGCACTTATTGCCGTCGATTTAGATATGAAGAGGCTAGTGAAACGGTTCGGCTCTCCGGGCAATAACCCGCGATTTGCGAAGCTTGACTTGATTTTCGTCGGCTGCGATCCAGTGATGACCGCGAAAAGGCTCGGCCATGCGATGTCATTCATAGAGAACGAATGGTCCGTTCGCTGCGAGAAGGCCGCTAGGCGACTTTGGGTCAGTATCGATAACCACCGGTTAACAAGTTATCGGTAGCCACCAAGCGCGTTGATAATGACTGGTTGGATGGACGGGACCTGAACCCACAACCTACCGATTAGCGTCGGGCGCGCTATCCGGCTGAGCTACCGGCCCCGACCGTGTTCAAGCTATGTACCTCAAGGAGATATTCCCATATCGCCGAGAGGTCATGGCTAACCCCCGGAAGTGGAAGGTTCCGCCGCGTTCGGTTCGTTGGCAGTCGCAGGCATCGGCGACACGACATGTCCGATCACCACTTCGACAATCCCACGGGCGATCTCGCGTTCGCCCATGATGACGGTGTCGGCACCAAGGTTTTTGAGGTGCTCGACCTCGGCATCGGAATGGGCGCGGGCGATGATTTCGATTGCCGGATTGGCGGCGCGGGCGCGCAGCACGACCTGCCCGGCCTCGAAGGCGTTGGGAATGGCCAGGATCAGCCGCTTCGCGCCCGCGGGATTGGATGCGGCGAACACGTCGCCACTCGCCGCGTTGCCGGGTACGGTTTCGACGCCTTCGGCCTTGAGTTTCGCCAACGTCTTGTCGGCATCCTCGATGACGAGGAAGGGCAGGGCGGCCTGCTTCAGCGATGTACCGACAAGGCTGCCGACGCGGCCGTAGCCGATCAGGATGGTGTGGCCGGTCAGCCTCGTCCTGGGCGGTGGGCCATCCTCGTTAGCAGGCGCCGCGACCGAAGCCACCTGGCCGGGCTCGGTCGCCGGGCCGATCGGCCTTGCTTCGCCGGACGGCGCCGTCCTGCCGGCGCGTGCTTCCAGCCAGGGTTTCAGCCGGTCGACGGCAAGAAACATCAGCGGATTGAGGACGATCGACAGGATGGCGCCGGCGAGGATGAGGTCGCGGCCTTGTTCGGGCAGCAGTTTCAGCCCGACGCCGAGTTCAGCCAGGATGAACGAGAATTCGCCGATCTGGGCTAGGCTTGCCGAAATCATCAATGCGGTTGCGACCGGATAGCGGAAGACGACGACGATGACGAAGGCTGCCAGCGACTTGCCGACAACGATGATGGCCAGCGTCGCCAGGATCGGCCAGCCATTGCTGATCACGCTGAACGGGTCGAACAGCATACCGACCGAAACGAAGAACAGCACGGAAAAGGCGTCGCGCAGCGGCAGCGATTCCTCGGCCGCCCGGTGGCTGAGCTCGGATTCGCTCATGATCATGCCGGCGAAGAAAGCGCCGAGAGCCAGCGACACGCCGAACAGCTTGGCCGCGCCGAAGGCGACGCCAAGCGCAATCGCAAGCACCGCCAACCGGAACAGTTCGCGCGATCCGGTATGGGCGACGTAGTGCAGGATCCAGGGGATAAGCCGGCGGCCGACCACCAGCATGACCAAGACAAAGGCCGCGGCCTTGGCTAGTGTGATGGCGACGACGCCCCAGACGCCGTAGCTCGCCGGCAGCGACAGCAGACCGCGGGAGTGCACCTCCACCTGCTCTTGGCCGCCGAGCACGCCGGCCAATGCCGGCAAAAGCACCAGCGCCAGCACCATCGCCAGATCCTCGACGATCAGCCAGCCGACGGCGATGCGGCCGCGCTCGGTCTCGATCAGCCGCCGCTCCTGCAGGGCGCGCAACAGCACCACGGTCGAGGCCACGGAAAGCGCCAGGCCGAAGACCAGTCCCGCGCCCATCGACCAGCCGAGCATCCAGGCAAGGCCGGCGCCGAGGGCTGTCGCGAAGCCGATCTGCACAATGGCGCCGGGCACGGCGATGGCGCGGACCGACAACAGGTCCTTCAGCGAGAAATGCAGGCCGACGCCGAACATCAGCAGGATGACGCCGATCTCGGCAAGTTCATTGGCGAGGCCGGCATCGGCGACGAAACCCGGCGTGTTCGGTCCAACCAGAACGCCGGCGATGAGATAGCCTACCAGCGGCGGCACGCGAAAACGGTTGGCAAGTGCGCCGAAGACGAAAGCCAGCCCCAGACCGGCGACGATGGTGGCGATAAGGGGCGTGTCATGCGGCATTGTCTATGGAGCGCCTTCAGGAATCGCGATGTCGGACATGCGCCGTCCAAAAGCCGCCGCCGTGGCAGTATGGAGGCTGCGACAGTCGCGAGACAACCCCGCATTCCTCATGAAATCGATGACAAAGCAGCAAAAGACGGAGAGCCGGCAAGCGTTGCCACCCGGCGCGGCCTGCTCCAAGCAGGCGCTTGCTACGGAAACGAAAGTTGCGCGCCGCCGATGCCGATCAGGTCGCCTGCAACAGGTTCTCGATATCGGGTATGCTGTGGTTGGTCAGCGTCTTTGGAATTTCGGCCGTTATCTTATCGGTGACCTCCTTGTGCAGTTTCCTGCGCATGTCGCCCAGCACCGGCGGCGGCGCGATCAGCACGATCTCCTTGAAGCTGCCGCGATGCGCGAGCTTGTAGAGCCTGTCGGCAATCTCTTCGGCAAAACGCTCCTTGCCGAGACGGTGCCAGTCGGTGTCCTCGACCGCACTGCGGTGGACGGAAGGGCCGTCGCTGTAGCGGCCGGGGCGGTCCGTGCCTTGTTCTCGGGTTGCCGGATTTTCCTGCTCCATCTCGTGCACGACCTGAAGGTCGGGATATTGGACGTCTCCACGGTTCTCGAGGAACAGCGCCTTTTCGCCATCTGCCACCACGATCCACAGTCCGCGTTTCAGTCTGACGTTGCTCATGGGGCGCTCCTTTTTTGATTTTTCGAACCCATCGCCGGGCCTTTGCCGCAGAGGTGTGACCGGGCCTGGGTCCATAGGGCAAACGCGTGCCGAGGCGGGAATGTTCCAGCACTCGGACCCGGTGCTCCGACTGCGGTCGGCGAGGGTGCGGGGCTGCCGTCGATCGCTCGGTCAGCATCCGGCGGCTTAATCTACTAAATTGATAGAATTTAGAAAAATCTGTTTTGTGGTTAGCTCCTCCGGCCGCTAGAAAGGCAGCGGATCAAGGGCTGCAACAGCAGCTTCAATCTGCTCCGCATTTGAACGTGGAATATTTTTCTCTTGGCCTTCATGCTTGCAGAAAAGAGATTGCCTGCTACGAAGCGATGCGCGAGTGGGTGCCTTCTGGTTTTTCGCGCCCCCGCGTAGAACTGACAAACGGTTCCAGGATTCCGCTCGTCATGCCGCAAGCCACGCCCAAGCTCAATGCCTTTCCCGTCTTCATGCGGGTCGAGGGCGAAGCCATAGCCATCGTCGGCGGCGCAGAGGAAGCGCTGGCCAAGGCGCGGCTGCTCGCGCAGTCGAGCGCTGTGCTGCGCATCGTCAGCGATGAAACAAGCCCGGAGCTGCTGGCCTTTATCGCCGAGACGGGGGCCGCCCACATCGCCGACGCCTATGATGCAGCACATCTCAATGGTGCGGTGATGGTGTTTGCCGCCAGCGGCGACGAGGCGCTCGATCGCCGCGTTGCCGGGGATGCGCGCCGGCTGGGCATTCCGGTCAATGCCGTCGACCGGCCGGAGCTATGCGATTTCTTCACGCCGGCACTGGTCAACCGCGCGCCGGTCGCCATTGCCATCGGCACGGAAGGTGCCGGCCCGGTGCTGGCGCAGATGCTGCGCAGCCGCATCGACCGCATGCTGTCGCCCTCACTCGGTCCGCTCGCAGCACTCGCCGCATCGTTTCGCGACACCGCCGAAAGACTGCTGCCGAAGGGCAATGCCCGCCGCCGCTTCTGGAGCGATTTCTTTGGCGGCGCGCCGGCCCGCGCTGTCGAGGCCGGCGAGCTTTCGCAGGCGCATGATGCGGCCGTCGGCCTGCTGCTTTCGAAAGAACCGGCATCGGGCCATATCGCGCTTGTAGGCGCCGGTCCAGGCGCCGAGGACCTTTTGACGCTGCGCGCCCATCGCCTGCTGATGGAAGCCGACGTGATCGTCCATGACGCGCTGGTGCCGGAGGCGATCGTCGCCATGGGCCGCCGCGATGCCGAGCGCCTGCCGGTCGGCAAGCGCAAGGGCTGCCATTCCAAGAGCCAGGCCGAGATCAATGCGCTGCTGGTCGAGCTTGGCCACGCCGGCAAGCGCGTCGTGCGGCTGAAGTCCGGCGACCCGCTGGTGTTCGGCCGGGCCGGCGAGGAGATGGCGGCACTTCGCGATGCCGGCGTCGCCTACGAAGTGGTTCCGGGCGTCACCGCAGCCTTCGCCGCCGCCGCCGATTTCGAACTGCCGCTGACGCTGCGCGGCGTGTCGTCGTCGATGGTGTTCACCACCGGCCATGACCTCAAGGGAAATTCGCTGCCAGATTGGGCAAAGCTCGCTATTTCCGGCGCGACGGTCGCCGTCTATATGGGCCGCTCGGTCGCTGCAGAGGTCGCCGGCCGGCTGATCGAAGCCGGCCTGTCGCCGGATACGGCCGTCGCCGTGGTCGAGAATGCCAGCCTTGCCAACCGCCGCCGTTTCCACGGCACGCTCGCCGACCTGCCGTCGCTGGAGGCGCGTGCCGACCTCAGCGGCCCGGTGATGACCATCATCGGCGACGCCGTCGCCGGCGCCAATTTCGAACGGTCCGAGCCACTGGCGGCACACAGGCAGGAAAGCGTGGCCCGTGCTGCCGCGCAAGGAGTGAACCAATGAAAGTCCTGACCGCGAACCGCCTCGCCGACGGCATAGCCGTCTGGTACGCCAATGGCGGCTGGGCCGAGACCATCGACGATGCCGACATCGCCCATGACAAGGCGGCCGAGGACCGGCTGGAGGCGATCGGCGCCAAGGCCTCCGCCAACAACGAAGTGGTCGACGTCAACCTGATAGACGTGACCGTGGCCAACGGCACGGTCGAAGCGGTCCGGCTACGTGAAAAGATCCGTGCCGCCGGCCCGACCACCCGCAACGACCTGGGCAAGCAGGCCCGTCCGCAAGCCGCACGCGCGGCATAGATGACACAAGCATGATCCCGATCATGCTCGAACGAAGAAAATAACGGGCGGACGCGCCCGGAAAGACCTGAATATGTACCGTTACGATGAGTTCGACCACGATTTCGTCAAGGCCCGCGTCGCCGAGTTCAGCGACCAGGTCGCGCGGCGCCTTGCCGGCGAGATCACCGAGGACCAGTTCCGGCCGCTGCGGCTGATGAACGGCGTCTATCTGCAGCTGCATGCCTATATGCTGCGCATCGCGGTGCCCTACGGCACGCTGAACAGCAAGCAGCTGCGCATGCTCGGCCACATCGCCCGCAAATACGACAAAGGTTACGGCCATTTCACGACGCGCCAGAACATCCAGTTCAACTGGCCGGCGCTGTCGGACATCCCGGCGATCCTGGCGGATCTGGCAAGCGTCGAGATGCACGCCATCCAGACCAGCGGCAATTGCATTCGCAACGTCACCGCCGACCATTTCGCCGGCGCCGCCGCTGACGAGGTTGCCGATCCGCGCCCCTATGCCGAAATCCTGCGGCAATGGTCCTCGGTGCATCCGGAATTCTCGTTCCTGCCGCGAAAATTCAAGATCGCGGTGACCGGCGCGGAGCGCGACCGCGCCGCCATCCAGACGCACGACATCGGCCTGCACCTGAAGAAGAACGCTGCCGGCGAGCTCGGTTTCGCCGTCTATGTCGGCGGCGGCCAGGGCCGCACGCCGATGGTCGCCAAGAAGATCCGCGACTTCCTGCCCGAAGCGGATCTGTTGTCCTACTGCACGGCGATCCTGCGCGTTTACAACCTCTATGGCCGGCGCGACAACAAGTTCAAGGCGCGCATCAAGATCCTGGTCCATGAGACCGGCGTCGAGGAGATCACCCGCCAGGTCGAGGCCGAATGGCAGGAGTTGAAGGACGCCGAGCTGAGGCTGCCGGAAGAAGACATCCGCGCCATCGATGCCTATTTCGCGCCGCCTCCGCTTGTCGACCGGCCGGAAGGCGACGAGGCGGTCAAGCTTGCCCGCCTCGACTCCAAGAGCTTTTCCGAATGGCTGGACCAGAATGTGGTCACCCATCGCCATCCCGACTACGCGGCGGTGACCATCTCGCTCAAGGGCATTGGCGAGACGCCGGGCGATGCCTCCGACAGCCAGATGGAAGCGGTCGCCGACATTGCCGAAAAATATTCATTCGACGAGCTGCGCGTCAGCCACGAACAGAACCTGATCCTGCCGCATGTCGCGCGGGCCGACCTCAAGGCGGTCTATGACGCGCTTGTCGATATCGGGCTGGCGACGGCCAATTCCAACCTGATCAGCGACATCATCTCCTGCCCCGGCCTCGACTATTGCGCGCTGGCAACGGCGCGTTCCATTCCCGTGGCGCAGGAAATCTCGCGGCGCTTTGCTTCGCTGGAGCGCCAGCGCGACATCGGCGAATTGAAGCTGAAGATTTCCGGCTGCATCAATGCCTGCGGCCATCACCATGTCGGCCATATCGGCATCCTCGGGGTCGAGAAGAAAGGCGCCGAGCTCTATCAGGTGACGCTCGGCGGCTCGGCCGACGAGAACACCTCGGTCGGCGAGATCATCGGCCGCGGCTTCAGTTCGGAAGAGATCACCGACGCCATCGAGCAGATCGTCGAGACCTATCTCGGGCTTCGGCTGGACAGAAACGAAAGATTCATCGACGCCTACCGCCGAGTCGGTCCCGCGCCGTTCAAGGAGGCGCTCTATGCTGGCGAAGCCAAGGCCGCTTGACCGGATCGTCGACGTCGAGGCCGGCATCGCCGCCCAAGCGGCGGGTCTCGACGCGCTCTACGGCCATCTGAAGCCGCTGGAGATCATCGAGCGGTCGACCCGGGAGTTCTTTCACGGCGAAATCGCCGCCGTCTCCTCCTTCGGCGCGGATTCGGCGGTGCTGCTGCACATGATCGCCGAGATCGACCGCACGCTGCCGGTGATCTTTCTCGACACCGGCAAGCATTTCGAGGAGACGCTCGGCTATCGTGACGCGCTGGCCGCCGATTTCGGGCTGAGCGATATCCGGGTGATCAGGCCCGACGATGCGGCGCTGGCAAGGATCGACCCGACCGGCAATCTGAACGAGACCGACACCGACGCCTGCTGCGACGTCCGCAAGGTCGAGCCGCTGGCGCGCGGCGTCGAGCCGTTCCGCGCCTGGTTCACCGGCCGCAAGCGCTTCCAGGCGGCGACCCGGGCAGCGCTGCCGGTGTTCGAGGCGGTCGGCTCGCGCATCCGCATCAATCCGCTGGCCCACTGGACGACATCGGACCAGGCCGGCTACATGCGCGCGCATGCGCTGCGTGAAAACCCGCTGGTCGCCTATGGCTATCTGTCGATCGGCTGTTTCCCATGCACGCAGCCGGTGCAACCGGGCGACGATGCGCGCAGCGGCCGCTGGGCCGGGCACGCCAAGACCGAATGCGGCATCCACTTGTCGGGGCTGGAAAGGTCGCTGACCGACGCATCACTTTAGGGTATGTTGATGTTCAAGTGATGCCGGCCTGACCTGAATCTCAACACACCCTGAGGTGTTTTGCACTTTAGAACCTTGTGGACTTGGAAATTTTCTTGATGAGCGACTTGATAGCCGAAAACGCCATGCGGCTGTGGACACCGGATGGGTTCCGCGAGGACGAGTGGGTTCATGCCGAAAGTGCCGAGGCGCTGGTCGGCAATGGCCGTTTCATCCTGCCGTTGCAAGCGTTTCTCGGCCTCGATCCGGAGGTGCGGCGGTCGGCGAAGGAGCGCATCGGTGTGCTGCTGCAGCCCGGCGATCAGCTCGAAAAGATCGCAGGCCTGCTCGATCAGCTGTCGCTGGTGGCGCTGGCATTTCCGGCGTTCAATGACGGCCGCTCGTTCTCCAAGGGCGAATTGCTGCGCAGCCGTTATCATTTTGGAGGCGCTATGCGCGCCACCGGGCAGGTGCTGATTGATCAGCTGCCGCATATGTTGCGCCTCGGCTTCGATGAATTCGAGATATCGCACCCAGTGCTGCTGAAGCGGCTCGAGCAAGGCCGCACAGGCGGACTGCCGCTGTCCTACCAGCCGGCGGTGAAGCCGGAGGCCAAAGGCCCGAAATATTCCTGGCGGCGGGTGCGCGCCGGCTGATCTGCTCCAGGGGACCAGAAGCCCTATCTGGTCGGACCACATTCCCGATTCAGCCTTTTATTTTGCGCCACTCCGCTTTAGGATAGGCCATTATTTCGCGATCCGAATAAATGTGGCCACAAGGGAGGAACCGGGTATGGCTGGCAAGAAGATATTGATGCTCGTTGGCGAGTTCAGCGAGGAGTACGAGATTTTCGTCTTTGAACAGGCCATGCATGCGGTGGGCCACACCGTCCATGTCGTTTGCCCCGACAAGAAGGCCGGCGATATCCTGAAGACCTCGCTGCACGACTTCGAGGGCCACCAGACCTATACGGAAAAGCTCGGCCACGACTACATCCTCAACAAGACGTTTTCTGAGGTCAATCCGGCCGACTACGATGCCGTCTACGCGGCGGGCGGGCGCGGGCCGGAATATATCCGCATCGACAAGCGCGTGCAGGCGCTGGTGCGGCATTTCCATGAGACGGGAAAACCGATCTTCACCATCTGCCACGGCGTGCAGATCCTGATCGCGGTCGACGGCGTGGTGCGCGGCCGCGAAGTCGCGGCGCTGCAATATTGCGAGCCGGAAGTCACGCTGGCCGGCGGCATCTATATCGATGTTACGCCGACCGGCGCCCATGTCGACGGCAATCTGGTGTCGGCCAAGGGCTGGCCGGGCCTTGCCGCGTTCATGCGCGAATGTCTGAAAGTGCTGGGCACCGAGATCCGCCAGGGCGAGATCCTGATGCGCGACCAGCGCCAGGCGGCTTAAGCTCGGAATGTGGAGCCCGCCGCACCCCTAACGCATGTCGCGCAAAAGTGTTCAGCGGTTTTGCGATAACGGCATGCGTAAACAACAACCTAAAGCGCGTCGCATGAGGCCGGTCGAGCGCGACGCGCTTTAGATGCGGCGGTGCGTCTACACGGCCATCCGCGCTTCGCGGAACGATACCAGCTTGCTGCGGCTCTCGTCCCACAGCGCCAGCTTGACGCAGCGCAGGCTGTCGAGGAGTGTGACGCGGCCGATCTCACGCAGCTCCGGATAGTCCCTCAGCACTTCCGGAAGCCGGTAGCATGGCACCTTGGCCGAGAGGTGGTGCACGTGGTGGACGCCGATATTGCCGGTGATCCAGTTCAGCACCGCCGGCAGGTCGTAATAGGACGAACCGTGCAGGGCAGCGTGCTGGAATTCCCACTCGGAGTCCTTTGTCCACTCCGTCTCCTCGAACTGGTGCTGGACATAGAACAGCCAGATGCCGGCCGATCCGGCGAGGATGACGATCGGCAAATGCACGACCAGAAACGCGCCGGGGCCAACGAACCAGATGAGCAGCGCGGCGATGACCGCGATGGCGAGGTTGGTGGACATCGACGACACCCAAGGGGTGAGGCCACCCCGCATCATGCCCAAGGGCAGTCTCTGCTCGAAAATGAAAATCCAGATCGGGCCAAGGCCGAACATCACCAGCGGATGGCGATAGAGGCGATAGGCGAGCCGGCCCCGCCACGACAGTTGCCGGTATTCGGCGACCGTCAGTGTCTTGATGTCGCCGGTGCCGCGCTCGTCGAGGTTGCCGGCGCTGGCGTGATGGGTTGCGTGGGCGCGGCGCCAGCAATCGTAGGGCGTCAGCGTCAGCACGCCAAGCACGCGGCCGATCCAGTCGTCGGCATAGCGATTGGCAAAAAAGGAACCGTGGCCGCAATCGTGCTGGATCATGAAGATACGCACCAGAAAGCCGGCTGCCGGAAGGATGAGGACCAGACCCCACCAATGGCCATAGGCATAGGCGGCCGAGGACAGTGCCCACAGCGTGGCGAAGGGAATGAGGGTGATCGCGAGTTCGACGGCGCTGCGACGCCTGTCGGGCTTTTTATAGCGCGACAGGATTTTCAACCAGGCGCGCTTGCTGTTTGCCACAGCTTCGGGGGAAATCATGTTCATCATGAAACATAGGCGGAGCAGGGCGCTGCCGCAAGGCGGCGATCACGCAAAGTTACTGCGGGTAAATGTCGCGCGATGGCGAGGAATTGGTGGCCGCAGTCGCCGGGCGCACGGCCTGCAATGGTGTCTACCGACGGCGCCCGCCTGCGACCACCTTGGCTTCGACGCCGTCCAGGCGGTCGAGCAATTCCTTCAGACGGTCGGGAATATCGGACTCCGTGCGGAAGGCCGGCAAGGTGCGCAGAAAGCGCTTGGTCGCCTCGGTGCCGAGCTGGCGCCGGATATCGCCGGCGAGCCCGTCGCGTTTTTCGCCATTCCTGCGGGGCATCATCCAAAATCCTGTGTCGGCTTCGAAACTCTTCCAAGGGAGGAATGGTTCCCGCATTGTAGCATGCTGGCAAGCAAAGCCGTCGGGTACGGTAAAGTTTGAATTAAAATCGAAAGGTCTGCCCCGTCCGCCATCAAGCAGCGACAGCGGCTGCAGTATCGCTTGCCCCTTGATTTTTGGCCGCTAAACCTCGATATCGGGCGCAAATCCACACCATTTGAAAATGACGGGAAACGGCGATGAGCGACCAGGCAAAAGACGAACGCGCGCCCGATGAAGCCGAGAAGACCGAGGCTGCCGCGGAGCCAAGGGAAGGTGGCGTCGACGGCGACTATGAAGCGCTTGTGCGGCTTCTGAAGGAAAACGAAGAGCTGAAGGATCGCGCGCTGCGCGTCGCGGCCGACATGGAGAACTTGCGTCGCCGCACCGCCCGCGACGTCCACGACGCGCGCGCCTATGCGGTTGCCAATTTTGCCCGCGACATGCTTTCGGTGTCAGACAATCTGCGCCGTGCGCTGGATGCCATCCCGGAGGAGGCCAAGGCTTCGGGCGATGCCGGCTTCAAGGCGCTGATCGACGGCGTCGAGATCACCGAGCGCGCCATGCTGTCGGCGCTGGAACGCCACGGCGTGAAGAAGCTCGAGCCCGAGGGCGAGAAATTCGATCCGAATTTCCACCAGGCGATGTTCGAGGTGCCCAATCCCGACGTACCGGCCAACACGGTCGTGCAGGTCGTGCAGCCCGGCTATTCGATCGGCGAGCGTGTTCTGCGGCCGGCCATGGTCGGCGTCGCCAAGGGCGGCCCCAAGCATGTCGCGAGCGAAGCGCCGGTCGAGCCGGGGCCGGTCAACGAGCAGGCTGAGAAAGATGCGTGAATGGTGAATGGTCAATAGTGAATGGTTAGTAGTGAGTAGCCAATTGCTGCTCCAGCAGTCAGTGCTATGTTCTATTCACTATTCACTATTCACTATTCACGCCGCAAACCGCTGCGCTTCTCCGCCATAATAATTGACGTAGCGGGCGCCGATCTCCTTGACCGGCATCACCACGAACACGTCGACCGTCGAGAATTCACGGTCGATGACGCAGCCGTCGCCGATGCGCGCGCCGACGCGCAGATAGCCCTTGACCAGCGGCGGCATCGCGGCGATCGCCGCCTTGGTATTGACGGCCTCGATCGGCATCAGATCCATCGAACAATAGCGCCCGGCGACGGCACGCACGTCCCAGGATGAATTCGTCCGGCAGTGGTGGGCAAGGTAGGTCAGCGCCTCTGCATGTGCCGCCGGCACGGTGCCGTGGAAGGACGCGCAGCCGGTCATCACGCCAATGCCGTAATGATTGATATAGGCCCAGATGCCTTGCCACAGCGCCTCGATGGTGCGCTTCGAGCGGTATTCGGGCAGAACACAGGAGCGGCCGAGCTCGAGGAAGCGCTGGCCAGGATGCCGCGCGATCAGCTTGGTCAGTTCGAATTCGCCTTCGGAATAGAAGCCGCCGGCGGCCGCGGCAATCTCCTGCCGCAGCAGGCGGTAGGTGCCGACGATGCGGCGATGCTCAGGGCCGGAAAGCGAAGTATCGAAGACCAGCAGATGATCGCAGAGGGGATCGAAGCGATCGGCATCGCGGCGGTCCTGCATCTGGAACAGGTCCTTCCTGGCACCAAGCTCGTCGTAGAACACCCGGTAGCGCACTTCCTGCGCGGCAGCGATCTCGGCCTCGTTGCGGGCGAGCCGCACTTCGAGATTGCCGATGCGGCCGAGCGATGCGCCTTTTATGACGGCATCGGCGTTCCGGCCGACGAGCAAAGGCCCGCTGGCGTTCGGCCGAGCATCACATTCCGGCATGACTGTATGCACGAGTGATTCTCCTTCGAGCCATCCCTCTTGGCACGGGGATACGGTGTAGGTGCAACAGGATTGTGACAGTACCGTGATACGGCTCTGCGGGCAATACTTCGTCGGCTGGGTAATCTATCAACCGTCTATGTTGTGCCTCAGGCGGCCGCTTGCCCTTCGACCGCATGAACCAGGGCATCGGGGTCGAGCGGCTTGGTGACGAAGCCGCTGGCACCGTGAGCGAGCACGGCGTGGCGGGTCTTTTCCTGGCTGTCGGCCGACAGCACCATGATCGGGACCGGCGGCACCGCGGTCTCCTCCTCATGGCGGCGGATGGCGGCGATGGCGTCCAGGCCGTCCATGACAGGCATATGCAAGTCCATCAGCACCACATCGTAACGGTGCTTGTGGCCGGTGCTGATGACCGCCTCGACGGCGGCCTTGCCGTTGCCGACCACTTTCACGCGATGCCCGGCCTTCAGCAGCGTGGCGCGGGCCAGCATGGCGTTGATGTCGTTGTCCTCGGCGATCAGCACCGACAGGCCCTGCTGGCGGGCGCCAATGGCGTGCCCCGCCTGCGCGCCGCGCTTTTGCAGTTGCGGCTCGGCGACGACCGGTGCGTGGCTGGTCAAAAGCACGCGCAGCAATGTCTCGCCGCGCACCGGCCTCGCAAGGAAGGTGGCGTAACCATTGGCACGGAACTCGCCAAGCATGCCACGGTCGGTCGGTGCGATCAGCGTCACTGCCTCGCAATCGGCAAATCCGCTCTGGCGCAGGCGCCCGAGCAGCCTGCCGTCGCTTTGCTCCATGGCAGCATCGATCAGCAGCACGTCGCAGCTCTCGGCGAAAGGGGTGGCCTGGGCGGCGGCGGTGGCCAGATCGACCGTGCCGCCATTGGCGCGAATGGTGCGGGCGAGGGCTTCGGCCTCGACCAGGTTCTTCGACACGATCACCGCATGCCGGCCCGACAGCGCGTCCTGGCGGATCTGCGGCGCCTCGACGGCGGAAATAGCGGGAATCTCGAAGACGAATTCGGACCCCTGGCCAAGCCGGCTCGACACAGAGATAGTGCCGCCCATGGCGGTCACAAGGCGCTTGGAAATGGCGAGACCGAGGCCGGCACCGCCATGCGCACGGGTCGAGGTGCCGTCAGCCTGTTCGAAGTCCTCGAATATGCGCTCCATGTCCTCCTCGCGCAGACCGGGGCCGGTGTCGGTGATGGTGAAGCGGATGCGGTCGGTGGTTTCGGTGCGGACGCGGGCGATGCTTGCCAGGACGCCGCCGCTGTCGGTGAACTTGACGGCGTTGCCGATGAGATTGAGCAGCACCTGCCTGACCCTGCCGGGGTCGGCGGTGATCAGCTGCGGCACGTCGGGTTCGACATGACAGCCGAGGCCGATATCCTTGGCAAAAGCCCGCGCCGCCAAAAGCTCGATGACATTGTCGGCGATCTCGCGCACCGACATCGGCTGCGGTTCGGGATCGAAGCGGCCGGCCTCGATCTTGGAGTAGTCGAGCAGGTCCTCGATCAGCGCCAGCAGCGCGCTGGCCGAGGTCGAGATGGCGCCGACATAGGTCCGCTGCTCGGGCGAAAGGCTGGTGTCGGCGAGAAGCCGGGCCATGCCCATGATGCCGTTCATCGGCGTGCGGATCTCGTGGCTGACGGTGGCGAGGAAGCGCGATTTGGCCTGGCTCGCATATTCGGCCCGCTCGCGGGCGGTGATCAGCGAGGATTCGGCGCGCTTGCGAGCGGTGATGTCGCGGGCGATGGCGCGATGCGAAACGGCGCCGCTGTCCTTGTCGCGCACCGACAGCTCGATCCAAGAGAACCAGCGTGGGCCGTCCGGCGTGCGAATGGCGACGTCGGTGGAACTCAGGCATTCATGGTCGGAAAACGCGGCGTCGGGGACGATGCCGACATCGATGCCTAGTTCGGCCAGGGTCTTGCCGGCAAGGTCGCGCTGGTCGGTCTCGACAAGGTCGGCGAAAACCTTGTTGGCGTAGACAATGTGGCCGTCGCGGTCACGATGGACGACGAGATCGCCGAGTGCATCGATCAGCCCGCGAAAGCGCTCCTCGCTCTCCTGCATCTCCCACATGCGGTCGGCCAGCGTCTCGATTTCGGCGCGGCTGCGGGCGGTCGTGGCATCGAGCAGGGCCACCGCGCGGCGCTCGGTGCGCCTGTTGCGCAGATGCATGGCGAGCCCGGCGATGGCTGTCGCCAAAAGGCCGATGGTGATGAAGACCGGCGCCCCGGTCAGATGCGAAAAGCCTGCCAGCACGACGATGGCGACGAGCGTCAGGAAGGGCAGGCCTTCGCGGTTGGAGGCCGGCAGTTCCGGCGCCAGCGGTGGCGCGGCGACAGGCTGCCGTCCTGGCGCCGCGGGGGCCGTCCCGTCGGCCCGTTCGGCTGGTTCCGCCTCTCTGATGCCGGGTTCCGCAATCATACGGAAATCCTGCCAGACAGAGCTTATCGAAGGTTGTGGTTGATCGCTCGAATTTTAGCGGTCGCGCTCTTTTTTGTCCCTTGGGGGCTCACATATCCACCACCACGCGGCCGCGGATCTTACCCTCGACGATGTCATGCGCGGCGCCGATGATGCCGTCGAAGCCGATGCTCGTCGACAGGCTGGCAAGCTTTGCGTGGTCGAGATCGGCGCCGATGCGGCGCCAGGCCTCGAGGCGGACCGCCTTCGGCGCCATCACCGAATCGATGCCGAGCAGCGAGACGCCGCGCAGGATGAAGGGGGCGACGCTTGCCGGCAGGTCCATGCCGCCGGCGAGGCCGCAAGCGGCGACGGCGCCGCCATAGGAGGTCATCGACAGAACGTTGGCCAGCGTGTGACTGCCGACCGCATCGACGCCGCCGGCCCAGCGTTCCTTGGCGAGCGGTTTTGCCGGCTGGGTGAGCTCGTCGCGTGAAATCACTTCCGCGGCGCCGAGGTCGATCAGATAGGGGCTTTCGGCAGCGCGGCCGGTCGAGGCGATGACGTGATAGCCGAGGCTGGACAGGATCGAGACCGCGACCGAGCCGACGCCACCGGCAGCGCCGGTCACCACCACCGGGCCGCGATCGGGCACGATGCCGTGGCGCTCCAGCGCGATGACGCAAAGCATGGCGGTGTAGCCGGCGGTGCCGACCGCCATCGCATCATGCGGGCTCATGCCGTCCGGCAGCGGCACCAGCCAGTCGCCCTTGACGCGGGCGCGTCCGGCATAGGCGCCGAAATGCGTCTCGCCGACGCCCCAGCCGTTCAATATGACCTTGTCACCCTTGCGCCAGCCAGGATCGGAAGACGAGATGACGGTGCCGGCGAAATCGATGCCCGGCACCAGCGGCCAGCGGCGGATCACCGGCGCCTTGCCGGTAATTGCAAGACCGTCCTTGTAGTTCACCGTCGTCGCCTCGACCGCGACGGTGACGTCGCCCTCCATCAGGTCTGCCTCGGTAAGCTCGGTCACCGCGACCGACTGGTTTTTCTCGGCGTCGCGCGAAACGAGGATGGCTTTGAAGGTTTCGGGCATTTTTTCTCCTCGGGCTTGCAGATCAGAATGTGCGGCGCCAGGCGAGTGAGGTCAATCGCTCGACGCTCCGCGCCGCCAGCCAATGAGTTCGTCGAAGACGACCAGCACGGCACCGACCGAAATGAAGGCATCGGCGAGGTTGAAGATCGCGAAGGACCAGACCGGCGTGTGAAACAGAATATAGTCAATGACATGACCGTAGATAGCGCGGTCGATCAGATTGCCGAGCGCGCCGCCGACGATCAGCGCGAAGCCGATGCGGGCAAGCAGGTGGCCCGGCGGCGTGCGGGCCGCAAGATAGAGCACGAAAGCGACCACCAGAACCGCGACGACCACCAGGCCGGTGTCGCCGAAGGACGAAAACAGCGAGAACGCGATGCCGGTGTTGTAGGTGCGGTACAGCGCCAGGAACGGAAGCAGGTCGAGCCGTTCCTGAAAGGCAAGACCGGTTTCGACTAGGTATTTCACCCACTGGTCGAGCGCTATCGCGGCGACGACCAGAAGAGCATACGGCCTCCAGGACTTCATGGTTTGCAGTTTCACGGTTTGAGATGTCACGATCTGGCGTCCTCCGGGCCGAGCTTCAGCGCGCCGCGCCGGATCTCGAACAGCATGACGCCGGTGGCCACCGCAAGGTTGAGCGAATCGGCGCGGCCGGCCTGCGGTATCCGCAGCAGTTTGTCGCAGCTTGCGGCAAGCTCGTCAGGCAGGCCTTGCTGCTCGTTACCCATCATCAAAAGCACCGGGCCCTTTGAAAAATCGACCGAGCGGTAGTCGACCGCACCCTTCAGATGGGTGCCGGCGACGAGGCCGGGAAAGCTCGTTCGCCAGGCGAGAAAAGCTTCGGGCGACGCCTTGGCGACCGGCACGGCGAAAATCGAGCCCATGGTGGCGCGCACCGTTTCGACCGAAAAGGGATCGGTGGTCTCGCCGACCAAGATGACGCCCCTGGCCCCGACAGCGTCGACCGTGCGGATGACGGTGCCGAGATTGCCGGGATCGCGGACGCGGTCGAGCGCCACCCAGACGTCGCCGTCACGGGCGCGGATGTCCTTCAACGGCAGGAATTTCTGCGAGAACACGCCGACGACCATTTGCGGATTGTCGCGGCGGGTGATGGCGACCAGCACTTTTTCCGAAACTTCAAGGACGGTGCCGCCGGCGGCGACCGTGCGCGCCGCGATCTTTTCAACCGCCGTATTGCCACGTCCGGCCTTGGCGAAGACCAATGTCCTGATCGACCAGCCGAGATCGAGCGCGTCGATGACCAGCTTCAGGCCTTCGGCCATGAAGGCATTCTGCTGGTCACGGAATTTCTTCAGCGCGAGCGCCTTGATGTCCTTGACCAGCGGGTTGGCGAGGCTGGTGACTTCCTTCACCTGCCCTGGCGCGCCCGCGTGCCGTTCGTACGCACTCATTCAGGCCACCCAGCGTGAGAACAGCGAGGTCGAAAGCGCCCGACCGGCAGACTTCTCGCGGATGATCAATTCACCCGACTCGACCGTGCCGCCCATGCCGGCGAAGGTGTCGCGCATCAGGGCATGGATGGCGAAAAAAGAGGCGCGGATCGAATAGGCGGTCAGTACCACGGCGAGCGGCTTCGGCGTCAGGATCGCGCGGCAGATATCGGTCAGCGCCGGCAGGTCCTCGAACAGCTGCCAGACCTCGCCCTTCGGTCCGCGGCCATAGGCGGGCGGGTCGAACAGGATGATGTCGTAGCGGCTGCCGCGGCGCTCCTCGCGCTCGGCGAATTTCACGGCATCGTCGACGATCCAGCGGATCGGCTTTTGCGACAAGCCCGCCATTTCCTGGTTTTCGCGCGCCCAGCCGATCGCCTTCTTGGAAGCATCGACGTGGGTGACCTCGGCGCCGGCACGCGCCGCCACCAAGGAGGCAAGGCCGGTGTAACCGAACAGGTTCAACACCTTCACCGGCCGTTTTGCCGCGGCGATCAGTCCGGCCATGTGGTCCCAGTGCGAGGCCTGCTCGGGAAAGACGCCGACATGGCGAAACGAAGTGAAGCGGCCGAGATAATCTATGCCGTCATGCTTCATCGGCCAGGTCTCGCCGAGCGGCGTCTTGGGGAAGCGCCATCGGCCGATGCCTTCCTCGTCGGTATCGCCGGTGAAAATGGCGTCGGCGCGCTCCCAGTCCCTGGCCGGCAAAGCCTTTTGCCAGATCGCCTGGCCCTCCGGCCGAACGATGCGGTAGGGGCCGTATTGCTCGAGTTTTTCTCCGGCGCCGCTGTCGAGCAGCGCGTAGTCCTGATTGGGGCCGACCTCGAGGATCAGCGGCAGATGTTCGGCAGGCAGCGCGCCATCGCGGCGGAATAGAGGGCGCGGCGCGGCTTTCGGCTCGGACCGGTCCTGCAGTTTAGGCTCCGAACCGGCGGTCAGGCCGGCGTCGCGCCGCCGCGGCTGCTCCGCCCCGCCCTTCGCGGGCGGGCGGCTGTCGCGGCGTTTGTCGCGAAAAGGTTTCAAGAAGGCGCATCTCCGGAAGGCGGCTCGCCGCTTCTGCCACAGCACATTGACCGGCGCAACAAAAGGGCTGCCGACGTGTGCAACCGGATCAGCCGCGCCTGATCGACAGCAGGCCGACTGCGAGCGCTATGAAACCAACGGCCTTGAAGCCGGTGACGACCATATGGCCGGTTTCCCAGCTGCTCCGGATACTTTCGAAATTGTCCGGGATCGGTCCAGGCACCCAGGTGGCCAGGACATCGTTTGCCGGTTTGACCAGGGTAAACCACGCCACGAGGGCCATCAGATAAAGCACGATGGCGGCCAAAATCCACCAGAATGCCGGGCGGTCGCTGCGCAGCATCCAGGCGAGAAGCCCCGGACAGGCGATCGCGGCCACGTCCAGCGGTGCGCCGACAATCGCGAAGAATTGGAACTGAGCGTTGAAGACAGTGGTTTCACGCCAGAGCGAAGCCGGCCATCTGGTCAGCCGCGGCACCGATTCCAGCACATGGGCGAAGGATGGTCCGAGGCTGAGCGCAGCGACGATGGCGGTCAAAACCGACCAGCACAACAGGAATCCGCGTATATCCATAATGGCCAGACAACGGCGTCAGGGCGCAGACGTTCCCGTCCGCCACCATGTCGCTTGCCGCCGAAAGTGCTGGGGCTCTATCGTGATTGAAACCAGGTCATGATTCATGTCCCGTGCTGAACGCCTGCTCGACCTGATCCAGATCCTGCGCCGGCATCGCCGGCCGGTCAGCGGCCGCAGCCTTGCGGGCGAAATGGGTGTGTCGATCCGCACGCTCTATCGCGATATCGCCACGCTGCAGGGGCAGGGCGCGCCGATCGAGGGCGAGGCGGGGTTGGGTTACGTGCTCAGGCCCGGTTTCATGCTGCCGCCCTTGATGTTCACCGATGAGGAGATCGAGGCGATCGTGCTCGGTTCGCGCTGGGTGGCCAAGCAGCCGGACTGGCGGCTTGCGAACGCCGCCACTGACGCGCTGGCCAAGATCGCCGCGGTGCTGCCGGACGATTTGCGCGAAGAGCTCGATGCCTCGACGCTGCTGGTCGGGTCGCGCACCGAGGTCACCGAAGGCATCGATCTCGGCGTGGTGCGGCAGGCCATCCGCGAGGAGCGCAAGCTGAGCTTTGTCTATCGCGACGCCGGCGGCGCTGCCTCCGAGCGCACCGTCTGGCCGTTCGCACTCGGCTTCTTCGACAAGGTGCGCGTCGTCGCGGCCTGGTGCGAGATGCGCCAGGATTTCAGGCACTTTCGCGCCGACCGGATATCCGGCCTCAATGCCACCGAGATGCGCTATCCGCGCCGCCGTCAGGTGCTGCTCAAAGAATGGCGGGCGACGCTCGACACGCCAAGCTAAGGCTGCTGCTCAGTTGAGACTGCTGCCAGAATCTGGCAGTGGCGTACGGTATGCTCCTCCAGTCGAAACCATCTGGAGAGCAATTCATGACACCGCCCAATTTCGTCATCCTCTATGTCGACAAGCCTGAGCAAAGCGGCGCCTTCTACAGCGCGCTGCTTGGGCGGCAGCCGGTCGAGACCTCGCCGACCTTCGTGCTGTTCGTGATCGACAACGGCTTCAAGCTCGGCCTCTGGTCGCGTCACACCGTGGAACCGGCCGCCGCGGCAGCAGGCGGTGGCGCCGAGATCGTCTTTGCGCTGGACACGCCGGGTGCCGTCGACGCCACCCATGCCGAGTGGGCCGGCCGCGGGCTGAAAATTCTGCAGACGCCGACCGACATGGATTTCGGCCGCACCTTCGTCGCGCTTGATCCCGACAGCCACCGGCTGCGGGTTTATTGGCAAAGGGAGTAAGGCAGTAGGGGTGTAGGGCAGTAGGGGAGTATGTGACAGGAAATATAGCTGGCGCGACGCCGCACGATCAGTACGGTTTCCTACTGCCCTACTGCCCTACTGCCCTACTGCCCTACTGCCCTACGCTTGCGCGACACACGGCAATGCCGGCGGCGAGGTCCTCGAGGGCTGCGCCGACCGACTTGAACAGCGTGATCTCGTCGTCGTTCTGCCGGCCTTTTTTCTGGCCGCGCGTGAGTTCATAAAGGTCGGCGACGATGGCTTCCGGCTTCAACACGCCGGAGGCCAGCGGCTGGACGATGTCACCGGCTTCCTTGGTGGCGCCGGCGCGGGTGTCGACATAGACGCGGGCGCGTACGATCGCGTCGTCGTCGCTTTCGCGCATCGCCGGCGTGAAGCCGCCGACCAGATCGACATGGGTTCCGGGCTTCAACAGTGCCCCCTTGATCAGTGGCGTGGTGGTGATGGTCGCCGATGACACAATATCGGCCTGGCCGAGTTCGGCGTAGAGATCGCCTGCTGCTTCGGCCGAAAAACCCTCGGCACGCAATTTTGCCGCGACCTTTTCGGCATTCGCCGGCGTGCGGTTCCAGATGCGGATGTTCTTGATCGGACGCACCGCCGATTGCGCCTTTGCAAGGAATGGCGACAGCGCGCCGGCGCCCACTATCAGCAGCCGCGATGCGTCCTCGCGGGCCAGATAGGAGGCGGCCAGCGCCGAGGCACAGGCGGTACGCCACTGCGTCAGCCGCTGGCCATCGATCAATGCCTGCGGTTCGCCGGTGGTGCCGTCGAGCAAGAGGTAAAGCCCCATCACCGCGGGCTTGCCGACGGCATTGTTGTCGGGCGACACGGTGACGATCTTGACGCCGATATGGCCATCGGCCGAGGTGCCGGCGGCGTTGAAGTCGGTCCAGGCCGGCATCAAAAGCAGGGTCGAGGCGGCGCCATCGGGCCGCTCGACCGTGTGATGGTGCCTGACCGGCTGCACGGCGCCATCGCGAAAAGCGGCGCGCAACGTCTCGACCAGCCCGGAAAAGGTCAGCGCGCGGTCGACCTCGGCGGCGGAAATGGTCAGCATGAAAGGCTCCGTGGCGAACTAGGCCGGTTGTGCTTCAGGCCCGAACCGCGGCTCAGTTCGTCGGCTTCGGCAAGGCTGGGCTCTGCGACGCGGTGGGCGCGCGGCTGACCGCCTGGCGCAGGTTCTCTGCCTCGGCGCCGCGCTGGCGTGCCAGCTTGCGGTAGCGGCCCTGCTTGATCCAGGTCGCCAGGCTGCCGACGATCATGCCGATGGCCAGCGCCAGGAACAGGAAAATGAAGAGCGGCACGGTCAGCGTCAGCGCCGGATTGCCGGGATTGAACGGATCGAGTGTGAAGGCCACCGGTTCGCGGTTGGCGACGGCCAACGCAATCAGGATGACGGCCAGCGGCACGAAAACCACGATGAGGAGAAAGCGATTGAACATGTTTTTCCGTTCGGAAGCAAAGGCACCAGCGGTGGCGGGCGCCGCGCCTATTTGCCTCCGTTCAGTCTTTCACGCAATTCCTTGCCGGTCTTGAAGAACGGCACCCATTTCTCCTCGACCTCGACGGATTCGCCGGTGCGCGGATTGCGGCCGGTGCGGGCGGGGCGGTTTTTCACCGAAAACGCACCGAAGCCGCGCAGCTCGACCCGGTTGCCCTCGGCAAGCGCGTCGGTGATTTCATCGAAGATGGCGCTGACAATGTTTTCGACGTCGCGCAGGAAAAGATGCGGATTACGCGTGGCGATGATCTGCACAAGTTCGGATTTGATCATGAAAAGGCTCCCCGTAAAAGCAGTGCCGCCGAAATTATCAGAATGATTTTATTTGGTTTTTCACTCGTCCCAAGCGGTTGCTCAAGGGTGCCAGACGGAAACGAGACCGTCAAGAAACAAGCGGTCCGCTCCAATTTCGTGAAGGACGTCGCCGCCATGGCCGGCCAGGCCAAGCGCACCGCCGACGGTCTGCGCCATCGCCTTGGAGAACAGGAAACCGCTGCGTTTTTCCGTGTCCTTCCATTCCACCACTTTGAGCTTGGCATCGACACCCTTGCTTGCAAGCCAGTCGATCGCTTCGGCCTCGCCGCCGACCGCGTCGATCAATCTGTTGGTGACCGCCTGCCGGCCGGTGAAGATCGATCCGTCGGCGAGCGCCAGCGCCTCCGGCTTGGTCATGTTGCGGCGCTCGGCGACGATGCCGACGAACCAGTCGTAGCTGTCGAGGATGAGCTTGCGGACCATGGCGCGCTCATCGTCATTGGTCGGCTTGAAGGGAGAAGGCGAGGCCTTCAAGGGCGAGGATTTCACCTCCTCCAGCTTGACGCCGAGCTTGTCCATGAGGCCACTGACGTCCGGGTACTGGATCAGCACGCCGATCGAGCCGACGATCGAGGATTTGCGTGCGACAATATGGTCGGCCGCGGTGGCGATCATGTAGCCCGCCGAAGCCGCGAGCGTGCCGACCTCGGCCACCACCGGCTTGTCGGCGGCGAGCTTGCGCACTGCCTCGTAGATCGATTCGCCACCGACGGTGGTGCCGCCGGGTGAATCGATCGACAGGATCACAGCCTTGACGCGCGGCGACTGACGGATGGCCTCCAGCCGCTTGATCAGTTCTTCGTCTTCGGTGATGGTACCTTCGATCTTGACCTTGGCGATGTGGTCGACAGCCGCGCCGGTGAAGTCATCACCATAGATCCACGCCGAAAAGGCGATCAGCCCGGCTGCGGCGACGATAACCGCCGCGACACGCCAGAATGTCAGCTTGCGGCGCAAGCGGCGGCGGTCGATCAGGTCGTCGGCTCTCAATGCCATGGTCAGCCTCGTAGTCGGTGGGAGCAGATGCTTTTAAAGCAACCATTCGCGCCCGGCTACCGTTTCCTGACGGCCTTGCGCCAAAGGCCGTCTTAGGCATTCGCGGCAAGCCTAAACCTGTCACGTTCTACAGGCTCTAACACTGTGCGCCCATATCTGGTATGAGGTACAGGCTGCGCTGGGGCCATTTTCATTGTACAGGGGCGGCTGTCACATTTTTGCGGTTTTCCTCGGCTTGTGCTTGCTTGAGGGCGCCGGCACCCCACCTATAGGGCGGCCTGGCGGGCAGGGGTTTAGAAGAAGCAGTCATGTTAGCGGGACCAATCGAACCGACCAACACCGAGACGGAGTTGGCTCCCAAGGTCGCAGGCCGGGCGCGGGTCGACGCGTTTGACGTTGCGCAGCGTCATTCGCGCCGGGTTCGTATCCTCAAGCTGGCCGTGCCGCTGGTCGCTGCCGTGATTGCGGTCGCGTTTCCCGTCTATTCCTATCTCATGGCTCCCGCTGCAATCGAGGTGCAGGCCGACGGCGGCGCCTTTGCCGATGGCAAGCTGGTGATGGCCAACCCCAAGCTCAACGGCTTCACCAAACAGAACCTGCCCTATTCGATGACAGCCCTGCGCGCCATACAGGATGTCAGCAAACAAGGCATCATCGATCTGGAAGGCATCAAGGCCAAGCTGCCGATTGCGGCCGACAACACGGCGGCCATCGATGCCACGCACGGCACCTACGATCGCGACGGCAACACGCTCAGCCTGACCAGCGATGTGACCGTGTCGACCACGGATGGTGTGGTGGCAAAATTCAAATCAGTCTATCTCGACATGGGCGAAGGCACTATGAAGACAAGCGAGCCCGTCGATGTCAGCCGCGGCGGGTCGCGGATCAGGGCGGATTCGATGTCGGTCCAGGACAATGGCAAGGTCCTGGTTTTCGAGAACAAGGTGCGCGTCGACATCGATCCCGCCAGTTTGAAGGCGGCAGAGGCAAAGAGCGGAGAGACCAATGCGGTTCAGTAGTTCGGCACGGCGCCTCGCCGCGATTTCGGCGTTGACGCTTGGGTTGCCCTTGGGGCTGACCTTCGGGACGGCGCCGTCTCTGGCGCAATCCAGTGCCACGAGCCAAATGTCCGGCCTCAGGCTGTCGGGCGACAAGCCTATCCAGATCGAAAGCGACAAGCTCGAGGTGCGCCAGGCGGAAAGCGTTGCCGTCTTCACCGGCAACGTCAACGTCGTCCAGGGTCCAACCGTGCTCAAGGCCGGCAAAATGACGGTCTATTACGTCAGGGATGCAGGCGCCGCTAAAGGCGCCCAGCACGCGGGTGCCGCGGCAATGACCGGATCCGCCAACATCGACCATCTCGAGGTCGACGATAAGGTCTACATCAAATCGGACAATCAGGTTGCTACCGGCGACCGCGGCACCTTCGACATGAAGACCGAAGTGCTGGTGCTTTCGGGCAGCAAGGTCGTGCTCTCGCAAGGCGACAACGTGCTTGTCGGCTGCAAGCTTACCGTGCAGATGAAGAGCGGCCTTGCCCAGGTCGACGCTTGCGGCGGCCGCGTCATGATGTCGATCACGCCGCCGGCGAAGTCTGGAGCAGCGAAACCCTGATGACCGGTATATCGTCGCTGCTGGCGCGTCTTCCAGGGCGCGCCGCCAGCAAACTTGCGGCACCGGCCAGGGTCACCGTCGAAGCGGCAAAGTTCAAGGGAACCTTGATCGCCAAGGGGCTGACCAAAAGCTACAAGGGCCGCAAAGTCGTCAGCGGCGTGACGCTGGGCGTGCGCGCCGGCGAGGCGGTTGGGCTGCTCGGCCCCAACGGCGCCGGCAAGACGACCTGTTTCTACATGGTAACCGGCCTGGTGCCGGTCGATGAAGGCACGATCGAAATCGACGGTTTCGACGTCACGTCGATGCCGATGTATCGCCGCGCCCGTCTCGGGATCGGCTATCTGCCGCAGGAAGCCTCGATTTTTCGCGGCCTGAATGTCGAGCAAAACATCCGGGCCGTGCTCGAAGTGGTCGAAAAGAGCCGCAAGGAGCGTGAGCGCCTGCTCGACGAATTGCTCGAGGAATTTCACATCAGCCATCTGCGCAAGGCTCCGTCGCTGTCACTCTCCGGCGGTGAGCGGCGACGCCTCGAAATTGCCCGCGCCTTGGCAACCCGCCCCGCCTACATGTTGCTCGACGAACCTTTCGCCGGCATCGACCCGATCGCCGTCGCCGACATCCAGCAGCTCGTGCGCCACTTGACGGCACGTGGCATCGGCGTTCTGATCACCGACCACAATGTCCGCGAGACACTTGGCCTGATCGACCGCGCCTACATCATCCATGCCGGCCAGGTGCTGACTCATGGTCGAGCCGACGAAGTGGTCGCAAATGCCGATGTGCGGCGGCTTTATCTCGGCGAGGGATTTACGCTCTAAGTGCGAAATTCCGGCTCGAGCGGGATTTGCGGCGTAGTCCAGCAGCTTTTTCTTCAATTTTCTGCCTGAAAACGCTCCGACAGGCGAGTTTTACCGCTCCTCGCCTTGACAAGCAAAAGCCGGGCCAGTTTCTATGCTGGCCTGGAAAATTCTTTCCAGCAGTGCGGGTGCGTAGACGGGGCGTTTGAAACCGAACCATGGCGTTGGCGGCAAAACTACAGCTACGACAGTCGCAGTCGCTGGTGATGACGCCGCAGCTGATGCAGTCGATCCGCCTGCTGCAGTTCACCCATCTCGAGCTGGAACGCTTCATCGACGACGAGATCGAACGCAATCCCCTGCTGGAACGCGCCGAACCGCAGGAGGACGCCGCCAGCGACCAGGCGCAGAAGGGCGACGCCGCATCGGAACCGGCCGCCGACGGCGACTGGTTCGAAGCGGAGACGGCGTGGAGCGCCGAGGCGATCTCGGAAAAGCTCGATACGTCGCTGGAAAACCTGTTTCCCGACGATCCCGGTACGAGCGAGCGGCTCGGGCCCGATCTGACGGCGCAATGGAAATCGGCGTCCGGCAACGGTTCCACCTCTTCCTCCGACGGCTTCGACGTCGCGGATATGGCGGCGGCTGCCATCACGCTGCGCGACCATGTCGGCGAGCAGGTGGCGCTCGCCTTTGCCGATCCGGCGGCGCGCCTGATCGCCGGCGAGCTTGCCGACGGCCTCGACGAGGCCGGCTACATGCGTGCGGATATGGCCGAGATCGCGGCCCGCCTCGGCACGGACGCCACGGCGGTGGCAAAGGCGCTGGCGATCTGCCAGACATTCGAGCCTGCCGGCATCTTCGCCCGCGCCCTCGCCGAGTGCCTGTCGCTGCAGCTTGCCGTGCGCGACCGGCTCGATCCGGCGATGAAGGCGCTGATCGCCAATCTCGAACTCCTGGCACGGCGCGATTTCCAGACGCTGAAGCGAATTTGCGGCGTCGACGAGGAGGATCTGCTCGACATGCTGGCCGAGATCCGGGCGCTCGACCCGCGGCCGGGAATGGCGTTTTCGCGCGGTGCCAGCGATGCGATCGTGGCCGACGTCGAGGTGCGCGCAGCCAATGACGGCAGCTGGACGGTCGAGCTCAATGCCGAGACGCTGCCGCGCGTGCTGGTCGATCACATCTATTTCGCCCAGGTCACGCCACATGCGAAAAACCAGGCGGAAAAGGATTTCCTCGCCGAATGCCTGCAGAACGCCAACTGGCTGACGCGCAGTCTCGACCAGCGGGCGAAGACCATTCTCAAGGTGGCCTCTGAGATCGTGCGCCAGCAGGACGCTTTTCTCGTCCACGGCGTGCGGCACCTGAAGCCGCTCAATCTGCGCACGGTGGCGGACGCCATCGGCATGCACGAATCAACGGTCAGCCGGGTCACGGCAAACAAATACATGCTGACGCCGCGCGGTGTGTTCGAACTGCGCTACTTCTTCACCGCCTCGATCGCTTCGTCAGGTGGCGGCGATGCGCATTCGTCGGAAGCGGTGCGCGACCGCATAAAGCAGCTGATCGACGAGGAGAAAGCCATCGATGTGCTTTCCGACGATGCCATCGTGGACATGCTGCGGGAAAGCGGCGTCGACATCGCCAGGCGCACGGTGGCCAAATACCGGGAAGGCATGAACATACCCTCTTCGGTGCAGCGGCGGCGCGAAAAACGCGCTTTGGCCAGCGCCGGCCGTTGATCTCCGGCGGAATTTCCACAGCTTTCGCCCTTCATTGACAAGCGGCGACGAAGTGGCTAGAAGCCCGCCCGCATGAGACGGGCTGGCGAGTGGATTTGAGTTCGCCGATGCCCGCACGAGAGATGGTCCGTCACGACGTAGGCCACGGGACGGCCAAGAAGGCGGCTTGTGATCAACCGGAAAGTTCGGATCTAAAATCGGCGCAAGTGACGCCGCAAAAGCTTGTGCGCGCGGACCACGAGTATAAACTCGGGACAGTTTGAAGCCTGAGCAAGGAAGGTCAGTTTTCAGATGACACTGCGCATATCGGGAAAACACATGGATATCGGCGATGCGTTCCGTACGCGCATCAACGACCGTGTCGGGGAAGTGATCGGGAAATATTTCGATCGGGGCTTTTCAGGGCAAATCGTAGTCGTCAAATCGGGGTCGCGCTACACGGCCGATTGCATGATCCGGCTGGACTCCGGTGCTTCGCTGCAGGCGACCGGCGATGCCCAGGATCCAACGCTTGCCTTCGATACCGCGGCAGACCGTCTGGAAACGCGCCTCAGGCGCTACAAGCGCCGGCTGAAGTCGCACAATTCAGGCAATAGCAACGGCGAGCTCACCGACGTCGCCTATACGGTGATGGCGCCGCTTGCCGACGACGAGGAGGACATACCGGAGAATTTCGCGCCGGCCATCGTCGCCGAATCGACCATGACGCTGCGGACCATGTCGGTGGCGTCAGCGGTGATCGAACTCGACACCAAGGACAGCCCGGTCCTGGTCTTCCGCAATGCCGGAAACGACCATCTCAACATCGTCTATCGCCGGCCGGACGGGAATATCGGCTGGATCGACCCGTCCACGGCCAAGGTCGCGCAGGGGTAAAGACCAGCCGCACGCGAGCGTGGGGACTGGCGACGGCAGGCGAACAAGGGATTTCAAGCATGGATCTGAGCGATCTCGTCAGCGTTCCGGCAATCATGCCGGCGTTGAAGGCGAACTCCAAAAAGCAGCTGCTGCAATTGCTGTCCGAAAGGGCGGCGGCGATTTCCGGCATTCCGGAGCGAGAGGTGTTCGACACCATCCTGCAACGCGAGCGGCTCGGCTCCACCGGCGTCGGCAACGGCATCGCCATTCCGCACGGCAAGCTGGCTGGGGTGAAGCGGATCGCCGGCGTTTTTGCCCGGCTGGAGACACCGGTGGACTTCGAGGCCCTCGATGATCAGCCGGTCGACCTGGTGTTTCTGCTTTTGGCTCCCGAAGGCGCCGGCGCCGACCACCTCAAGGCGCTGTCGCGCATCGCGCGGGTGCTGCGCGACGCCGACACGGTTGCCAAGATCAGGGGCACGCGCGACGCCGTGGCCATCCATGCGCTGCTGTCGGACACGCAGGCCTCGCACGCCGCTTGAGGTTTTGATTAAATCCGTTGAAGGGCCGCCGTGAGCGGCCCTGTCCGTTTCCAGCCAGATCGCTGCGCCGTATTTGTCAGTGGATGGCGCCAATGTTGGTGGATAGCGACGTTAGTGGATAGCGACCGGGGTCAGATCGTTTTCCAGCGCGCCAGCCAGTGCCCGGTCGCGAGCGTCCGAAAGCAGGATCGGCTGGCCATTGGCGGCAAACAGGGCCCACAGTTCCAGACCCGGCGCGATTTCGCCGAGGCCCGGGAAACGGCCGCGCAGATCGTCGCTCGACACTTTCCTGAGATAGGCGACCGAACCTTCGCCGAGATGGGCGAATTCGCCGCTGGTCATGATGATATTCTCGTTAGTTCTGGTCATTTCAAGCCTCCTTGCCGCGAGACGCCGCTCAAGGCCATCCCGCATGAGAGCTATCGGCAAAAATCAGTCTTTCACCGATATGTTTATTTTTCGTACCAGCCGTTCGGATTCCGGCCGATCGAGATCGATCGACAGAAGGCCGTTCTTCAATTCCGCCGCAATCACCCGCATGCCGTCGGCCAGCACGAAACAGCGCTGAAACTGGCGCGCGGCGATGCCGCGGTGGAGGAATTCGCGCTCGGTGTCGTCGTTCTGACGGCCGCGCACGACCAACTGGTTCTCCTCCGTTGTGACATCGAGATCGCTTTCCGCGAAACCGGCGACGGCGAGCGTGATACGCAGCCTTTCGGTTTTGCCGTCGGCACCGCTGAGGCGCTCGATGTTGTAGGGAGGATAGCTGTCACCGGACTTTGCCAACCGCTCCAGCGTCTTTTCCATGGAATCGAAACCGAGGAGAAGCGGGCTGGAAAAAGGCGTCATTCGGCTCATGTTACGGTGTCCTCTCAAGAGCGACATAAAGTGGAAAAACCCGGATGGCATTTTTCCCGATGGTCTTGATATGGTCCGCCGCCCGGCAGACTTCAAGCCGTCACACGTCCCGCCCAAAAAGACTTGCCAAAACAAGGAATTGAAATGCCCCAATCCCGCAGGATCATCATCGACACTGACCCCGGCCAGGACGATGCCGTCGCCATATTGCTGGCGCTCGGCAGCGCCGAGCTGGAGATCGTCGGCATCACCGCGGTGGCCGGCAACGTGCCGCTGAAACTTACCGAAAAAAACGCCCGCAAGATCTGCGAGCTGGCCGGCCGGCCGGACGTCAAGGTCTATGCAGGCGCCATCCGGCCGCTGGCGCGCGAACTGGTCACCGCCGAGGAAGTGCATGGCAAGACCGGCCTCAACGGGCCGCAACTGCCCGAACCAAAGATGAAACTGCAGGAAGAGTATGCGGTCGATTTCATCGTCGAGACGCTGATGAGGGAGGAGAGCGGCACGATCACGCTTTGCGCGCTCGGGCCGCTCACCAACATTGCGCTGGCGCTGATCCGCGAGCCGAAAATCGCGCCGCGCATCAAGGAAATCGTGCTGATGGGCGGCGGCTTCTTCGAGGGCGGCAACGTCACGCCGACCGCCGAGTTCAACATCTATGTCGATCCGCATGCCGCCGATGTCGTGTTCAAATCCGGCATTCCGATCGTGATGATGCCGCTCGACGTCACCCACAAGGCGCTGACCACCGCCAAGCGCACGAAGGCATTCCGCAAGCTCGGCACCAGGGTCGGCACGGCCACCGCGGACATGCTGGAATTCTTCGAGCGTTTCGACGAGGAGAAATACGGTACCGACGGCGGCCCGCTGCACGATCCTTGCGTGATCGCTTATCTGCTGAAGCCGAAGCTGTTCAAGGGTCGCAACTGCAATGTCAGCGTGGAAACCGCCTCGGAGCTCACCATGGGGATGACGGTGATCGACTGGTGGGGGGTGACCAAGCGGCCGAAGAACGCCATGGTGATGCGCGACATCGACCATGATGCGTTTTTCGCGCTGTTGCTGGAAAGGCTGGGGCGGCTTTAGCGCCGTCTTTCATTCCCGAAGCAGACGATACGTTTCGGTGTCGTTCATGCGACGCTGTCGCTCGATCAATACTTGCGAGCCGATGGCGCGCGGCGCGCGCGGGTCGCCATACACGAACACCAGGAGGTTACTTTCTTCGAGACGGATTCCATAGAGATAGCGGAATCCGTCACCGACCGCCCCTTCAGCATTGAGGACGTTAACCACCGTGCCTGTCACGCGCTCCACATCGACGATGGGGCTGCTCCGCCTTGCAATCAGTGCACCGATTGCCAAAATGCAGACGCCCACCACAAGGCTGGTGATAATGACGCCCCGGAGGTTTTCCCGCAGCATCAACAAGGTGAAGGCCAGCCGCGCTCTTGCCATGGTTCAATTTGCAAACCGGTAAAAGACGAAGCCATTGTCGCGCGTGACGCGCTCGATGCCTACGCGCGAGCCGATCAGATGCGGGAGGTCGTCGTAAACGAGGACCGTCGAACCGTTCTCAAGGACCAGCAGATATTGGATATTGCGCCCTTTACCCTGTCCACTTTTGATCGTTGCATCGACCGGGTCGACCGACCGGATCGGACTTGCGTCATTCGCCCATTTGTTCAGAGCCGACGGAACCATCGCCGCGAACAAACCAATGAGCAGGATGACGCCAAACGCGTTCCTTTTCAAATCCGCGTAAGTCCACGGCATAGACATGAATCCCCAACTGTTGATCCATGTGGTGGCCTGAAGGCCGACTTTCAATCGGCCTTCCTATTCCAGGATGTTGCTGTTGGCGTCGCCGGGCTCGCGGCCGTTACTTCGCCTTGGAACAGGCCAGCCACAGGCCGCCGCCGACCAGGAAGCTGCCGCTGATCCTCGACAAGAGCTTGACGCGGCCGGCCGACAGCAGGCGTCCGGCGCGGCCGGCGGCCAGGGCGTAGGTCGAATCCGAGACTGCGGCGAAGATCATCGCGGTGAGACCCATGACGCCGATCTGTAATGCGTAATTGCCTTCGGGCGCGATGAACTGCGGAAAGAAGGCGCCGAAGAACACCAGCGTCTTTGGATTGCTGATCGCCACCAGCAGGCCCTGCAGGAAGAAGCCGCCACGCGGCTTTTTTGCCGATCCGTCGGCGTTAAGCTTGCCTTTCGAGCGGAACATCTGCACGCCCATCCAGATCAGGTAAGCGGCGCCGATCAGCCGGACCCATTCGAACCAGTGGCCCATGCCGGCGATCAGCGAGGTCAGCCCGATGCCGACAATGGCGATCATGATGGCTAGCCCGGCCTGGGTGCCGGCGACATTGGCGAGACCGGCGCGCGAGCCGTGGCGGATGCTGTTGGCGATGATCAGCGTCACCGTCGGCCCCGGCACCAGGATGATGACGATGCAGGCGACGACGTAGGTGGCGTAGAGTTCCAGCGACATTTTTTCCCTCCACAGATGCCGCTCGTGCGGCGCGCTGTCGCGATCAATGCATGGCGATGAGTTGCGTGCAAGTCGGCGAGGCGCCGACAATGCGGAGTTGATTTCAGCAGGCGCCGGCCTGCCATGGCAGCGTTGCCTCATAGGCGGCAGCCGCCCTCAGCACGGAGAGGTCACCGCGCGGCCGCCCGATCAATTGCATGCCCATTGGCCGGCCCCTGGCGTCGAAGCCCGCCGGTACGTTGACCGCCGGGCAGCCGCCCAGCGTGGCGAGCGCTGAGACCTGCATCCAGCGGTGATAGCTGTCCATGGCACGCCCGGCCACTTCCCTTGGCCAGTGGGTGACGACATCGAAGGGAAAGACCTGTGCGGCTGGCAGCGCAATCAGGTCGAAACGCTCGAAGAGCGATAGCAGTATTCGGTGCCAGGACGAGCGCCTCACCGTGGCGGCATGGATCTGCGGCGCGGTGAGGCGCAGTGCATGTTCCACCTCCCACACGGCCTCCGGCTTCAGCAGGCTGCGTTTCGAGGGATCGTCGTAATGCGCCTTGAGCGCACAACCGCTGCTCGCCTGCCGAAGCGTTACAAATGCCTGCCACAGCGCTTCGAAGTCGCATTCCGGCATCAGCGGCTCGGCCTCGAAGGATACACCCGCGAACCGGCCGAGTGCTGCCTCGCAAAGCTGTAGAATGCCTGCTTCAACCGGCAGATGACCTTCGAGATCGCCGAGCCAGGCGATACGCCCGCCGGCCGCCGGCGTTTCCACCCCTTGGAGAAACGAGCCTGGCTTATCATGCGACAGCGGCGCGCGAGGATGGTAGCCGGCCTGCACGTCGAGCAGCAGCGCCATGTCCCGCACCTTACGCCCCATCGGCCCTTCGACGCCCATTTGCGCAAGAAACACATCAAGGTCAGGGCCGGCCGGCACCAATCCCTGCGATGGACGGAAGCCATAGACATTGTTGTAGGCAGCGGGATTGCGCAGGGAACCGCCAAAATCGCTGCCATCGGCAACGGGAACCATGTCGAGCGCCAGCGCGACCGCCGCACCGCCGCTCGAGCCGCCGGCGGTCAGCGCCGGGTCAAATGCGTTGAGCGTCTGTCCGAACACGGTGTTGTAGGTGTTGGAGCCGAGCCCGAATTCGGGAACGTTGGTCTTGCCGATGATGATCGCGCCGGCCTTGCGGACGCGCTCGACGAAGAAGTCGTCTTCCTCAGGCACAAAATCGGCGAAGATCGGCGAGCCGAAGGCGGTTCTCAGGCCTTTTGTCAGCGCAAGATCCTTGATCGCGATCGGCAGGCCGAACAGCGATCCGGTATCTCCTCCTCGCGCCAGATGAGCGTCAGCGCTGTCGGCCTCGCGCAGGATGT
This sequence comes from Mesorhizobium sp. M0598, assembly GCF_040320865.1. NCBI lineage: Bacteria > Pseudomonadati > Pseudomonadota > Alphaproteobacteria > Hyphomicrobiales > Phyllobacteriaceae > Mesorhizobium > Mesorhizobium sp. M0598. The sequence continues at coordinate 266,500 of NZ_JAMYQL010000003.1, read as the reverse complement.
CGGCACGCTCACGCAATGAAACGATAGCGTTGACCAGCGGGTTCACCGCCTCGATCCTGTCGAGGAATGCCGCGACCACTTCGCGCACCGAAAGCTGCCGGCGCCTGATCTTCCCGGCAAGCTCCACGGCAGACAGGCGGCAGATGTCGCCGGCGGGCGGCACCGCGTGCTTCGTCGTCGGGCGCATGGCTGTCATCCCGCTTTAGCCTGCAGATTTCTGCAGGGCGGCATCGACGTCCCTGGCCAGCGGGATGGCCGGCTGTGCACCGGCCTTCAGGCAGGCCAGCGAACCGGCTGCGGCAGCGCGGGCAAGCGCCTGGTCGAGCGGCAGGCCGGCTGCCAGCCCGGCTGCAAAATAGCCGCAGAACGTGTCGCCGGCGCCGACCGTATCGAGCGGACTGATCTTCAGCGCCGGAACCATCAGGAGATCGTTCGGCGTTGCCGCCAGAACGCCGTCCGAGCCAAGCGTGACGACGATGGTGCGGCCGGTTCTCGCGGCATAGTCGCGCATCCGTGCCGGGCGGTCGCGGCCATTCAACGACAGCGCCTCGCCGTAGAGGTCGAACTCGGTTTCGTTGGCGACGAGATAGTCGGCCTTGCCGAGGAAGCCGGCCGCGTCGCCATGGAAAGGTGCGGTGTTGAGCACTGTGATCGCGCCGGCTGTCCTTGCCGCGTCGAGTGCTGCCTCGACGGTCTGCAGCGGGATCTCCAATTGCAGCAGCACGATGTCGCCGTTTTTCAGGAAGGCCTTGGAAAGGTCACCCGGCACGACCGAATCATTGGCGCCCGGCACAACGGCGATCACGTTCTCGCCGTCGGCGCCGACCATGATCAACGCGGTACCGGTCGAGGCAAAGGTCTCGCCGACGCCGGACAGGTCGATCTTGCCGTCGCGCAGCAGCGCCAGAGCGTCGCTGGCGAAGCTGTCCTTGCCGACCGCGCCGACCATGCGCACCTTGGCGCCGGCGCGGGCGGCGGCCAGCGCCTGGTTGGCGCCCTTGCCGCCGGGGGCAGTAGCGAAACCGGAGCCGCGCACGGTCTCGCCGGGACCGGGCAAGCGGTCGACACTTGCGATGAGATCGAGATTGATGGAGCCGATGACGACGATCAAGAAATGCCTCCCGCTAGCGCATACCACTCTAATTGCGCGGGAAGCTACTCCGTAAGATCGCTGCTTGTCACCCTAGCGGTCCTTGCATCGCTCGTGTCGTTTCCATTCGTTGGCTATTCAAGAGACCTGTCCCGCCTCCCAGCCGAGGATGGCGCGTTTTCGGGTCAGGCCCCAATGGTAGCCGGTGAGTGCGCCGGACTTGCCGAGAGCCCGGTGGCACGGCACGACGAAGGATATCGGATTGGCACCGACCGCGGCACCGACAGCCCGGCTGGCGCTCGGTGCGCCGATGCGCGCGGCGATCGAGGAATAGGTGCAGGCCTGGCCCATCGGAATACGCAGCAAGGCCTCCCAGACACGGACCTGGAAGTCTGTGCCGATCATGACGACGCGCAGCGGCTGGTCGGCGCGCCACAGCGACGGATCGAAGATGCGCGCGGCATAGGGCGCCGTCGCCGCCATGTCCTCGACATAGGTCGCATTCGGCCAGCGGCTGGACATGTCGGCAAAGGCCGCACGCTCGCCGCCGGGGTCGTTGAAGGCGAGGCCGGCAAGGCCGCGGTCCGTCACCATGATCAGCGCGATGCCGAAAGGCGAGATATGATAGCCGTAGCGGATGGTGAGCCCTGCGCCGCGGGTCTTGTAATCGCCCGGCGACATCGCTTCGTGGGTGACGAACAGATCGTGCAGCCGGCCTGGGCCGGACATGCCGAGTTCGAACGAGGTTTCAAGCAGCGGCATGCCGGCATCGAGCAGCTTGCGCGCATGATCGAGGGTGACGGCCTGCAGAAAAGCCTTGGGCGACAGGCCGGCCCAGCGGGTGAACAGCTTCTGCAGCCCGGTCGGTGTCTCGCCGACCTCCTCGGCCAGCACTTCCAACGAAGGCTGGTCGCGATAGTCGAGGCTGATCTTTTCGATGGCACGACGGACGATTTCGTAGTCTCCACCTTCAGGCGTGATGTCTTTCTGAAGGATTGCTGTCGTTTTGAGAGGCATTTGGGCGTTCATGGCAGTATCTCCTTGAGTGCGAATATCGTCCTTCGCGGCGCCGATCACCACCCGAAACTTGCTTTCCCGCGGCATGTACCCAGATAGAGCTGGGCTTTGAATGGGGAGGACGGTCGTGGCTGGTGAAAAAGTAAACCTGACCGGGGCAAAGGAGACTTTGCTTTTGACACTTTACGGCAAGGCGCTGGAGAGCCGGCTGCCCAATTCGCTGCTCAGGGACTACTTTGCCGACGAAGTGGTGCGCAACATCGACTATGATTTCTCACGGCTCAAGGTCGACAACAATCTCGGCATCGGTCTAGCAATCAGGGCAAAGACGCTGGACGTCTGCGTTCAGGACTTTCTCGCCCGAAATCCTGACGCCATCGTACTGCATCTCGGGTGTGGGCTCGATACCCGCATATTCCGTATCGACCCGCCAGCCGGCGTGGACTGGTTCGACGTCGACTATCCCGAAGTCATCGACCTCAGGCGCAAGCTCTATCCAGTGCGGGATCACTACCACCTGATCGCTTCGTCGGTCACCGAACCGGGATGGCTGAACGAAGTACCTCGGGATCGCCCGGCCATAGTCGTGGCGGAAGGCCTGACTCCCTACCTGGGCGCCGAGGAGGGGCAGCAACTGTTTTCTCGTTTGGTGGGATATCTTTCGAGCGGCGAACTGGTTTTCGATGCCTATAGTCGCCTGGGCCTGAAGATCATTCGCCTCAATTCCTCCTTCCGCGCCACCGGTGCCGAGGTCCATTGGAGCATCGAGAACCCGCATGAATTGGAGCGAGCCGTTCCGAAGCTGCGGTTCGTCGAGGACATCCCTGCCTATAAGCCGGAACATGCCGCTCGCATGCGCTGGTTCGCGAAACTGTTTGTTCGCCTTTGGAAATACATTCCAGCATTGCGCAAGATCGGCAGGCTGTTGCGCTATCGGTTCTGAAACGCTGGCTCAGCGCGCCTTGGCGGCTGCCAGAGCGCGCGAAAATGCGGTGGCAAAACTCTCGCGGTCGGCGGGGTTGAGAAAGCCGCCGATCGAGACGGTTTTTCCTTGCGCCTCGACCGCCATTCTGGTGATGCCGATCTCGGCGTGGCGGGCGATCGAAAAGCGCGCCCAGAACGGATTGAAGCGGTGTGCTTCCGATTTGCCTGACGGGGCAGTCTTGCGGATGTCGAGGCTGGTGCGCGACACCGATACCTCCTCGCGAGCCCGGGCGGCACGATAATTGGCGCGGAAGGCGATGTAGACGGCGATCACGTCGAGGCCGAAGAAGCCGAACACCGGCCAGGCGCCGCGCGACAGAAAAAAAGCTCCGGTCACCAGCCAGCCGAACAGCAGGGCGCCCATCAGGATGGCAAAGCCGGTCTTGCCCAGCGACCGGTGCGGTGTCAGCAGCGCCTGGAAAAATGGCTCGTCGGCCTGAAATGAGGCGTTTGTGTCGCTCATTGGGGAATATTATAGGAAGGCAATGACAAGCCCCAAGCCCAAAAACTCTTCTGCGCTAAAAAAAGACCTGTTGCCCGGCCGCCGCGACGGCTCGAACGTCAAGCCGCGTCCGCGGCCGGCGAGATCGCGGGCGCTTTACAGCGCGGCCGAGGTGCATGAGATTTTCCGGCGCTTTTCCGTTCAGCGGCCGGAACCGAGGGGCGAGCTCGAACATATCAACGCCTTCACGCTGTTGGTAGCGGTGGTGCTTTCGGCTCAGGCGACGGACGCCGGCGTCAACAAGGCGACGCGGGCGCTGTTCAAAATTGCCGACACGCCGCAAAAGATGCTGGCGCTGGGCGAGGCCAAGCTCGGCGACCATATCCGCACCATCGGGCTATGGCGCAACAAGGCCAAGAACGTCATCGCGCTGTCGGAGGCGCTGATCCGCGACCATAGTGGCGAGGTGCCTGAGGATCGCGATCAACTGGTCGAGCTGCCGGGTGTCGGCCGCAAGACCGCCAACGTCGTGCTCAACGTGGCATTCGGCCAGCATACGATGGCGGTCGACACGCACATCTTCCGCATCGGTAACAGGCTCGGCCTGGCGCCGGGCAAGACGCCGGAACAGGTCGAGCAAGGTTTCCTGAAGATCATTCCGGATGAATATATGCGGCACGCGCATCATTGGCTGATCCTGCACGGCCGCTATGTCTGCAAGGCGCGCAAGCCGGATTGCCCGGCCTGCGTCATCGCTGATATCTGCAAAGCCAAGGAAAAGACGACCAGCGTGCCTGCACCGCTGGTCGAGATCGCGCCGCTCGGGCCAATAGAAGCGGCTACTGAGTCAGTGCCCGCCAAGTGACTGTGAAGTTCCTCCTATGTGGCGCCGTCCACATTCAGGAACTCTCCTCGACGAACACCTCCTCGCGCTTCTTCCTGACCGCGGGGAGAAACACGATGACGAGCACGGCAAGCGCGATGAGGAGCAGGCTGGCGCTGATCGGCCGCGTCACGAAGGTGCTCGGATCGCCGCGCGAGAGGATCATGGCGCGGCGTAGGTTTTCCTCGAGCAGCGGGCCGAGCACGAAGCCGAGCAGCAGCGGCGCAGGTTCGCAGCGCAGCTTGGTCAGGAGGTAGCCAAGCAAGCCGAAGAAGGCGACGGCATAGAGGTCGTAGACGTTGGTGTTGACGCTGTAAACGCCGATCGAGCAGAACGCCATGATGATCGGGAAGAGCACGTAATACGGGATCGTAAGCAGTTTCACCCAAAGCCCGATCAGCGGCAGGTTCAAGATGATCAGCATCAGATTGCCGATCCACATCGAGGTGATGATACCCCAAAACAGTGCAGGCTGTTCGATGGCGACATTGGGGCCGGGCACGATGCCCTGGATGATCATCGCGCCGATCATCAGCGCCATTACCGGGTTGGCCGGAATGCCGAGCGTCAGCATCGGGATGAAGGAGGTTTGGGCGCCGGCATTGTTGGCCGATTCCGGTCCGGCGACGCCTTCGATGGCGCCCTTGCCGAATTCCCCGGGATTTTTCGAGACACGTTTTTCGACGGTGTAGGAGGCAAAGGCGGCAAGGATCGCGCCGCCTCCCGGCAGGATGCCGAGCGCCGAACCGATGATCGTTCCGCGCACGATGGGAGCCGCCATGCGCCGAAAATCTTCGCGGGTCGGCATAAGGCCGGAGATCTTTCGGATCAGCACGGAACGCTCATGCTCGTTTTCGAGGTTGCGCAGTATCTCGGCGACGCCGAAGACACCGACCGCCACTGCGACGAAATTCAGCCCGTCGGCATATTCGCGGATGCCGAGCGTGAAACGGGGTGTACCGGTGTAGATATCGGTGCCGACAAGGCCGAGCAGCAGGCCGAGCACGACCATGGCCAGCGCCTTGACGATCGAGCCGTGGGCGAGCGCGACGGACGAGACCAGACCGACAATCATCAGCGAAAAATACTCGGCAGCACCGAATTTCAACGCTATGGCCGTCAGCGGCGGGGCAAAGATGGCGACGAGGAAGGTCGACACCGTGCCGGCAAAGAACGAGCCTATCGCCGCGGTCGCCAGTGCCGCCCCGGCGCGGCCGTTCCTGGCCATCTGGTAGCCGTCGATGGCGGTGACGGCCGACGAGGATTCGCCGGGCATGTTGATGAGAATAGCGGTAGTCGAGCCGCCATACTGCGCGCCGTAATAGATACCGGCGAGCATGATGAGAGAGGAAACCGGGTCGCCGATCTGGAAGGTGATCGGCAACAGCATGGCGATGGTTGCGGTGGCACCGATGCCGGGCAGGACGCCAATCAGCGTGCCGAGAAGGACGCCGATCAGGCAGAAACCGAGGTTTGCCAAAGATGTGGCTGTCGAAAAGCCGAGTGCGAGGTTGTTGAGGAGTTCCATTTCATCTCCTCACAACGACAGTGGCAACCACGGGCCGAAACGCCGAAACGGCAGGCCGAGTGCGTAGCTGAAGACGACGAATGCGAACAGCGTCAGGCCGACTGACAGCACGAGTGCAGTCAGCGGCTTCATACGGCCGCTACCGAAAGATGCGATCAGCGCCGTCAGGAAGATCGACGGGATGAAGCCGAGGCCGCGCACCGTCAGGCCGAAGAAGATCGGAGCAGGCAGGATGAACAGCATGCCGCGCCACGCAATGTAACCGATCGGCTCGCTCTCGAAACGCACCGCTTGGACGAGGATGGCGGCGCCAAGCAAGATCAGCACAATTGCCAGCACCAGCGGGAAATAGCCCGGCCCCATGCGAAAGGCGGTGCCGATTTCGAGGCCCAGCGACTGCAGCGCGAAAAAGGCGCCAATAAAGATCAACAGCGCGGCGCATATGCCGTTGGTTCTGTCGATTGCGAAAGGTTTCATGGCGTCCTCCCGGCCCGCCTCACGGGCGTGCCGATGCCGGTGTAAAAACGGAGCGCTGGCGGCGCCCCGTTAAAAACCTTTAGTCGGCGTACTGGCCGGCCGCTTCGATGATCGGCTTCCAGCGCGCAATCTCACTTTCCAGCTTGGCCTTGAGCGCGGCCGGCGTGGCATCGGCCTCGGGCGACGGCTTGGTGCCGAGTTCGGCAAATCGGGCGACGACGTTCTGGTCCTTCAGCGCCACCTGCAGAGATTTCGACAGGCGTTCGGTGATCTCGGCCGGCGTGCCCTTGGGTGCATAGATGCCGTGCCAGATGCCGACCTGCACCTGGGGAAGACCGGCCTCTACCGTCGTCGGAACGTCCGGCAGCACGTCTAGCCGTTGCGGCGAGGTTACGGCATAAGCCTTGATCGTGCCGCCCTGGATCTGCTTGGTGGTATTGGTCGTCTGGTCGCACATGATGTCGACCTGGCCGCCGAGAAGATCGGTCATGGCCGGGCCGGTGCCCTTATAGGGTACGGTGACCAGCGGCGTGCCGATGGCGCTCATAAACAGCATGCCGCACAGATGCGAGGCGGCACCGATCCCGGCATTGGCAACGGTGATGCTGTCCTTGTTGGCCTTGGCGTAGTCGACCAGCCCCTTCAGATCGGTCGGCTCGAGGTCCTTGCGGCCGACGATGGTCATCGGCACCTCGGTGACGAGGCCGACATATTCGAATGCGTTCAGCGTGTCGTAGGCGAGCTTTCTGTAGAGCGTAGCACTTGTCGCCATGCCGATGTGATGGAGGAGCAGCGTGTAGCCGTCAGGCTCGGCATTTGCGACGCGGCCCGCGCCCAGTGTGCCGCCGGCGCCGCCGACATTCTCGACGATGACCTGCTGGCCGAGGTCCTTCGACATGGCTTCCGCGACAAGACGCGTGACGGTGTCAGTCGGGCCGCCGGCCGAAAACGGCACGACAATGGTGATGGTGCGTTCGGGGTACGTCTGCGCGCCCGCGGCCAACGGGTAAAGCATGGCGGCCGCAACGGCAGCCAGCGTGGCGACGAATTTTCTCATCGTGATTCCTCCCAGGATACGAATTACCAACCGCTGCGCGGAGTTCCTCTCAAAACCGAATGTAGATGGAGCAATAACTAGCGCAACCCGACAAATGACAATCGGCCTCGAACGGCAAACTGCACGTTTGTCCGCGCAAATGAGTGGAAAGGTTGGGCCGCGCGATGCCCTTCCTCCGACCTATCTTAATAACCGTAGCCGCGCGCCATCGCTGCCGCGAACACCGGGATCAGCAGGAAGATGAAGGCCTCGGTGCGGACATAGGTGCGAACGGACGCTAGCTCCGCCGCAGGCACCTGGAAGCCGGGACTGGCGCTCGCCTGCCTGTTCCAGGATAGGAAACGAATGGTGGGGATGATCGACAGCAGACCGACAATTGCGAAGGCGGCCATCTTTGCCCAGAACACCCAGTTGTAGACGTAGAATTCCCAGCCCTTGAGACCATAGATGACGCGGCCGATGCCGGCGACGATGATCAGCATGGCGATGATGCCGTAGTGGCGATCGATGCCGACAAGCCGCTTCAGCGTCGCGGCGGACAAGTCGCTGCGGATCAGGACGAACTCGGCGCCGATGATGCCTGCCAGCGAAAACACCAGCAGATGATGGAAGATGGCAAGCACAAGGTCGGTGGTGTCCATGCTGTTCCCCTCTGTCGGACGGCAGCGCCGAAACCGAACGCACGTGAACCAAATACTGGCGAAAAATAACACCGCCTGGCAGGATTCACATCAGCCTGGAAGATGATCTACACAGCCTTGGCTCTTGTTTTTCGCAACGGATTTGGATTTCCCGTCTCGGGCGTGTCGCTGTCCCCACTTTTGGAAGACCTGCATTAGGCACCGGCAACACAACCGAGACATGACCATGGCCAGTCCGCATACAATTGTCGCCCCAGTGATTGAGACCTCGCGCACGGTCCTGCGGCCGCACCGGCTTGACGATTTCGACGCCTATGTCGCGATGTGGGCCGATCCCGTCGTCACCCGCTTTATCGGCGGCAAGCCGCGCACGCGGGAGGAAAGCTGGATGCGCTTCCTGCGGCATGCCGGCCTGTGGTCGCTTCTGGGCTACGGCTTCTGGGCGATCGAGGAAAAGGCGACCGGCCGCTTCATCGGCGAGGCGGGCTTTCACGATCTGAAACGCGACATGACGCCGTCGATTGAGGGCATTCCGGAGACCGGCTGGGCTCTGGTTTCGGGCGCGCATGGCCACGGGTTGGCCAGCGAAGTCGTCGCACGGGTGCTTGCCTGGGGCGACGAGACGTTCGGCGCCGCGAAGACCGTCTGCATCATCGATCCGGAAAACACCGGATCGCTGAACGTCGCGGCAAAATGTGGTTATGGCGAAGTGCTGCGAACCGTCTACCAAGGCAAACCGACCATCCTGCTGGAGCGGCAGCCCTGACGGACGCTGTCTGGCCTCTGCCTGCCGCGTCGTCCGGCGTCGAGTTCGCCTGCCTGAAGATCGCACAGGCCGATTGTGCCGCATGCGGCGTGTTCTGTCTTTGACAGGAAGACGCAAACTCTGCATGAATTTTATCGAGCGGGTCTGAAGTCAGGCCACGTTTCTGGCAGGCACCGGAGGAGGTGTCGCGATTTGGAGGAATCCCATGCTGAACAGACGCCGATTCTTGATGAGCACCGCGGCAGCAGGTGCTGCCGGACTCGCGCAATCGCATTTTATCCCCGCCTTCGCGCAGGACGCGCCGCAGCTGCAGATTTTCGTGCCAGCGGCGCCAGGCGGCGGCTGGGACCAGACGGCGCGCGCCATGGACCAGGTGCTGCGCAGCGAAAAACTGATTTCCGGCTCGCAGATCACCAATGTCGGCGGCGCCGGCGGTACTGTCGGCCTGCCGCAATTCGTCAACCAGTGGAAGGGCAAGGGCAATGCGCTGATGGTGGCCGGCATGGTCATGGTCGGCGCGATCATCGCCAACAAGGCGGCTAACAACCTTACCGAGGTCACGCCAATCGCCCGCCTTACTGGCGAGTTTGAGGCGCTTGTGGTGCCGGCCGCCTCGCCATTCAAGACTGCGGCCGACTTTGTTGCCGCCCTCAAAGCCGACCCGACGCAGGTTCCGGTCGCCGGCGGTTCGGCCGGCGGCTCGGACCATATATTGTTCGGCCTCATCGCCAAGACCGTTGGTGTTCCGGCTACCAATCTTTCCTATGTGCCGTTCGCCGGCGGCGGCGAGGCGCTTTCGGCGCTGCTCGGCAACCAGGTCGCGGCCGGCATCTCCGGCTATGGCGAGTTCGCCGAACAGGTCAAGGCGGGTGCGCTGCGGCTGCTGGCCATCTCCGCAGATAAACGCCAGGAGGGAATCGATGCGCCGACGATGAAGGAAGCCGGCATCGATGTCGAGCTGTTCAACTGGCGCGGCGTCTTCGCACCGCCCGGCGTCTCGGACGCCGACAAGGCAGCAATGATCAAGCTGATCGAGACCATGGCCAAGAGCGACGCCTGGGCCACCGAATGCAAGAACCGCAACTGGACGCAGATCCTGCTCACCGGTGACGATTATGCGAAATTCGTCGCCGAAGACACGGCCCGCATCGGGACGATCCTCAAGGACCTCGGTCTAGCGTGATGCTCTCGGCAAGGGGTGGCAGCCTGCGCCAACCCTTGCCGACTTTCGCCAGCCGCATGGACATACGCGGCGCCGGAGGTGAAACTACGCCGAGATCGGCCGAGTGAGACCGGTCCAAGGAGAACCGGCCCTCGGGGCTGGCATTGGGAGGACGATGATGAGCACCAGCGACCAGCAGGCGCCGCCGCGCCTTGCAGTGCCCGAACTGCTGATCGGCGTTGGGCTCCTCGCCTGTGCCGGTGCGGTTGCCTGGCAGACGCTGGCAATCCCGGTCTCGCCTCTCTATTCCAAGGTCGGTCCGACCGTCTTTCCCTACATCACCATGACCGGGATGGTGATCCTGTCGCTGCTGCTGATCATTGCCGCCTTGCGGGGCGGATGGCAGCCGGAGGACGAAAAGGAGACGCCGACCGACTGGAAGGCGATGGGCATCGTCGCCCTCGGACTGATCGCCAATCTGGTGCTGATCCAGCCGCTCGGCTTTACCGCTGCATCTGTCATCATGTTCGTTCTCATCTGCCACGGTTTCGGCAGCCGGCGTCCGCTGCGTGACGTGCTGCTCGGGCTGATCCTGGCGCTGGCCGCCTATTTCGGCTTTGCCAGGGCGCTTGGCGTCAATATCGGCGCCGGCTTCATCGAAAACCAGCTGAACGCGATCGTCGATTCGATCGTCGCCATGCTGAGGGGCTGACGCCATGGAAACGCTCGGCCATCTCGCGCACGGATTTTCGGTCGCCTTCTCGCCGATCAATCTCATATGGTGCCTGGTCGGCACCACGCTGGGGACTGCCATCGGCGTGCTGCCCGGCCTCGGGCCGGCACTGACCATCGCGCTGCTGTTGCCGATCACCTACCAGGTGGCACCGGAGGCGTCGTTCATCCTGTTTGCCGGCATCTACTACGGCGCCATGTATGGCGGCTCGACGACATCGATCCTGCTCAACACGCCTGGCGAAAGCGCCACCATCGTCACCGCGCTGGAAGGCAACCGGATGGCCCGCTCCGGCCGTGGCGGTGCGGCGCTGGCGACCTCGGCGATCGGCTCCTTCGTCGCCGGCACGCTGGGCACGATCGGCGTTGCCTTCCTGGCGCCGATCGTCGTCAAATTCGCGCTGGCCTTCGGCCCGGCCGAATATTTCTCGCTGATGGTGCTGGCCTTCATCACGGTTTCGGCGGTGCTCGGCTCGTCGTCGGTGCGCGGCCTGACCAGCCTGTTCGTCGGCTTCGTCGTCGGCATGATTGGCGTCGACCTCCAGACGGGGCAGCCGCGCTTCACCTTCGGCATGAGCGAATTGTTGGACGGCGTCGACGTCATCGTCGTCGCCGTTGGCCTGTTCGCCGTTGGCGAGACGCTTTACATGGCCTCGCGCCGCTATGCCGGCAAGGACGACATCGTGCCGTTGAAAGGGTCGCTCTACATGACCGCGGCTGAATGGTCGCGCTCGTGGAGGCCATGGCTGCGCGGCTCCCTGATCGGCTTCCCGATCGGCGCCATGCCGGCCGGCGGCGCCGAAATCCCGACCTTCCTCTCCTATGCCATCGAGAAGAAACTCTCCAGACACAAGGAGGAGTTCGGCACCGTCGGCGCCATCGAGGGCGTTGCCGGGCCGGAGGCCGCAAACAATGCATCCGCGGCCGGCGTGCTGGTGCCGATGCTGACGCTCGGCCTGCCGACCTCGGCGACGGCCGCGATCATGCTGTCGGCATTCCAGAGCTACGGCATCAATCCCGGGCCGCTGCTGCTGACGACACAGGCCGACCTGGTGTGGGGGCTGATCGCCAGCCTGTTCATCGCCAATGTCATCCTCGTCGTCCTCAACCTGCCGCTGATCGGGCTCTGGGTGCGATTGCTGAAGATCCCGGCCCCGCAACTCTATGCCGGCATCCTGGTGTTCGCCACGGTCGGCACTTACGGCATCTCGCAATCGCCGATCGACCTCGCCATCCTCTATCTGCTCGGTGCCGCCGGCTTTCTGATGCGGCGTTTCGATTTCCCGACCGCGCCCGTCATCATCGGCATGATTCTCGGGCCGCTTGCCGAAACGCAGTTCCGCCGCGCGATGACCATCTCGAATGGCGACTGGACGGTGTTCTACAAGCATCCGCTGTCGCTGACGCTGCTGACGCTGGCCTTCATCGGGCTGGTTGGACCGCATATCTGGGCCTACATCGAGCACAGGCGCATGCGTGGACCGGAGCACGTGCCGGGCGATGCCTGAGCTGTTCGTGACGTCATGACAGACCTGCTTTCCGGCATCCGCGTTCTCGACCTGACCAATGTGCTGGCCGGCCCCTATTGCGCCTACCAGCTGGCGTTGCTCGGGGCCGATGTCATCAAGGTCGAGACGCCGCAAGGCGGTGATCTGGCGCGCCAGCTCGGCGCCTCGCCGGAGCTCAACCGGGCGGGCATGGGCGCTTCGTTCCTGGCGCAGAATGCCGGCAAACGCTCGGTGGCGCTCGATCTCAAGCACGAGGCCGACCGCGAACGCTTCCTCGATCTGGTCGCTTCGGCCGACGCGCTGGTCGAGAATTTCCGCCCCGGCGTAATGGACCGGCTGGGGCTTGGCCACGCCAGGCTGAAGGAGGTCCGGCCAAGCCTTGTCTATTGTGCGATATCGGGCTTCGGCCAGACCGGGCCGATGCGCGACAATCCAGCCTACGACCAGATCATCCAGGGTCTTTCCGGCATTATGAGCATCACCGGTACACCGGAAACGGCGCCGCTGCGTGTCGGCTATCCCGTCGCCGATACGCTTGGCGGGCTGGTCGGAGCCTTCGCCATTACCGCCGCACTGGTCAAGCAGAAGACGACAGGCGAGGGCGCGTTCCTCGACGTGTCGATGCTCGAATGCACGCTTTCTGCGCTCGGCTGGCCGGTGTCGAACTATCTGACGGCTGACGTCGAGCCGCAGCCGATGGGCAATGAAAACATGACGGCCGCACCGTCTGGCGCGTTTCGCACCGGCGACGGCTTGCTCAACATCGCAGCCAACAAGCAGGAGCAGTTCGTCGCGCTCTGCCGATTGATCGGTCGGCCGGAGTTGGCGTCGGATGTCCGCTTTGCCGAGCGCGAAACGCGCAAGCAGAACCGCATTGCATTGAAAGCGCTGATCGAGGATGCCTTGGCGAGCGGCTCGGCCGCCGCCTGGGAGGAGACGTTCAATCGCGCCGGCGTGCCGGCAGGCCGGGTGCTGACAATCCCGCAGGTACTGCAGGAGCGACAGGTGATCGAGCGCGGCATGACGGCGCGCTATCCGGCAGTGTCCGGGATGGACAGGCCGCTGACCGTGGTGCGCGGCGGCTTCATGGTCGATGGCGAGGCACCTTTGCCGAGCAGGCCGCCGCCGGGGCTCGGCGAGCATATGGACGAGGTTTTTGCCGGCCTGCCGCCGCGTGCCAGGAAAAGAGCGAAGGCATGAGCGGAACGCAAAACAAGACTGGTCGCACACGCGGCGAGGAATGGTGGCAGACCGGCATCATCGAGATGCGCCCCGGCGTCATCCGGCTGCGCGGCTATGAAATCCAGGATCTGATCGGCCGCGTCAGCTTTCCGGCAATGATCTGGCTGATGCTGCGCGGCGAACTGCCAAGCGAGGAGCAGGCGGCGCTGCTTGGCATCGCGCTGGGTGCTGCCGTCGACCATGGGCCGCAGGCGCCGTCGATCGCCATCGCCCGTATGGCGATCACCTGCGGCGTCGGCATCAACAGCGCCATGGCATCAGCCGTCAACGTGCTTGGCGATGTGCATGGCGGCGCCGGCGAACAGGCGCTTTCCTTCTACGGAGACATCGCTGCCGAACTGGACGCCGGCATGCCGCTTGCGGACGCCGTGTCGGCGCGGCTCGATCGTTTCCTTGCCGGGGAAAACGGCTATGTGCCCGGGCTCGGCCATCGTTTCCATCCGGTCGACCCGCGGGCGCCCCGCCTCATCGAGCTAACCCACGACTTTGCCGCGCGCGGCATCGTCAGCGGGCGCTTCGCCGACATCGCCGAGGCGATCGAGGCCGAGGTGGCGCGGCGCAAGGGCAAAAAAATCCCCCTCAATATCGACGGCGCCACGGCCGTCATCTACGGCGAGCTCGGCTTTCCGCCGCCGCTGACGCGCGGCCTTTTCGTGCTGTCGCGCTCGGTCGGTATCCTCGCACATGCGTGGGAACAGTCGCAGGAAAGCGACCGCAACAAGGGGCCGCTGCCGCGCGAATGGCTGTGGGCCTATGCCGGCACGCCGGCGCGGCCTCTGCCCGAGGAAGACGATGGCAGTCAGTGAGGCATCGGTTCAAGAGACGGCGGCGGCGGGCGCTGGAATCAATTCCATCCCGACACAGTCGGGACAGGCCTCCATCTTCTATTGAGCGGGATCTTTTCCGAACGCCGGACTCTGCTTTTTGGGATTATGCTCCAGCTCGGCAATCCTGATGTTCCTCACCAGCGCCGAAAGATCCGGCTCGTCGATGAGCAACGCCGCGTCGGCTGGTGCCAGCCATGCCCGCTGCCGCCTCCTGGCTTCCTGCCAGTCGGCAAGTTCCTCGGTTACTTCCAGCAAATAGACGACGACGTCGACACGGACGAAGCGGTTTGCCAGCCGCTTCCAGTAGGAATAGGTGCCGGCCGGTTGTTTCAGTGTCTTGCCGAGAACGCCGGCTTCTTCCTGTGCTTCGATAGTGGCCGCCTTGCGGCCGCTCTTGCCCTTCATCGGCCAGCCCTTCGGCACGATGAAGCGCCTCGTCGTTCGCGATGTGACGAGCATCACCTCGACTCCGCCATGCCCATTCAGCCGAAAGGGGATCGCCGCGACCTGGCGAACCCCGTCGCCCTTCCTTGCCTTGCGTACAACCTTCTTCTTGCTGGCTGCCATTCGATAATCCAGTCGAATCGGTGCCCAGACGGCAAGGGCAGCGTTGCAAACTCGCCCGCTTTCAATGGGGCGCAGGCGGAGCGGTTTCCCCAGTATATAAGTCGGCTAAATAAATGAAAGGGACCGGTCGTCAGCGGCAAGAGCTGACAAAGCCGCTCCCCGACGGCAGCAACTGGCAAGTTGGCCTCATCTGCGGCACCTCCTGCCGTTGCGGTATTGGGATTTGGCGATCCTGGGCACGGTACTGCTGTTGCTGCTGCTGGTACTGCTGCCGACGCAGCCTGTTCTCCAACATCTGCAACTGGTCCTGCTGGATCAACACGTTGCGGTCGGCGGGACTGACGACCTGTGCCGATGCAGCAGGATTTACGCCCGACAGCATCGCCGCAGTCAGCATTGCCGACCCTAAAAACGTCAATAGACGAAGCCGTGACATCCATTCATTCCCGCACAAACCGATCTTCCCTTAATATAGGGCTTTTGTCCGGCGACACCATGGCCGCCGCTGATTTGAAGCGGATTGGAAGGGGCATTTCCGCTTCGGATGCTCGTCCCGTCAATCGACTTCGCGCAGCCGGTATCCGACGCCGGTCTCGGTCGTGATATAGCGGGGCTGGTCGGGCGTCTTCTCAATCTTTAGCCTGAGTTGCCGGACATAGACTCTGAGATATTGAACGTCGGTGGAATCGCCCCAGACCTGCTTCAGCAGGAACTGGTGGGTGAGAACCTTGCCGGCGTGCTGCACCAAGGTGCGAAGAATGTCGTATTCCTTCGGCGAGAGCTTTATCTCCTTGTCCTCGACCTTGACGATGCGCTTCACCAGATCGACGGAGAGGTCGCCGGTCTGGAACACCGGTCTCTCACCCTGCTGCTGGAACTTGTGGCGAAGCGCGACGCGGATGCGTGCGACAAGCTCGTTCATACCGAATGGCTTGGTGACATAATCGTCGGCGCCGAGTTCGAGGGCCGAGACGATGCCGGCCTCGTCGGTTCGGCTGGAAAGAATAACCACGGGAATGTCCAGGCCATCATCCCGCCATTTGCGGAGCAACTCATGCCCGCTCATGCCGGGCAGGCCGAGATCGAGCAGCACAAGGTCCGGCTTTTCCGTCGCGATGAGTTCAATCGCCGCCCTGGCGTTCGGCGCCTCGCTGATCGCATAGCCTTGGCTGCCAAGCCCGACGCGAAGCAGTTTCCGGATCGGCGGTTCGTCGTCCACCACCAATATCCTGACGTCCAGGCTCGTCATGCCAGATCGTCCATATTTTGATGGCCCGTCTCGGGTTCGCCGAGATTGGGCAGTTCCGCCGGCACCAGTTGCATCCTGATGGTGAAAACCGCCCCCGAGCGGTCGGACCTGTTTGCCGCCAAGAGCGTCCCGCCCATCGCTTCGATGAAGCCGCGGCAAATCGACAGGCCGAGCCCCGTGCCGGCACGCACCTGGTCACCCTTGCGCACACGGTAGAAAGTGTCGAAAACGCGCTCTAGATCCGCTGGCGGAATGCCTGGTCCCTCATCCATGATCTGCAGGATGACGAAGCCGTTGTCGGCCCAGGCTTGCAGGCGGATCGTCGAACCTGGCGGCGCGTATTTTGCAGCATTGTCGAGGAGGTTGAACAGCACCTGTTCGAACAGAACGGGGTCGACCCGCAACATCGGCAGATCCGATGGAATGTCGATCTCGGTCTTATGCTCGCCGACGATTTTGCGGGCCCGATACAGAGCTGAACCGACAATGTCGCCGAGATAGTGAAACGCATAGTTCGGCTCCATCGTGCCGGATTCGATCTTGGTCATATCGAGCAGATTGGCGATGAAGCGGTTAAGCCTCTCCGCTTCATCGAGCACGGTCGACAGCAGTTCCGCCCGGTCCTGCTCGGGAAGCGCGGCCTCGAAGTCCCTGAGTGTTCCGGCCGCGCCCATGATGGCGGCAAGCGGCGTTTTCAAATCGTGGGAAATGGAGGTGAGCAAGGCTGAGCGCAGACGGTCTGCCTCGGCCGCAAGCTTGGCCCGGTCAACATCGGCGACGAGCTGGATGCGCTCGATGGCGACCGCCGCCTGGTCGGCGAGCGCATCGAGCAGACGCTGCTGCTCGGGTGTCAGCAGCGGACCTTGCTTGTCGTTGTCGAGGCCGACAACGCCTACCGCCGTGCGTCCGGTCCGCAAGGGCAGATAGAGGCGCTTTGCTCCGGGCAGCGTGTCGGCGCCGCGCCCGGCGGCGCGGTTATGCTCCCAGGCCCAGCGGGCTGCTGCGATGTCGGCCTCGGCCAGCGTGTCGTCGGGTGGGTAGCCGGCTTTGACCGCAATTGTGCCGTTCTCCGGCAGAAGCAGCACCACGCGCAGCTTCAGCATCGAGGCGATCTGGAAGGCAGTCGCCCAGAGAACGTCATCAAGCGTCCCAGCGCCGGCGAGCTTCTTTGAGAAGAGATAAATATCTTCCGTGGCGCGTGCCCGCGAGCGCGCAGCGACCGCCTGACGCTGCACGCGCGCTGTTAGATTGCTGGCAATGACCGCAACAACCAGGAAGACAGCCAGCGCAACGATGCTCTCCGGATCCTCGATCGTCAGCGTGTAGCGTGGTTCCAGGAAGAAATAGTTGAAGGCAATGGCGCTGATGAGGCAGGCATACAAAGCCGGCCAGAGACCGCCGGTCACCGCCGACGTCAGGACCCCAATGAGAAAGATGATCGCCAGATTGCGGACGTCGAGAAACTGGTCGAGAAGGACGGCGAAGGCGAGCGAGCCAACAACATAGGCCGTGGCCATGAGATAGGGCCAGATCTCGAACTGCCACTGCTCGTCCGCCGCCTTGACGGTCCTCGACGTCGCCTCGGCGTTGCGTTCGCTTCCCGAAATGACATGGACGCTGATGTCGCCGGCATTGCGGATGAGATCGTAAGTGAGCGAGCCTTCGATCAATTCCCGCCAGCGCGATCGGGTCGGCCTGCCGATCACGATATGGGTGAAGTTGTTCGCCGTCGCATGCCGAACGATGTCTTGCGCGACGTTCTGACCCGGAATGGTCGTCACCTCGGCACCGAGCTGCTCGGCAAGGCGCAGCTGCGTCGCCAGCCGATCCTTGTCCTCCTCGGGCATGGCAGCTGAACGAGGGGTATCGACATGAAGCGCCGTCCAAGGGGCGCGGAGCCGGTCGGCCAACCTCCGCGCATAACGTACACGGGCCGCCCCGCCCGGACGCGCATCGACGCAGACGAGAACCCTTTCCCCCGCCGCCCAAGGCCCGGGTATCGCGTGGGCCTGCATGTGGGTCAGCAACTGCTCGTCGACCCGCTGGGCAGTGCGGCGGAGCGCCAATTCCCGGAGCGCCGTCAGATTGCCCGGCGAGAAATAGTTCTCGATGGCGCGCTGGGCGGTGCTGGGGATGTAGACCTTGCCTTCCTCAAGCCGCTTGATCAGATCGTCGGGGGTGAGGTCGATGATCTCGATGTCGTCGGCCTGGTCGATTATGGAGTCGGGGACAGTTTCCCGCACCCTGACGCGGGTGATCTGCGCCACGACATCGTTCAGGCTCTCGACGTGCTGGATATTCAGCGTCGTGTAGACATCGATGCCGTGCGTCAGGATTTCCTGGACGTCGAGATAGCGCTTGGGGTGACGGCTGCCGGCGACGTTGGTGTGGGCGAGTTCGTCGACCAGAACTAGCGCCGGGTGCCGGGCGAGGATGGCGTCGAGATTCATCTCCTCAAGGATCCGCCCCTTGTAATCGATCTCAAGGCGAGGAATGACCTCGTAGCCTTCGACGAGCGTCTGGGTTTCCTTGCGGCCGTGCGTCTCGACGATGCCGATCACCACGTCGACCCCGTCGGCCAGCCTGGCGCGGCCCGACATCAGCATCTCGTAGGTCTTGCCGACACCGGGGGCGGCGCCGAGAAATATCCTCAGGCGACCGCGCTCCTCCCGCTCGGCATGCTCGAGCAGCGCGTCGGGAGAGGGCCTGGTTTCGGCGGTGCGGCTGTCGTCTGGCATAAGGGTCAATCATGAACGGCGCCGGCTTCGGTGTCGATCCCGGCGCCGGTCCTTCACTGTTTCATCGCATCGTCCAGCGCAAGGTTGAGGGCCAGCACATTGACCACCGCCTCGCCGATGAACCCCAATTCGCGATCTTCGACATGGCTGTCGACAAGCGATTTGATCCTGGATTCATCGACGCCCCTGGCCTTGGCCACCCTGGCAACCTGAAAATAGGCCGCATCTGGGCTGATATGCGGATCGAGGCCGCTGCCGGACGTGGTGACCAGATTCATCGGTACCGGCTGGCTCGGGTTTTCGACTCTCAGCTTTTCGGCGTCGCTCTTGATCCTGTCGATG
Organism: Mesorhizobium sp. M0598; assembly: GCF_040320865.1. NCBI lineage: Bacteria > Pseudomonadati > Pseudomonadota > Alphaproteobacteria > Hyphomicrobiales > Phyllobacteriaceae > Mesorhizobium > Mesorhizobium sp. M0598. Next base: position 247,248 of record NZ_JAMYQL010000003.1, on the reverse strand, counting down.
AGCTTCGGGTTGGTCGGGCCGAGATTCGAGCCGCCCGAGGCGGCGGCATTGTAGCCGTCGCCGGCAGCCGACGGGCGGCCATGGAAGTAGCGGTCGCTTTCGAAAGCCTGGCCGATCAGCTCGGAACCGACGAGCTTGCCGTCCTTCTCGATCAGGCTGCCATTGGCCTGGCGCGAAAACAGCGCCTGGGCAATGCCGGTCATGCCGATCGGATAGACCAAACCCGTCAGAATGGTGAAGAAGACGATCATGACGATCGCGGGCCTGATTTGATTGAGCATCGACGTGGTTCCTTAGGCGAGACCGAGAGCGGTGATGGCCATGTCGATCATCTTGATGCCGACGAAGGGCACTACGACGCCGCCAAGGCCATAGACAATGAGATTGCGGCTGAGCAGCGCACCGGCGCCGACCGCGCGGTATTTGACGCCCCTCAGCGACAGCGGGATCAGCGCAATGATGATCAGCGCGTTGAAGATGATGGCCGAGAGGATAGCGCTCTGCGGCGTCGCCAGATGCATGACATTGAGCGCTTGCAGCGGCCCGGCGGTCTGGCCCGGGGCGATGTAGAAGACGGCGAATATTGCCGGGATGATGGCAAAATACTTGGCCACGTCGTTGGCGATGGAGAAGGTGGTCAGCGAGCCACGCGTCATCAGCAGCGCCTTGCCGATTTCGACGATCTCGATCAGCTTGGTCGGATCGCTGTCGAGATCGACCATGTTGCCGGCCTCGCGCGCCGCGACCGTGCCGGTGTTCATGGCAACGCCGACATCGGCCTGCGCAAGGGCCGGCGCATCGTTGGTGCCATCGCCGCACATCGCGACCAGTTTGCCTTTGGCCTGCTCGTCGCGGATCAGCTTCAACTTGTCCTCGGGCGTCGCCTGGGCAAGGAAGTCGTCGACGCCGGCTTCCGCCGCGATCGCCGCCGCGGTCATCGGATTATCGCCGGTGATCATCACCGTGCGGATGCCCATGCGGCGCAATTCGGCAAAGCGTTCTGCGATGCCGCCCTTGACGATGTCCTTCAGATGGACGACGCCGAGCAGGCGCCCGTCGCGCTCGACCGCGAGTGGAGTGCCACCCGATTTGGCGATCTCGTCGGCGATCGCCTGGAGGTCGCGGACGGTGTCGCTGCCGGGGCGCGTACTGCCTGTGGCAACGGTCGAGAGGTTGACGTGGGCAAGTACCGCATCGACTGCGCCCTTGCGGACCGAGGAGCCTTCCAGATCGACACCGCTCATGCGGGTTTGCGCGGTGAAGGGCACGAAAGTCGCGTGCAGGCTTGCCATGTCGCGGGCGCGGATGGCGTATTTTTCCTTCGCCAGGACGACGATCGAGCGGCCTTCCGGCGTTTCGTCGGCAAGCGAGGCAAGCTGAGCCGCGTCGGCCAGTTCCTGTTCGGTGACGCCCTTGACCGGTCGAAATGCCGTCGCCTGACGGTTGCCCAGCGTGATGGTTCCGGTCTTGTCGAGCAGCAGCGTGTCGACATCGCCGGCCGCCTCGACGGCGCGGCCCGACATGGCGAGCACGTTGAAGCGCACCAGGCGGTCCATGCCGGCAATGCCGATAGCCGACAGCAGGGCGCCAATTGTGGTCGGGATCAGGGTAACGAACAGGGCGACCAGCACGGTCACCGAGATATAGCCGCCCGAATACGAGGCGAAGCTCGGGATCGTCGCCGTCGCCAGTACGAAGATCAGCGTCATGCCGACGAGCAGGATGTTGAGCGCGATCTCGTTGGGTGTCTTCTGGCGCTCGGCGCCCTCGACCAGCGAGATCATGCGGTCGAGGAACGTATGACCGGCAGCCGCAGTGATGCGCACGCGGATCCAGTCGGACAAGACCTGCGTGCCGCCGGTCACCGCCGAACGATCGCCTCCGGATTCGCGGATGACCGGTGCGGATTCGCCGGTGATGGCCGCCTCGTTGACCGACGCCACGCCTTCGACCACCTCGCCGTCCGAGGGGATGATGTCGCCGGCTTCGACAAGCACGATGTCGCCGACCTTCAGGCTGGTGCCGGGCACCAGTTTGAACTTGCTGCGGTCGCCACCGTTCAACAGCTTGGCCTGTGTCTCGGTTCGCGCCCGACGCAGCGAGTCAGCTTGCGCCTTGCCGCGGCCTTCGGCCACCGCTTCGGCGAAATTGGCGAAGAGCACGGTGAACCACAGCCAGATGATGATCTGCAGCGTGAAGCCAAGATCGCCGCCGCTGGTAACGAGATCCTTGACGAACAGCACGGTGGTGAGCGCCGAGACGACGGCGACGACAAACATCACCGGGTTTCGCATCAAGGTGCGCGGGTTCAGTTTTCTGAAGGAACCGCCGATAGCGGGCCACAGAATGCGGGTATCCATGATGCTCACGGATTTCGACGGGCTCATTTGGTAGCTCCAGTGTCGATGTTGTTGACCGGTCGATCGTGTGCCGAACGAAGGTGCGGCGGCCCGTAAGCCAGCAGCCAGATCATGATCAAGGCTGCCGCAATAGCGAGGAATGTGGACAGCGTCGGGAAAGGAGGGGGCGTTTTCTCCCCCTCCGGCTCGGGGCGATGCCGGACCTTTCGAGGTATGATCTTGAACCAGGGCATCGCCGTTTCAGAATGTCTGACCGTTGATCATCGCCAGGTGCTCGACGATCGGTCCGACCGCCAGGGCCGGGAAGAAGGTCAGGCCGCCGACGATCAGGATGACACCGGCCAGCAGCCCGACGAACAGCGGACCGTCGGTCGGGAAGGTGCCGGCGGAGGCAGGGACGGTCTTCTTCGCAACCAGCGAGCCAGCAATCGCCAACGCCGGAATAATGACCAGGAACCGGCCCATCAGCATGCCGATGCCGAGCGTTACGTTGTACCAGGGCGTGTTGCCGCTGAGGCCGCCAAAGGCGGAGCCATTGTTCGCCGCGGCCGAGGTGTAGGCATAGAGAACCTCGGAGAAGCCGTGCGGGCCGGCATTGGCGATGGAAGCAACGCCGGTCGGCAGCACCACCGCGATAGCGGTGAAGATCAGCATTGCAAGCGGCAGGCAGAGCACGGCCAGCATAGCCATCTTGACCTCCTTGGCCTCGATCTTCTTGCCGAGATATTCGGGCGTGCGTCCGACCATCAGCCCGGCGACGAAAACGGCAATGACGATGAACATCAGGATACCGTAGAAGCCGGCGCCGACGCCGCCGACAATGACCTCGCCGAGTTGCATGTTGATGATGGGGATCATGCCGCCGAGTGCGGTGAAGCTGTCATGCATGGCGTTGACCGCGCCGCAGGATGCGGCCGTGGTGATGACGGCAAACAGTGCCGACAGGGCGATGCCGAAGCGGCTCTCCTTGCCCTCCATGTTGCCGCCGTCGACGCCCAGCGCATGGACGAGCGGATTGCCGGCGGCTTCCGCCCAGTAGCAGACGGCAACGCCGGCGATGAACAGCACGCCCATAGCCGACAGAATTGCCCAGCCCTGGCGCTGGTTGCCTACCATGCGGCCGAAGACATTGGTCAACGCCGCGCCGAGGGCGAAGATCGTCACCATCTGGATCAGGTTGGAGATTGCATCGGGATTTTCGAAGGGATGCGCTGCATTGGCGTTGAAGAAACCGCCGCCATTGGTGCCGAGCATCTTGATGGCAACCTGGGAAGCGACCGGCCCGACCGCGATAGTCTGTTGCGCGCCTTCGAGCGTCGTCGCGTTGACGTAGGCAGCGAGCGTCTGCGGCATGCCGAGATAGACATAGACCAGAGTCAACACGATGCAAAAGGGCAAAAGCAGGTAGAGCGTGCCGCGGGTCATATCGACCCAGAAATTGCCGATCGATTTGCCTGAGGCTCTAGCAAAGCCGCGGATCAATGCGACCGCAATGGCGACGCCAGTCGCCGCCGACAGAAAATTCTGCACGGTCAAGCCGCTCATCTGCACGAGATAGGACATCGTGCTTTCGCCGCCGTAGTTCTGCCAGTTGGTGTTGGTCATGAAGCTGGCGGCGGTGTTGAAGGCCAGCCCAGGTTCGACTGCGGTCATGCCGGCCGGATTGTAGGGCAGGCCGCCTTGCAGCCGTTGCAGCGAATAGAGCACCAGGAAGCCGGCCAGGTTAAAGAACAGCAGGGCCGCCGCATAGGAGGTCCAGTGCTGCTCCTCGCGCTCGCTGGTCCCTGATATGCGGTAGAGCCCGCGCTCGAGCGGGGCCAGAATTGACGACAGGAATGTGCGCTCGCCGCTGAAAACGCGATGCATGTGGCCGCCGAGCGGCTTGGTCAGCAGAACGACGATCCCGCAATAGACGAGGATCTGCAGCCATCCGTTGATTGTCATGGGGTTGGCTCCTTGCCAGCGGAGATCAGAAGCGTTCCGGGCGAACGAGGGCGTATGTCAGGTAGGCGAGAAGAAACAAGGTCACGGCGCCGCCGAGGATATAGTCGAAAAGCATGTTACGATCCCCTAAACTTACAGCTTGTCGCAGGCTTTTATATAGCCGAAGCATAGAGCAAAGAACGCGATTCCAATCGCGACAACAACTATGTCCACCGCGCATTTTCCTTATGTTGTTTGTTTACTTAACAAAGTATCCAAACCCGTCGCCGCATCATATCGGCGGCTGGATACACCGCTCCTGTGAGTATGGATCAAAGTGCCATAAAGGTTCGAGACGGGACGCGGAGCAAAGAAATCAAAATCCCATAAGGATTTCGCCGCCTCGGCGCTGGCCACAGCTTCAGGAGGGAGGTGCACACCGGCGCGCGAAGCTGCCGGGGCTCAGTCCGCGCGGGTGTAGATCACCGCGTAGTCGTCCGCATAGGCCCGCTTCCAGCCCAGTTCGTCGAAGAACGGAATGCGGCTGTCTTCGGCGGCCAACAATGCCCAGCCTATCGTATATTTGTCGAGTTGGGCTTTCAGGATCGGCTTGCCCCGGCTGTGCCCCGTCTGCTCATCCGTTTCCGTAAAGCCATTCAGGAAGAGCTGATCCGCCCGGCCGTCGATAAACGTCTTGACGCCGTGGAAAATCAGCGTGCCGCCGAAATCGTAGGAGTTCAGCAGATTGCCCGACAGATTATGGGTTTGGGCAAAGGCCAGTGCGTCCCTCGCCGAGGTCTTCTGGCTCGGCGCGACCGGATAGGTCGTGAAGGCGGCAGCCGCCAAAACCAGCAAAACGGCAAGTCCAGCACAAATCCTGGAAAATTGCCGTGCGAAAAATTGTTCAAGTCCGTCACGCTTTTCCGTCGCCCATTTCTCGGCTGAAAGCGCTGGATATTGTTGCGCGACCTCGACGGCAAGGACCACCGGCACGAGAAGAAAGAACAGGTACATGAACCGTATGTGGGTGAGATAGACGTGCAACGTGAAGACAAGGAACAGCGCCTTGGCCCAGCCAATGCGCAATCTCGACACGAGCAGCCCGAAAAACGCCACCAGCAGGGCCACCTCCTGGAGGGTGTGCCGCGAGGCGTCGAAGGGTTGCCACTCCGCAATGTAAGGCACCGCCTCATTGCCATAGGCCACGGTGAATGTGGCGAGTATGGCCTTGACGCCATAGGGATTGAGCAGGCTGACCAGCGGGCAAAGCAGCCCGAAAACGATCCACTTGGCCAGCAGCCGAGGGTTCGACAAGCGTGTGCGCATGACGAGATCGAGGCCGGCGAAGGCGGCGATGACGAAACCGAAGGTGAAGGTGGCATGGAGATTGGCCCACAGGCAAAGCAGCGCCAGCAGCCATAAGGGCGGTGCTTTCTCGTTGCGTGCGGCCTGGAAAAGACCGGCGGTCCAGACGACGATGATGGGCAAGGTAAAGATGTGGGGTCGGGCGACATAGATTGGCCCGATCACGAGCGCGAGCACCAGCGTCAGTCCTATCGCCAGCGTCGGCTTCAACCACGCGCTGAGATACCACGACGTCAAGAAGGCCGTAAGCGCGATTACCGCAGTCGCCAGCAGCACCACGCCGTTCCAACCGCCGGCTTCATAGGCAATTGCAAGGAGAACCTGGCTAAGCCATTCCTTGGCGATCCATGGCTGGCCGGCAAAAGTGTAGGAGTAAATGTCGATGGTCGGGAATGTGCGGCTTGCCAGCATATCAATGCCGACCTTAATGTGCCACCAGCTATCGGGATCCTGCAGGAGGGAGGTGGCAAAGGCGAGGAGCGCCGCCGCCATCACAACCGCGGCCAACAGGCAAAACACCAGCCTCACATGCTGCATGTCATCTATTGACGGCCTCGCCTCACCAGACATCCCGCGCATATGGCATCCCTGAGCCGCGATAGCGGAAGGCATAGGCCGAATTTGTTAGAAAACCGATAAGCCGCAGGATTGCGGCCCCTATGCCGCGCGTCCAACCGGCTGGGCGCGTTCAGCAGCGATTGTCAAGTTGCGGGTGACGCACAAAGACCTTCGGCGGCTCAGCCCTCGGCCTTGAAGTTCTTGGCTTCCTTCTCGACCTTCGGGCTGTCCTTGCCGTGCTTGCGCATCAGATCCTTCGCCTGCTTCGGCGAAACGTCGGTGGTTTCAGCCAGGTGCAGAGCCTTCTTTTCGTCCGCATCGCGCGTCTTGCGGTCGGCCATTGCGGTTTTCTTGTCAGCCATTACAACGCTCTTATGCTCTCGGCGATTTCGTTCAGCACCTTGCGGTCGGTGCCGTGGCGCTTGATCAGCGTGCGGGCCTGATCCGGGGTAATGCCCGCTTCCTCGGCGAAATGATGTACCTCATAATCTTCGCCGCCCACCACTCGTGAGCGGTCGCGACTATCGGTCTTGGTTTTGTCGTCGGCCATGGCAGCTCTCCTCATCTCGACGAGAGCATAACGGGCAAGATTTCAGCGAGTTCCTTCGAGCGTGTCGCCCAATTGCCTGCCCTCGGGCATGACCCGGTATGCGCGGCGATTTTGCTCAAAACAAGGGCTTGGTGTCAGGCCGGCCTTCGCGCACAAAAAGGCTGGCCTCTTTGGCGGCCGCGGTGAATGCCCGTCGAGCGCTGCCAACCGCCCGCCGCTGCTCCAGGGCGTCCATCATTGCTTGCAAGGCCGAGCGGTATTTCGGCCCGCGCTTTTCGTTCGGCCACTTTTCGACCAGCAGTGATGCGGCCTCGACCGCCCGCGTCACCGTCAGGATGCGTCCGTTCCGCCCAGTTTCGATTGTCACGGGAACGTCGAATTGTTCATCACGCATGGCACCATTCCACAACTCAAGCGAGATAAGTTTTGCGGACTGAACGGTGCAGCCTGGTATTCGTTCCGGATTGCTAACGGGAGCGATGGTCGAACACGACCCCCATGGTCCTACCAACGGCCGTCATGACGATAAGCTCGACCAGATCGTCGTCACTGTCGCCGCAGGCTGGGGCCGTCCGGCGAAGGATGTCCAGCATCGCCCTCGTCGATATGGTGTCGCCGGCGCCGAATCTTGAAAGCGCAGATGAAACAAGCTCTTGGGCCGTCAAGTCGGCGACAGTCACCCTCTGCACCACGTTCATTGGCTTCCTCCCACCATGAACCCTCGCCCGGGAGAATGATACGCCGAACGTCGCGTTTCGCCAGCAAAATGGTGGTCCTACCAGCGTGCGGACGGCGACCGAAAATCATCGGTTTTGAGTGAGACAAGCCGGGCGAGGCGGCAGCGCTTTTGTGCCATGCGACTTCGCCACAGACCCAATCCCGGCGGCCGGGATGGGTCCCAATTTATTTACTTTGCAGTTTGATGGCTTGGCAGTCTGGTTTGCTCGGTTGCGGCTGAAGTCAGCGCAGCAATACCGCGGTGCGGACAGGACTAGATCGGTTCGTCGTTTCACGGAAACGCCGAACCGGTCTGTCTTTTTTGTTTGACGCAATTCCCGACGGAAAACCGTTCACACGTTTTCCTGGAATTGCTTGTCTTGTGACTCTAGGCGGCCAGGTCGCTCGGAAGCTTGCCGCCATTCTCGGCCAGCTTTTTCATCAGTGCGTCGTGCAGCCACAGATTCATCGTTACAGTGTCGTTCATATCGCCGGTGTAGTTCAGCTCGTGGGCAAGCTCCTTGCGGGCGCCGAGGCTGCTGTCGATATTCAGAGCCTTCATCAGGTCGACGATCGAATTCTTCCAGTTGAGTTTCTGCCCCTTCGCGGCCACCGCCTTGTCGAGAATGGCAGCGATGTCCGGGGCAGAGGACGGCGCGGCTGGCGCGGTCGAGGCCGGGGTTGCAGCCGGGGCGGATCGGGTAGGCGCCGTCGGCTGGGTGGCCGTGCTCGAAGCAGGCGCGGGAGACGGTTGCGCCGGCGGCGCTTCGGCCGCAACCGCGTTTCCGAAAATCGCACCTTTGATACTGTCGAAAATGCCCATTGCTATCTCCTGTGTGCCTTGACGGTCGGTGAGGCGACCGGTGCCGAATGCCGCATTGAGCGCCCTGGTTGTACGGGACCACGAACATGGCTGAAGGGCAACTCCGAACTGGCCGAAAGGTAAAGGCTTGGTTGCGCTGAAAAATCGGCCGATACGGCAACAGTTCGGGCCGTATACAGCTCGAGAGACCGTCAAGTGCAATGGATGACGGCCGAATTGAGGGCTCTCGGCACGCATCGGGCTAAATTAGAAGTTGCAAATAGATATGCGGATGCCGAGCGATTCCATACCAGTAAAATCAGTGTCGGTGGCTAATGGAGGCATTGGAGCGGTACGAGGAGGGAGACGCTCTTGATGATGAAAGTAGAAAGATCGTCTAGGTTTCGTATTCGCATCGTTGAGAGGAGCGAACCATGATCCTAGTTGTCGGAGCTGAGATGAGCGCGCGCGCGGCCGGCAACCGGTTCGGCGTCGTTACGCGCCTGCGTCACGGGCGGACCGGCTGATGGCGCCCGTCAAGGTCGACCCCGCCAAGGTGCGCGAGTTCAGGGATGCCGAAAGCTTCCATGCCTGGCTTGGCGAGCATCACGACAGCGAGGACGAAGTCTGGATCAAGATCCATAAGCTCGATTCGGGGCTGCCGTCGATCACTCCGAAGCAAGCCATCGACGTGGCGTTGTGCTGGGGCTGGATCGATGCGGTGCGCAAGGCCTTGGACGGCAAAAGCTACCTGCAGCGCTACACCCCGCGCGGCAAGAAGAGCACCTGGAGCCAGATCAATGTCGACAATGTCGCCCGGCTGATCGAGGAGGGCCGGATGACCGAGCACGGGCTGAGGCAGGTCGATGCGGCCAAGGCCGACGGCCGCTGGGCGCGCGCCTACAAGAGCGGCAAGGAGATGAAGATCCCCGACGACCTCCAGGCGGCAATAGACGCCGAGCCCACGGCGAAAGAGATGCTGGCAAAGCTCAGCGGCCAAAACCGCTTCGCACTCGCCTTCCGCATCCACAACATGAAAACCGAAGCCGGACGCAAGAAGAAGATCGCGGCGTTCGTGGAGATGCTGAAGCGCGGCGAGACGATCTATCCGCAGGGCAGAAAGTAACATCTGACGAGGCGTGCCGGCGCTGCGTCTTGTGCTTGTCCCGGTCGGCGAGCCTCGAATGCGGCCGGATCACTGCTCAGGCCCACCTTCGATCCAGGCGATGTCGCCGACGATTTGTTTTCGACGAGCGTCGCCCGGCACTTCGACACCAGCTCTCATTCGTTTAGTTGATGCAGGAAAAAGTCTCGTCCTCACAGTCGGCATAGTATATTAGCAGGCGCTGTTATGAGGTTTTTGCCCGTTCAGGAGCCGACTGGCACGTGGGCCGTGTTTGATGCGACCGTGGACGTGCCTGCGGATTTCGCTGGCAGTTGCCTTATCGGCTTGCCGCGGGAGCGGGCGGAGTGGCTCGCAGCAAGAGCCAATCGAGATGCTGCTGCAAAAGGCACTTCGATTTGCCGGTTGTCAGCTGCCGGACCGGCACAAGCCACGGTTCTTAGACTTAGACCGATAGGAGAGATTTCGATGATGCAAGAAAGGGTAATGGCGGCTGCGTTGGCAGCCAGGAATCAGGAAGCGGATATTCTTGGTGTCTTCGACATCACCAACAAAACCGATGCGCCAATTGGCCCCCGCCGATTGGGCGAGGCTATCCACTTTGTCGCCAATGCACCTATCGTTGGCTATGATGTTCACGCCGCCGTCATCAGATATGGCCCAGTCGGAACCCCCAGCCTCAGAGCAACAGATTGCGCACAGCTGTGGGAGAAGTTCGGCGAGGCCTTGCTGCAACACTGACGGGCAGACCTTTGGCGCGTATGGTACCACCATCGTGCAGGACACTTTCCTGGCGAGAACGACATGAAGCCTGGCCGGTAATGTTGCAATTAAATTAGCGTGAGTGCATATTTTTTGCTGGCTGGACTCGCAACCGGCCAGGCCCGGCGGCCGGCCGCCAACGGGCTGTCTGGCCGGCGACAAATGGCTCCGCAGGCTCGACGGTCCCTTGGCAAGATCGCCGGAACCACAGCATGATGCGGCAAAACGGGTTTGGGAGAATGACATGCCTAAGGTTTCGGAACTCTTTTTCAAGACAGCCATCATCTTTCTTATTCTGGGAATTGCAGCTGGCCTGCAGATGGCAATTTCAGGCGATCACGGCGCGTTTCCGGCTCACGCGCACATCAACCTGCTGGGGTGGGTCACCAGTGCAATATTCGGCGGCTATTATGCGCTGAACCCGGCGAAGGCTGCCCGCAGGAGCGCGATGATCCACTACGGCGTCTACAATCTCGGCCTGGTCGTGATGCTGCCGGCGCTTTACCTGATGCTGCAGGGAAATCCGGCGCTCGAGCCGATCGTGGCCACCGGCTCAATGATCGTCGCTGTCGCCGTGCTTATCTTTGCCTTCGTGGTTTTCTCCGCCGAAACAGAGCGCTCGGTCTCGGGAATACAAGCGGTCCCGCGCTAGACGGGGCGGCGATGGTGCCGAGTCGACCAAGCCCGTGCTTCTGGTGAAGCGCGGGCCGATTGGTTGTAGGCTGATCTGAGGTAAGGGTGCGGCGAAGATGAAAGCCGCTCAGTAGCCTTTGCGCGCCCCTCTGCCTCCCTGCCTGCCTCAAGATACTCCATCGCAGCGGCAGTCGCCGTCCAGTGTCCCTTCAGACTCGGCGAGCCGGTGAGATTTAACTGGCGGAGAGAGCGGGATTCGAACCCGCGTTACGGTTTCCCGTAAACACACTTTCCAGGCGTGCGCCTTCAACCACTCGGCCACCTCTCCGTCTTTTTAGCATTTTCGACGCGGCCGGTTTCGCCGCGCGGGTTGGGGAGATGCATCTCCTTTGGGATTCCGGCCGGAATTCCGGCCGTGGGCGCCGTCAACCAGCGGATACCCTTTCCCCGCACCCGAGCCGTCAAAGCAACAGGCGCGGGGCTCATCTAGTCGATCCGGTGCCGAATGCCAAGACATAACGGCAGTCTATTCGCTTTGCCGGATACGGATGCTCAGCCCATGCCGTTGGGGCACCCGTTGGGAGCCTATCGAAAGGAGCGGCGGAGGTGTGCTTGCCGCCCCCAGCGCGCCACCGGTCCCGGCGAACCCGGCTGCCGCAGGTTCAACTTCGCGTGTCGCGATTGCGGATAAAGCACGCAGATCCTATTTAACAGTCCACACGACATTCTGATAAACTCCTGGGAGGAAGGGTCCGGATGTTCCGCTTTATCTTCCGTCTTGCCGCAATGATTGCGCTTTCGGTTTCGGTCATCATGGCCGTGCTCGATGCGACCCGCTCGGTGGCGGCTTCAGCGCTGGTGATGACCCCGCTCAACACCAGCTGGCTCGCTGTCTCGCCGGATACGCGCAGCGCCTTCGAAAGCTTCGTCCGCGATAAGATCAACCCGCTGCTGTGGCACGGTGCCATCGCTTGGGTGCTCAGCCAGCCCGGCTTTGCCGTGTTCGCGGTGCTGGCGTTCATTCTTTATGCCATCGGTTACAGGCGGCAGCGCCCCAGCGGGCGGTTCGCCGCAACCTGACATTTCCAGCCTGACCCGGTGTTCCCGTACCAGGAAGGCTCAACCAAGAAGAAAAGGAAACCGCACCATGTTTCTCAGCGACATGCTGAACAAGAAGCTCAACCTGCCGAAGCCCTCCGAGGCGCTGCCCGGCCGCGACCGGCCGATCCCGACGGCATCCAAGCACTTTGTCTCGAACAAGCCTCTCAAGGGTCCTTATCCCGAAGGGATGGAAACGGCGATGTTCGGGCTGGGCTGCTTCTGGGGCGCCGAGCGCCTGTTCTGGCAGGTCGAGGGCGTCTGGGTCACGGCGGCCGGCTATGCCGGCGGCGTCACGCCCAACCCGACCTATCAGGAAACTTGCACGGGGCTCACCGGCCATGCCGAAGTCGTGCTCGTCGTCTACGACCCCAAGATCGTGTCTTATGCCGAGCTCTTGAAGCTGTTCTGGGAAAGCCACGACCCGACGCAAGGCATGCGCCAGGGCAATGATGTCGGCACGACCTACCGTTCGGCGATCTATACGTTCAACGACGCGCAGTATCAGGCGGCGCTCGCCTCGCGCGATGCCTACGAGGCTTCGCTGCGCGGTGCCGGACGCGGCAAGATCACCACGGAGATCGCGCCGGCGCCGGAATTCTACTTCGCCGAGGAAGACCACCAGCAATATCTGGCGAAGAACCCCTACGGCTATTGCGGCCTACAGGGAACCGGCGTTTCCTGCGCCATTCCGGCCGCCGTCTCCGCCTGATTTTATGCCCCTGACGCAAGGAATATGCTGTGGCGCCACGATGCGGCGCCATGCTTTTCCAAAGGGTCAAAATTCCACGTGAATTTTGTTTCGGGCCGTGCCAGATTGGCCCGAAGCGGGAGGAAGACACTCCTGCCTGACGCCGCATGCCTGCCGGAGAACCGGGCCGGCATGCGGTGCATAATGGACAAATAACCGACAGGGGTGTGGATCACATGAAACGTATCGTTCTCGGCCTCATGGCCGCAGCTGCAATGGTTCTTCCGGCCTTCGCCGCGGACATTCAACCCGCGATCCTCTATGATCTCGGCGGCAAGTTCGACAAATCGTTCAACGAGGCGTCGTTCAACGGCGCTGAAAAGTTCAAGACCGAGACCGGCATCCCCTATGTGGAATTCGAGGTCAGCAACGCCACCCAGCGCGAGCAGGCGCTGCGCCGTTTCGCCGAGGACGGCCGCAACCCGATCGTCATGGCGGGCTTCTCGTGGGCTGACGCGCTTGACAAGATCGCCACGGAGTTCCCCGATACCAAATTCGCCATCATCGACATGGTCGTCGACAAGCCCAATGTCCGCTCCCTGGTCTATAAGGAGCAGGAAGGCTCGTACCTCGTCGGCGTGATGGCGGCGATGGCTTCCAAGACCAAGAAGGTCGGCTTCGTCGGCGGCATGGACATTCCGCTGATCCGCAGGTTCGGCTGCGGCTATGTCGGCGGCGCAAAGGCGGCCGGCGCCACCGACGTCATCCAGAACATGACCGGCGATACGCCTGCAGCCTGGAACGATCCGGCCAAGGGCGGCGAGATCGCCAAGACGCAGATCGACCAGGGCGCCGACGTGGTCTACGCGGCGGCAGGCGGCACCGGTGTGGGCGTGCTGCAGGCAGCGGCCGACGCCGGCAAACTCGGCATCGGCGTCGATTCCAACCAGAACGGCCTACAGCCCGGCAAGGTGCTGACCTCCATGGTCAAGCGCGTCGACGTTGCCGTCTACAACACCTTCATGGATGCCAAGGACGGCAAATTCACGGCCGGCGTCAACGATCTCGGCCTCAAGGAAGGCGGCGTCGACTACGCCATGGACGACAACAACAAGGCGCTTGTCGACGATGCGATGAAGGCGGCGGTCGAAAAAGCCAAGGCCGACATCATCGCCGGCACCATCAAGGTGCACGACTACATGTCGGACAATGCCTGCCCGTATTGATCGATTGCCGTTATTGATCGACTGGCACTGCTGAACTGACGAGCCGCCGGGTGAAAGCCCGGCGGTTTTGTCTTGTCGGCCCGCTCACCAGTGCGGCGGCTTGGTCACCGGCACGTCGGGCGCGGCCTGTTCCTCCAGCGCCAGGAAGCGCTCGGCCAGCGCGTCGAGCTTGCGCTGCATGCGCTCGATCACCTTCCACTGCTCGGCGATCTGGCCGGACAGTTCCTCGATGGTCTTCTCCTGCTCGGCGGCGCGGATTTCCAGCGTCGTCAGCCGGTCCTCGGGCATGGTCATTTGAAATCCTCGATCAGGCGATTGTGCAGGCTGCGGCCACGTTGGAAATTGACAAGCATGGCGGGATTTGTCGAGAGTGAACCCTGCTCCGGCCAATTGGTACGGACCCAATTGGCACAGACTGGGCGTCATGCTAGGCGTTTGACCAAGCGGTAAAAAAATAACAGTGGGAACAGGCTGCATGGCGCAAGCCGCAATCGAGCTGATCGGCATCGACAAGAGCTTTGGCGCCGTGCGCGCCAACCGCGACATCAATCTGGAGATTATGCGCGGCACTATCCATGGCATCGTCGGCGAAAACGGCGCCGGCAAGTCGACGCTGATGTCGATCCTCTATGGTTTCTACCAGGCCGATTCCGGCGAGATCCGTGTCGGCGGCCAGCCGGCATCGATCAAGACGCCGAACGATGCGATCGCGCTCGGCATCGGCATGGTGCATCAGCACTTCATGCTGGTCGACAATTTCTCGGTGCTGGAAAACGTCATTCTCGGCGCCGAAAGCGATGCGCTGCTGAAGAAGAGCATCGCCAAGGCGCGTTCCGAGCTGGAGCGGCTCGAGCGCGAATACGGGCTCGAAGTCGATCCCGACGCCATCATCGAGGAGTTGCCGGTCGGCCTGCAGCAACGCGTCGAAATCCTCAAGGCGCTCTATCGCGGCGCCGAGATCCTGATCCTCGACGAGCCGACGGGCGTGCTGACGCCGGCCGAGGCCGACCATCTGTTCCGCATCCTCAGGCAGCTGAAGGAGCAGGGCAAGACGATCGTGCTGATCACCCACAAGCTGCGCGAGATCATGGCGATCACCGACACCGTCTCGGTGATGCGCCAGGGCACGATGGTGGCGACACGCGAAACCAGGAAGACCACGGTCGAGGAACTGGCCGAGCTGATGGTCGGCCGGCGCGTGCTGCTGCGCGTCGAGAAGGGCGAGGCGAAGGCCGGCGGCGTCAAGCTCGCGGTCAAGAACTTGACGGTCAAGGATTCCCGCGGCGTCACCATGGTCGATGACGTCTCCTTCGACGTCCATGCCGGCGAGATCGTCGGCATTGCCGGCGTCGCCGGCAACGGGCAGTCCGAATTGCTCGAGGCGATTTCCGGCATCAGGCATGCCGTTTCGGGCTCGGTCATGCTCGACGGCAAGCCGATCGACCTCACCGGCGCCGCCGACCCTGGCGAGCTGCGCGAGCGCGGCCTTGCCCATGTGCCGGAGGACCGCCATCATGTCGGGCTGGTGCTGGCCTTCGAGGAGAACGAGAATTCGATCCTCGGCTACCAGGACGACGAGCGCTATCTGAAGGGGCCGTTCCTTGACATCGATGCCATCCGTAACGATGCCAGGGACAAGATCGTCAAATATGACATCCGACCGGCGGACTGCCGCCTCAAGACCGCCAATTTCTCCGGCGGCAACCAGCAGAAGATCGTGCTGGCGCGGGAAATGGAACAAGATCCCGGCGTGTTGATCGTCGGCCAGCCGACGCGCGGCGTCGATGTCGGCGCCATCGAATTCATCCACAAGCGCCTCATCGCCATGCGCGACCAGGGCAAGGCGGTGCTGGTGGTTTCGGTCGAGCTCGACGAGATCCGCTCGCTGTCCGACCGCATCCTGGTGATGTTTGCCGGCCGGATCGTCGGCGAACGCGGCCCCGACGCGACCGAGGGCGAGCTCGGCCTGCTGATGGCCGGCGTCGAGCAGCGCGAGGCGGCGGAATGAGCACTCCCTATGCCAAGCTGCCGGCCTGGGCCGACTACGTCCTGATCCCGCTGATCAACCTGTTCGTCGCCTTCGTCGTTGCCGGCTTCGTCGTCATATTGGTTGGCGAGAACCCACTGCGCGCAGCCGTCGTCCTGGTCGAGGGTGCCTTCGGCCGCGGCCAAGGCATCGCGTTCACGCTTTTCTATGCCACCACCTTCATCTTCAGCGGGCTTTCGGTAGCGGTTGCGGCGCATTGCGGCCTGTTCAACATCGGTGGCGAGGGCCAGGGCTATATCGCCGGTCTCGGCATTGGCATTGTTTGCCTGGCCTTCGACAGCGTGCTGCCTTGGTGGCTGACCTTCCCGATCGCCATTATCGCCGCCGCGGCGATGGGCGCGCTGTGGGCGCTGATCCCGGCCTATCTGCAGGCCAAGCGCGGCTCGCACATCGTCATCACCACCATCATGTTCAATTTCATCGCCGCCAGCGTCATGGTCCGTGCGCTGGTCGGGTACTTGAAGCCCCCCGCCTCGATGGCACCGCAGACGCGCACCTTCCTCGAAGGCGCGCAACTGCCGAAGCTCAACTGGGTCATCGAATTGTTCGGCGCCAAAATCCGTTCGGCGCCATTCAACGTAAGTTCCCTGCTGGCGCTAGCCATGGCCTTCCTGGTGTGGGTGCTGATCTGGCGCACCAAGCTCGGCTACGAGATGCGCACCTATGGCCACAGCCCGAAAGCGGCGCGCTATGCCGGCATTTCGGAGATCCGCATCATCATCATCGCGATGATGATCTCGGGCGCGCTAGCCGGCATGATGGCGCTCAACCCGACGATGGGCGACCAGCACAATGTCGCACTCGAATTCGTTTCGGGCGCCGGTTTCGTCGGCATCGCGGTGGCGCTGATGGGCCGCCTGCATCCGGTCGGCATCGTCATGGCGGCAATATTGTTCGGCATGCTCTACCAGGGCGGCGCCGAACTCGCCTTCGAGATGCCGGCGATCAGCCGCGACATGATCGTTATCATCCAGGGCCTCGTCATCCTGTTCGCCGGCGCGCTCGAGCATATGTTCCGGCCCTACGTCCAGGCGTTGTTCGCCTCGCTCAGCCCGAAATCGGTCGGCATGGAAGCGGTCAAGGGGAAGGGCGCCTGAGATGGATTTCTTCAACGCCATCGTACAGGTCCTGGACTCGACCATCCGCCTGTCGGTGCCCTTGCTGCTCGCCTGTCTCGCCGGCCTCTACTCGGAGCGGGCCGGCGTCTTCGACATCGGGCTCGAGGGCAAGATGCTTGTCGGCGCCTTCGCCGGTGCGGCCGCCGCCTCGGTCTTCCACTCGGCCTATCTCGGCCTCGGCGTGGCCATCCTCATCTCGGTTGCCTTCGCGCTGATCCACGGCTTTGCCTCGATCACCCATCGCGGCAACCAGATCGTTTCCGGCGTCGCGATCAATTTCATTGCCGCCGGATCGACGATCATGCTCGGCCAGGCCTGGTTCCAGCAAGGCGGGCGCACGCCGGCGCTGGCCGCCGGCGAGCGGTTCGAGGCAATCATCTGGCCGGGCGCGGAGGCGTTCAGGAGCGTGCCGATCCTCGGGCCGATCTATTCGGAACTCATCTCCGGCCATTCCGTGCTGGTCTATCTCGCCTTCCTGGCCGTGCCGTTCACCTGGTGGGTGCTGTTTCGCACCCGCTTCGGCTTGCGGCTGCGCGCCGTCGGCGAGAACCCGGCCGCGGTCGACACCGCCGGCATCTCGGTCGCCTGGCTGCGCTACCGGGCGCTGATCTGCACCGGCGTGCTCACCGGCATTGCCGGCGCCTATCTGTCGATGGTGCAGAATGGCGGCTTCGTGAAGGACATGACCGCCGGCAAGGGCTATATCGCGCTGGCCGCGCTGATCTTCGCCAAATGGAAACCGGTCAACGCCATGTTCGCCTGCCTGCTGTTCGGCTTCCTCGACGCCGCGTCGATCCGCCTGCAAGGCACGCCGCTGCCGCTGATCGGCAAGGTGCCGGTGCAATTCATGCAGGCGCTGCCCTATGTGCTGACCGTCATCCTGCTCGCCGGCTTCATCGGCAAGGCAATCCCGCCGCGCGCCGGCGGCGTGCCTTATGTCAAGGAACGCTGATCTATCATGGCTCATGATCTGTTCGAAGCGGCGAAAGCCGCCATGGCCAAGGCCTATGCGCCCTATTCGAAATTTCCGGTCGGCGCGGCGTTGCGCACCGAGGACGGCCGTGTCTTCACCGGCGCCAATGTCGAGATCGCGTCCTATCCGGAGGGCTGGTGCGCCGAAACCACCGCACTTGCCAACTACATCATGGGCGGCGGCGGCAAGATCACTGAAATCGCCGTGATCGCCGAACGCGTGGCAAAATGCTCGCCCTGCGGCGGCTGCCGGCAGCGGCTGGCGGAATTCTGCCGGCCGGAGACGAAGTTCTATCTCTGCGATGATAGCGGCGTGGTTGAGACCGTGACCATGGGCGAGTTGCTGCCATACGGGTTTGAAGGCGATGTGCTGAAATGAAGGAAGCGCTCGATCACCTCGTCGAAAGGCTGGACGGGCTGGCGCCGACCACCGCCTTGGTGCTGGGGTCAGGGCTTGGCGGGCTTGTCGACCAGGTCGAGGATGCGGTGCGCATCTCCTACGCCGACTTGCCGGGGTTTCCCCGAAGCGGAGTCAGCGGCCATGCCGGCGAGGTGGTGGCGGGGCTCTTTGCCGGCACGCCGGTGCTGATGCTGTCCGGCCGGGCGCATTATTACGAGCACGGCAACGCGGCGGCGATGCGGCCGGCACTCGAGGTGCTCGCCGGCCTCGGCATCTCCGGGCTGATCCTCACCAACGCCGCCGGTTCGGTCGATCCCGGGATGGGCCCGGGTTCGGTGATGCTGATCACCGATCACATCAATTTCTCGGGCTCCAACCCGCTGATCGGCGAACCGAGCGACCGCCGTTTCGTCGGCCTGACCGAAGCCTACGACGCCGGTCTCCGCTCCGCCATCGAGCAGGCGGCGAAGGCCACCGGTACCACGCTGCACAAGGGCGTCTATATGTGGTTCTCCGGCCCATGCTTCGAGACGCCCGCCGAGATCCGCATGGCGCGCGTCATGGGCGCCAACGCGGTCGGCATGTCGACGGTGCCGGAGGTCATTCTCGCCCGCTTCCTTGGGCTGCGCGTCGCCGCGTGTTCGGTCGTGACCAACCTTGCCGCCGGCATGACCGGAGCCGAGCTGTCGCACCAGGAGACCAAGGACATGGCGCCGGTCGGCGGCGCACGGCTGGCGACCATTCTGCAGCGTGTTTTTCAGGACGGGCTTCCGGAGCACAGGGTCGACGCCTGATGCTTCCCCAGGAAATCATCCGCCGCAAGCGCGACGGCCAGAAGCTCTCGGCTGAGGAGACAGCGTTCTTCATCGAGGGTCTGACCGCCGGCACAGTCACCGACGCGCAGGTCGGCGCCTTTGCCATGGCGGTGTTCTTCAACGGCATGAGCCGCGACGAGGCGGTGGCGCTGACTATGGCGATGCGCGATTCCGGCGATGTGCTCGACTGGTCGGATCTGCCCGGCCCTGTCACCGACAAGCATTCGACGGGCGGCGTCGGCGACAATGTCTCCTTGATGCTGGCGCCGATCGTCGCTGCCTGCGGCGCCTATGTGCCGATGATTTCCGGCAGGGGTCTGGGCCATACCGGGGGCACACTGGACAAGATGGATGCGATCCCCGGCTATATCAGCCAGCCGGATGTTGCGCGCTTCCGCAAGACCGTGCTCGAAACCGGCTGTGCCATCATCGGCCAGACCGCCGATCTGGCACCCGCCGACGCCAGGCTCTACGCCATCCGCGATGTGACGGGAACGGTGGAATCGGTGCCACTGATCACTGCTTCGATCCTGTCGAAGAAGCTGGCGGCCGGCCTCAATTCGCTGGTGCTTGACGTTAAGGTCGGCAACGGCGCCTTCATGGAGAAATCGCGCGACGCAACCGCACTGGCCAACAGCCTGGTCGACGTCGCCAATGGCGCCGGCCTTAAGGCCTCGGCGCTGGTCACCGGCATGAACGAGCCGCTGGCGTCCGCCGCCGGCAATGCGGTCGAGGTGCGCAACGCCGTCGATTTTCTCACCGGCCGCTTTCGCGACCGGCGGCTGGAGGACGTGACGCTGGCGCTGGCCGCCGAGATGCTGCAATCGGCAGGCCTGGTGTCGTCCAACCAGGACGGCCTGCGCCGCGCCGCCGAAACGCTGGCCGGCGGCCGCGCCGCTTCCATCTTCGCGCGCATGGTGGCGGCACTTGGCGGTCCCGCCGACTTTGTCGACAATCCGGAAAAATATTTGCCGAAAGCGGCAACGGAATTTGCCATCAAGGCGAGCGCGAACGGCTTTGTCACCGGCATCGCGACCCGCGAGATCGGGCTTGCCGTGGTCGGGCTTGGCGGTGGGCGGACGCGGCCCGACGACAGGATCGATCACGCCGTCGGCATCACCAGGCTGTTGCCGGTCGGCGCTGAAGTGCGGGCCGGCGAAGCGCTGGCGCTGGTCCATGCCCGCAATAGCGAGGATGCCGAAGCGGCCGCGGCCGCCGTGCTTTCGGCCTATACCATCGGCACTTCCAAACCGGCCACGGAGAAAACCGTCATCCGGCGGATCCTGCCGCGCGGGTAGAGCCATTCCGATGGTATCGGATGGGCTCTATCTTTCTTTGGACCACGATCTTGTCCGAAAACCGGTCCCCACTTTTCGCTGGCGCGGACCTGCGGTTCGGGATCACGTTCTACTGAACCAGCAGCAACTTGCCGTCTTCGACCTGGTATTTTTCGAGCCGCTGCAGAAAGCTCATGCCGATCAGGTTGGTGTGCAGCGCCCTGTCGTCGAGCACGACGGCCTCGACGCCCTCGACGGTGATCCTGCCGATCTGCAGGCGATCAATCGTCACCACGGCGGCCTTGATCGCACCATTGGCGGTGTTAACCTGATGGCTGAAGTCCGTCGAATTGAGCGAAATGCCGATCCTGCGCGCAGTCGAGGTGTTGATGGCGACGAGCGTGGCACCGGTATCGATCATGCCGTCGATCTGGCGGCCGTTCAACTTGAAGACCGACATGAAATGCCCGCGCGAGTCCGCGGTGACGACGACCTTGCGGCCGAGCGGCTGCGGCGTTGTGGGCCTGTCCGGGACGGCGGCGAGATTCAGGTCGGTTTGTGTGTCGGCCGGCCTGGCTCCGATGGCGGATTTCAACAGCCGCTCGATTACCTGTGAATTGGACTGATACACGATCGGCAGCGATGCCGACGTTCCGGCAAACACGCCAAGGATGAGGAGCTTGCGCAGCATGGACCGGCCTTTGTGGTTGCCGATCCTTAGTCGGACATGGTGATTGCCGCTTTAACGAGTGCGGAAACCAGCCGTTTGCGTAAACAATCGGTAAACGGATCTATTTGGTGCCGTACATGCGGTCGCCGGCATCGCCGAGACCCGGCATGATGTAGCCCTTTTCGTTGAGCTGGCGGTCGATGGAAGCGGTGAAGACCGGAACATCGGGATGCGCCTGGGTAAACCGCTCGAGGCCCTCTGGTGCCGCCAACAGGCAGAGGAAGCGGATGTTGGTGGCACCGCGGCCTTTCAGCTTGTCGATCGCCGCGATCGCCGAATTGGCGGTCGCCAGCATCGGATCGACGACGATCACCAGCCGGTCGGCGAGGTCGCCCGGCGCCTTGAAGAAATACTCGACCGCTTCCAGCGTCTCATGGTCGCGATAGAGGCCGATATGGGCGACACGCGCCGCCGGCACCAGATCGAGCAGGCCTTCGAGCAAGCCGTTGCCGGCGCGCAGCACCGAGGCGAAGACCAGTTTCTTGCCCTCCAGCGTCGGCGCCTCCATCGTCTCGATCGGCGTCTCGATGGTCGTCGTCGTCAGTTCCAGGTTGCGGGTGACCTCGTAGCCGAGCAGCAGCGAGATCTCGCGCAGCAGCCGCCGGAAGCCGGCCGTCGAGGTTTCCTTCTTGCGCATGATGGTCAGCTTGTGCTGGACAAGCGGATGGTCGACGACGGTGACGCCCTTCATGGTGTTCTCCAACTGCGCAAATGAATGGTGAATGGTGAATAGTGAATAGTGAACTGGTTTGCGAGTCCTTGGTTGCGCGGAAAAACTCGCGGTTGACGAACCGAAGCGCCGGGTGAACCATTCACCATTCACCATTCACCATTCACCTGCCCTTGGCGCCGAGCCTGCCCAGCAGCACCGCCCTGGTCTTCCTGTCGACGAAGGCTGCCTCGATGGCCGTCCTGGTGACGGCGGTGAGCGCCTTGTCGTCCATCGCAAAATGCTCGGCAGCGATGTCGTATTCGCGTTTCAGCGAGGTCCAGAAATAGGGTGGGTCATCGGAGTTGAGCGTCACCTTGCAGCCCGCTGCCCGCAAGGCGGGGAAGGGATGGTCGGCGAAGCTGTCGAAGATTTTCAGGGCGATGTTGGAGCCAGGGCAGCATTCGAGCACGACGCCTTCGTCGGCGATGCGCCGCACAAGCTCGGGGTTCTCGATGGCGCGCACGCCATGGCCGATGCGAGACGGGCGGATGTGGTCGAGTGCCGCCTCGACGCTCTCCCAGCCCATCAATTCGCCGGCATGGACGGTGATGCCGAGGCCGGCCTCGCGGGCGATCTCGAAGGCCCTGACATAATCTTCCAGGTCGCCTATCCGCTCGTCGCCGGCGACGCCGAAACCGGTGACCAGCGGATGCCCGCAGCGCGCGGCGAAACGCGCCGCTCGCTCGATCGATTCGACACCGAAATTGCGCACGCCGGTGACGATCATGCGGCCTTCGATGCCGGTCTTCGCCTTGGCGCGGGCCATGCCTTCGCCGAGCGCGTCGGTATAGGCCTTCGGCGACAGCCCGGCCTTGCTGGCATGGTCGGGCGAGGTGAAAACCTCGGAATAGATGGCGCCGTCGCGGGCGAGGCTGGTCAGGTAATGATCGGCCAGCCGCGCATAGTCTTCTTCGGTGCGGAACAGGTCCGACGAGAAGTCGTAGGCGGCGAGGAAAGAGGTGAAGTCGTGCCAGACGAAGGAGCCGTCCTGGATGTAGGGCGAGGCATCCTTGCCGTATTTCTCAGCCTGGCGGAGGACGAGTTCAGGCGCCGCTGCCCCTTCGATGTGGCAGTGCAGTTCTGCTTTCAAAGGCATTCAATTATCCCGTCAGGCTTTTTCTTATGACGCAAGTTCCTGTCGGAAAACCGTGTGACACTTTTCCGGAACCTGCTTCGAAGCGCGGCCGAACACCGCGCCTTAAACAATAGCGCCCGCACCATCGATCGGCTATGGTCCCGCCGATTTTATGGCGGATCAAAACGATGTCGGTTGAAAGAACCACTGCTGCGGGCGGCATGGAAACCTCCTATGGTTTCAAGCGGGTAGGGCCAGGCGACAAGCAGTCCCTGGTCAATGATGTTTTCCACAAGGTGGCGAACCGCTACGACCTGATGAACGACCTGATGTCGGCCGGCTTGCATCGGTTGTGGAAGGACGCCATGGTCGCCTGGCTCAATCCACCGAAGCGGCCGGGCTGGAGCGTTCTCGACGTTGCCGGCGGCACCGGCGACGTCGCCTTCCGCATCGTCGAGGCGAGCGGCAGGCACTCTCATGCAACGGTTCTCGATATCAACGGCTCGATGCTCGCCGTCGGCCGCGACCGGGCCGAGAAAAAAGGCCTGTCGGCAAATACCGATTTCGTCGAAGCCAATGCCGAGGAACTGCCTT
This sequence comes from Mesorhizobium sp. M0598, assembly GCF_040320865.1. Classification (NCBI taxonomy): domain Bacteria; kingdom Pseudomonadati; phylum Pseudomonadota; class Alphaproteobacteria; order Hyphomicrobiales; family Phyllobacteriaceae; genus Mesorhizobium; species Mesorhizobium sp. M0598. Next base: position 223,700 of record NZ_JAMYQL010000003.1, on the reverse strand, counting down.
TTGCCGACGCTACTTTCGACGCCTACACCATCGCTTTCGGCATCCGCAACGTGCCGCGCATCGATGTGGCGCTTGCCGAAGCCTATCGCGTGCTGAAGCCTGGCGGGCGCTTTCTCTGCCTTGAATTCTCCGAGGTCGAGATGCCGCTGCTCGACAAGGTCTATGAAGCATGGTCGTTCAACGCCATTCCGCGGATCGGCAAGGTGGTGACCGGCGATGACGAGCCCTATTCCTATCTGGTCGAATCGATCCGCAAGTTTCCCAATCAGCAGAATTTCGCGGCGATGATTTCGCGCGCAGGCTTCGAGCGCGCCTCATTCCGCAATTATTCCGGCGGCATCGCCGCGCTTCATTCGGGCTGGAAGCTTTGAGGCTGGCCCGCATTTTCCGACGTGCCTTGCGCCAGTTCAGGAAACCGGCAGGGCAAAGCCAGCCATGAGCAGCATCGGCGCTGGTTTCAGGCTCGTACGGGCCGGCTGGGTGCTGGTCCGCGAGGGTGTCATCGCGGCTTTGCCCGGTGACGAGCTCTTCGGCTTGCCGAAATTCGGCTGGCGCATGGCCCGGCTGTTCACCCGCCGTCGCGCGCTTGCCTATGAGCGCGGCGACAGGCTGGCCAAGGCGGTCGTGCGGCTCGGCCCATCCTACGTCAAGCTCGGCCAGTTCCTGGCGACACGGCCGGACGTCGTCGGCAACGACATAGCGCTCGATCTCGCCATGCTGCAGGACAAGATGCAGACGTTTGCGAAGGCCGAGGCCGTTGCAGCGATAGAAGCCTCGCTCGGACGCAAGATCGACGAGCTCTATGTCAGTTTCGGCGAGGCCGTCGCCGCCGCCTCGATCGCCCAGGTCCATACCGCCGAAACGCTGCAGGACGGCGTCGTTAGGCGAGTGGCGGTGAAGGTCATCCGGCCGGGCGTGCGCCGCCGCTTCTTTCGCGATCTGGAGAGCTATTTCCTCGCCGCCCGGCTACAGGAAAAATACATCCCGTCGTCGCGCCGGCTGCGGCCGGTCGAGGTGACCGAGACACTGGCCCAGACCACCAAGATCGAAATGGATTTGAGGCTGGAGGCGGCTGCTTTTTCGGAGCTCGGCGAAAACACCAAGGACGATCCCGGCTTTCGCGTGCCCTCGGTCGACTGGGAGCGCACCGGCCGTGACGTGCTGACCATGGAATGGGTCGACGGCATCAAGATGAACGATATTGCCGGCCTGACCGCCGCCGGCCACGATCTGAAGGCGATTGCCGCCAACCTCGTTCAGTCGTTTCTGCGCCATACGCTGCGTGACGGTTTCTTCCACGCCGACATGCACCCGGGCAACCTGTTTATCGAAGCCGATGGCACCATCGTCGCCGTCGATCTCGGCATTGCCGGCCGGCTCGGCAGGAAGGAGCGCCGCTTCCTCGCCGAAATCCTCTACGGCTTCATCACGCGCGATTACCAGCGCGTCGCCGAAGTTCATTTCGAGGCCGGCTACGTGCCGCGCCAGCACAATGTCGCGGCTTTCGCCCAGGCGATCCGGGCGATCGGCGAACCGATCCACGGCCAGCCGGCCGAGACCATCTCGATGGCCAAGCTGCTGACGCTGCTGTTCGAAGTGACCGACCTCTTCGACATGGCGACGCGGTCCGAACTGGTGCTGCTGCAGAAGACCATGGTCGTCGTCGAAGGCGTCGCCCGCACCCTCGACCCGGCCTTCAACATGTGGAAGACGTCGGAGCCGGTGGTGAGCGGCTGGATTGCCCGCAACCTCGGCCCGCGCGCCCTGCTGGCCGATGCGCGCGACGGTGCCAGTGCGCTGCTGGCGCTGGCCCGCCAGGCACCGGACCTCGCAGCCCGTACCGAGCGGCTGTCGCGTGAGATCGACCTGATGGCCGAAAACGGCCTGCGCTTCGACGAGGGGACGGCGGACGCGATCGGCAAGGCCGAGGCGCGCCACACCCGCTCCGGCCGGCTGGCGCTGTGGGTGATCGCGCTGACGCTGGTGTATATCGCCTGGCGTATATTCTAGCGCTTGTTGCAAAGTGATTGCATTGCTATCATTGCACTCAGCAATTCCGGGCAAGGTGCAATCAGATGGCCAGCATCACGATCCGCAACCTTGATGACGAGGTCAAGGACCTGCTGCGCCGACTGGCGGCGGAGAATGGCCGGTCGATGGAAGACCAAGCGCGGGCGATGATCCGCGCAGCGGTCGAAGGTCAGTTCGGTTCGGCCGGTCGCATCGACCAGATCGAGAAAACACTGCGCGAACTGACGAGTTCGCACAGTCCAGCAACGCCGGTGGTCGCCGTCTCCAGTCCGCGAGGCATCCTCTCCGGCAAGCGCATCCTGCTGATCATCGGCGGCGGCATCGCCGCCTACAAGGCGCTCGACCTGATCCGCCGGCTGCGCGAGCGCGGTGCGGCAGTGCGGGTGGTGATGACCGCGGCGGCGCAGGAGTTCGTCACTACGCTGTCGGCCGGGGCGCTGTCCGCCGACCATGTTTTCACCGAACTGTTCGATCGGCAGGACGAGCACGATGTCGGCCATATCAGACTGTCGCGCGAGGCCGACCTTGTGGTCGTGGCGCCGGCCACCGCCGACCTTATGGCAAAGCTCGCCAACGGCCACGCCAACGACCTTGCGTCGACCGTGCTCATCGCAACCGACAAGCGAGTTTTGATGGCGCCGGCGATGAACCCGAAAATGTGGGCGCATCCGGCGGCCCGCCGCAACCGTGCGACGCTGAGCAAGGACGGCGTCGCATTCGTCGGCCCGGCGAAAGGCGAGATGGCCGAGAGCAACGAGGTGGGCGAGGGCCGGATGGCCGAGCCGCTGGAGATCGTCGCCGCGATCGAGGCGCTGCTCGACAGCCGGCCAAAGCCGCTGGCGGGCAGGAAAATCATCGTCACTTCCGGGCCGACGCATGAACCGATCGACCCGGTCCGCTACATCGCCAACCGCTCGTCGGGCAAGCAGGGCCACGCCATCGCGGCGGCGCTGGCCAGGCTCGGCGCCGATGTGCGTCTCGTCTCCGGCCCGGTCGGCATTGCCGATCCGGCCGGCGTCGCCACGCTGCACGTCGAAACGGCCGTCGAGATGAAGGACGCCGTCGAGCAGCTGCTGCCGGCCGACGCGGCAGTGTTCGTCGCGGCTGTCGCCGACTGGCGCACTCAAAGTTCGGCCGGGGAAAAGATCAAGAAGATGGCGGGCGAGGGGCCGCCCGCGCTGCAGATGGTGGAAAATCCCGATATTCTTGCCGGTGTCGGGCACCACAAAAAGCGGCCGATGCTGGTGGTCGGTTTCGCTGCGGAGACGCAGGATCTGGTCAGGAATGCCGAGGCCAAGCTCGCAAAAAAGGGCGCCGATCTTATCGTCGCCAATGATGTCTCGCATGAAGATGGTTCTCCGGGCGTGATGGGCGGCGACCGCAACAAGGTGCGGATCGTCTCGAAGGCCGGCGTCGAGGAATGGCCGGAGATGAGCAAGGACGAGGTGGCGACGCGGCTCGCGGCACTAATCGCCGACCGGCTGAAGACGGTCGTCGTCTAGTCAATCTCCCCCACGGAGATTGACAGCTTCGCCGGCGGCGCCCCCGAAATCCGCAAGGCGGCAATGCATCCCAGGATTCCGAGCGGGATAAACACGAGGAACAGCCAGGCGGCGACGTTCGCCGCGGCCTCGCGGTTCAGGCCTTCGGAAAAGCCGCTGGCGTTGGCGACGATGCCGGTCAGTGCCGCACCCACGGCATAGCCGATGCGCTGCATGGTCGGCACGGCGGCCGAGGCGATCGTCTGCTCGCCTTCCTTGGCCGATGCCACGATGACACGCGTGACGAACGGCCAGGCTATGCCGAAGCCGCCGCCTTGCAACAAAGCACAAAACAGGATCAGCGGGATCGAGCCGGCCGGCACCGTATAGGCGAAACCGGCGACGCCCGTGGCGATCATCAGCGCCCCGCCGACGATGATCAGCCGCTGGCGCTCCGGTGGCGCATTGGCGACGAGGATCGACAGGATCGACCAGGCGATCGATTCGGCGGCGATGATGTAGCCGGTGGTCAGGATCGGAATGCCGTGCAGGCTGGTCAGAAGCAGTGGTCCGTAGACCGCGAACGAGCAGGTCGCCACCGAAAACGCCGCGACCATGGTCATGCCCGCGCCGACCGGCGAGCGCCATGAGAACAGCCGCGACGGGAACAGGCGCGAGCGCGGCTTCAGTGCGTCGATATAGATAAACAGCGCCAGGCCGATCAGGCCGAGGGTGAGCAGCAGCGACGAGCGCAGCAGGGCGATGTCGACGCCGGCAGTGGCAATCAGCACGACGCTGACGGCGAGGCAGCCAAGTGCCGCAAAGGGGAAGGGCGGCGCCGAGCCGCCCGTCGCCTGCGGCTTCGTTGCTTCAGGCGTATCGAGCACAAGGAAGCTTGCCAGCGCCATGGCCGTGCCTCCGAGGGTAAAGACGCCGAAGGCCCAGCGCCAGGACAGCAATTCGGTCATGACCGCGCCGAGCACCGGCCCGCTGAAGGCGGCGACACCCCAGATCGCCGACATGACGCCGAAAAGCTGCGGCCAGATCGCGCGGGCAAACAGCCGCTCGACCGAGACGAAGGCGAGCGACACCAGCGCGCCGCCACCGAGCCCTTCGATCAGGCGGCCGCAGAGGAACAGCGGCATCGAAGGCGCGGTGGCGCAGACCAGCGCGCCGGCGGCATAGAGCATTGCGGCGACCATCATGTTGGTACGCAGCGCGACATAGCTCACCAGCCGTCCGGCGGCCGCACCGGCAACGATGGCGCCGAGCTCGTAGATCGCCAGCGACCAGCCGACCAGTTGCACGCCGGCAAGTTCGCCGACCATGGCTGGCATGACCGTTGCTACCATGGTTTCGTTGGTGGCGTGCAGCAGGATGCCGAGGCCGATAAAGCAGAAGCGCGCCAGGTCGCCGCTCGCCCACAGCGCGCGCCAGTCGACCCTGTTTGTGCTTGTCTTGGTCATCCGGTCCCCCGAGCTTCCCTAGACGCTGGTCTAAAATATTGGAGCGCTCTTCGTCTCCAAATGGGCACGCGGCGCTTCGGGGACGGCTTGTAAAACCTCAACCGCAGTTGAGTTCAAGCGGTTTTTCCGGTGTGCTGAGATGATGATGCAGGCGGGAAGCCAGGGTGATCGTGCATCTCGGCTCCACGATCAACCCGCTCTGCGGCGCAACTGATACTGGCTGACGCCGATTGCGATGTTCACGCCGTTCTACCAATCGATTTAGCAGCACCTCAACCGACGTATATCCCAGATACTGGTTGCCAGCTTCCGCAAATATGGTTAATATATTAGCAAGAAGAAATATTCCCGCTTACAGTCGTACTGGAGCACGACAATGGGCGCTGCCGATTTGCGCAGGCCAAGTATTGCGGCGATTCTGTGCGCCGCAGAGGGCCCTTCATCCGAAAGAGTCTTGTCACCCGAAAGAGTCTTGGGAGGCCCGGCGGCTTAAAGCCGTTGCTGGCGGCCTCATAACTTCCGCATCCCCCACAGCATAATCGATCGAGCCGAATCGAGGGCTTTGTTGCGCCCTCATGCTGCCGACCAGTGCCAGAGATGGCCTGCGCAGCACACTCTAGCTCTGGCAAAATCGGAGGAGAACATGATTATTGGATGTAGATGTAGTGGTTTAAAGGTGGCCGCGGCTGCGGCTTTCATGGGTGGGGCACTGTTGCTTGGAACAGGCGGAGCGCTAGCGCAGACCTGTCCCGGCGTATCGCAGACACAGTGCGAAGACTTCTGCGCCGCCGGGGGATCCACGGTGGCGTCTTGCACGAAGACCGGCGCCACTCCCGACTGCGTATGCACGGAGACAAAGAAGGATGTGAATGGCAATGCATTCGGCACGGCAACGCAGGATACGGCTGAAGGCCAAGGCAACATTGGCAACAAGACCGAGACGGCCTGCGAGGGTAATCCCGGCCACTGCAAGTAGTAATATCCGAAATTTTCGAATAAACATCTATGTATTTGGCTGTTGACGGGTTTATTCTATAGGTTTGTAGAATTTCTCTGCGGCACTGCCAAGTGCAGATTAAAGAGCTGGAAGGGATTACCTTTCCCTTCCGGCTCAGAGGTGGTCAGAACATGATGCGCAGCGTTTTGTTCGTTACGGTAATCCTCGGCGCGGCGGTAACGCCCGGGAGTTCCATGGGACCGACACCATCGGCGACTTCCGGCCAGGTTCTGTCGGCCTTCAATCAGCTCTCAGCTCTCCTCGAGCCGTCCTCCATCCGGCCCGATACCCCCGCCTATCGCACGCAAGCTGTGGAGCGCGGCGATATCGTCACAACGGTGCAGGCGGCTGGCACGCTGAACGCGCTAGTTATGGTGGAAGTCGGTTCTCAGCTCTCGGGTCGGGTGAAGGAACTCTATGTCGACTTCAACTCCAAGGTCACCAAAGGCCAGGTGATAGCCCGGGTTGAGCCGGAGATTTACGAAGCGAGAGTAGCGCAAGCCCTTGCCGAACGGGAGATGGCGCAAACGCAGGTTTCGGTACATCGGGCGCAGATCGAGCGGGCCAGGGCAGAGATGGAGACCGCCGAGGCCAGATATGATTCTGCAGCCGCACAGACTACACGCGCCGAAATCGCGCTCGATGGTGCGGCGCAGGAAGTGAACCGCAAACGTTCCCTGGCTAAACAGAAGATCATCGCGGTGGGAGAATGGGAGCGGGAGAATACCGCACACAATTCTGCCAAGGCGCAGGCGACTGCCGCCCAGGCCGAGGAACTGTCGCAATCGGCAGTCGTTCGAGCCGCCAAGGCGACCCTCAACATGGCAGAAGCGGAGCTCGCCAACACGCTTGCCCAGGTGAAGCAGAAGGAAGCGGTGCTTCAGCAGGCCCAAATTGATCTTGACCGCACCTATGTACGCGCGCCGGTCACCGGCACAGTGGTCAATCGCGCCGTCAGTGGCGGTCAGACCCTGGCGGCTAGCCTGCAGACCCCGATACTGTTCACCATAGCTCAAGACCTGACTGAGATGCAGGTGGAAGCTTCTGTGGTGGAAGCCGACATTAGCCGTTTTGCGCTCGGGCAGCCGGTTACTTTCACTGCCGATGCCTATCCCGACCGAATTTTCACCGGCACGGTAAAACAGATACGCAAGGCACCGCAGGTCGTTCAAAACGTCGTCACATACATAGTGGTGGTCGGTACGCAAAATTCCGATGAGCTGCTGTTACCCGGCATGACCGCCAATCTGAGCGTGGTAATGGCTAAGCGACAGGGGGTCTTGAAAGTGCCCAATGCGGCCCTGCGTTTTCGGCCGCCGAGTGATACCGGGGACGAGGCGCGATCGATCGCGCCGGCCATTGCCAAAACGGGCGTAGAGGCGGGAAGCCCGGGCGAGGTATTTGTATTTGGGCCAGACCGCGAGCCGAAGCTTGTCTCGCTCCGGCTTGGAATCACCGACGGTCGTGCAACAGAGGTGCTGGCAGGCGACCTGACTGAGGGGCAGCAGGTCATTACGGGGCTTGCTACTACTCCGCGTCGGGACGATGACGCGTCTTCCGTCCTGGTCAAGTTCCGGTTGTGGTGAGGTCAGGTATCCATGGCTCTGATTGACGTCGACCGGCTGCGCCATTGCTACCGTGTTGGCGGAGAGCCGGTGTGGGCGCTCGAAGGGGTGAGCATGACGATTCAACGAGGCGAATTCGTCGCGGTGATCGGATCTTCAGGATCGGGCAAGTCTACCTTCATGAACATACTGGGCTGCCTCGACAGTCCGAGTGAAGGCCGTTATCGGCTGAACGGGGTAGACGTCGGTGGACTCCATCACGATGAGCTCGCTGCGATCCGCAATCGCAACATCGGTTTCGTGTTTCAGTCGTTCAATCTGCTGCCGCGGGCCAGCGCACTAGAAAATGTGGAACTGCCGCTTGTCTATCGCCGCATGTGGGCTGGTGAGCGGCGGCGCGCAGCGCTGGCGATGCTGGCCAAGGTAGGGCTCGCCGATCGAGCCAGACATACTCCTGCCGAACTCTCGGGCGGACAACAGCAGCGCGTTGCCATTGCCCGCGCCCTGGTGACGGAGCCTTTACTGTTACTGGCCGATGAACCCACTGGTGCGCTCGACAGCCAGACAGGGCTGGAGATCATGGCAATTTTCCGCCGACTCAATGGAGAGGGCCTGACGATTGTGCTGGTCACCCATGAGGCTGAGATAGCTGCCCATACGGATCGCATTGTAGCCTTTCGAGACGGCCGCGTTCTGTCAGACACCCCTGTCATACAGCAGGTCCGACCTTTGGATGACACTCGCCGTCTAGCGCTGGCGTACAACAATGTCCGGTAGCACAAGAACCGCCCTGCGATCATTACGCTCCCATCATATGCGCAGCGCGCTCACCATGTTGGGCATCATCATCGGTGTGGCCGCTGTCGTGGTGATGATCGCGATCGGGGTTGGTGCGCGCGAACGGATCACTGCGCAGATCCGCAGCCTCGGCGCCAACCTCATCAGCGTCAGTCCGGGCAGTGCGAAGATGGGCAGCGTCCGGCTTGGGGCCGGTGGCGCGCCGCGGCTGAGTGAAGAGGACGCGGCGGCGATCGGAATGGAAATCCCCGGCGTCGTGGTGGCGGCGCCACTCCTCTACGCCCGTGAGCAGTTCACGATCGGCTCCGCCAATTGGCAAGGCGTGCTTCGCGGCGTGACGCCGGAATATTTCTCAGCGCGCGAGTGGAGGGTTATTGCCGGGCAGGAGATGACCTCGGAGGACAACAACCGCGTCGCCAACGTGGTGCTCCTCGGAACGACGATGCGGGAGAAGTTGTTCGGAAAAGCCGATCCGCTGGGCGCCGCGATCCGCATCCGCGACGTGCCGTTCACGGTGATCGGACTGCTGGAGCGGAAGGGCCAGAGCGTGTGGGGCGATGATCAGGACGATGTGGCACTTGTGCCGCTGAGGACGGCGCGACGTCAGTTCATTGGCACGAGCCGTGCCAATCCGACCTTCGTACACAACATCACCGTCAAGTTCGCCGATTGGACCTCGGCCGAGGGCACGATGGCAGCGATCCGCCAACTCCTGTGGCAGCGTCACCGGTTGCGGACAGGTCAGGAAGACAGCTTCATGGTGAGCAACCTCGCCGAAGCTGCGAATGCCGAAGGTTCGACCACACGCGTGGTGTCGCTGCTGCTTTCGGCGGTGGCCTCAATTTCGCTGGTCGTGGGCGGGATCGGCATCATGAACATCATGCTGGCGACGGTGACGGAGCGGGTCCGCGAGATCGGACTGCGGCTTGCGGTGGGCGCGCGACGGCGAGATATCCTTGCCCAGTTTCTCGTTGAGGCAGCAACGCTTGCCCTGCTCGGGGGTATTCTAGGTGCTGGTATTGGGATTGTTGCTGCAATCGCCGTTGGGTCTATCGCTCAATGGCCGGTGATCATCGATCTCAGCGCCGTCCTGCTGGCTATCGGCTTTGCCGCGGCTGTAGGCGTCTTTTTCGGCTACTATCCCGCCCGCAAGGCCGCAAGCCTACAGCCGATCGAAGCGCTGCGCGCAGAATGAGTTTGGCGCCACCGCGCGATCATCGGTCAATTTCGAAGCCGCAAGGCGCCCAATCAAAAGGCTGCCACGCGCCGGCGACTACGCGGCGCGGAACCGTCCTATCCCGGCGCATGATGAAAGGCCACGGGCCGTATTTGCCAGAGGCCGCTATTTGAACGAATGGATCAGGTCCAGCGAAGTGACGGCGACCGCCAGGTTGACGCCGGTCTGTGCCTGGACACTGAGCGGCTGCAGCGAAAAGGCGCTGTCGAGGCCGCCGACCAGGAGATTGGCGCCGCCACCGGTGACCACGCTGGCCTCGGCGTTCACGCCATAATAGCTGCCGGCAAGGTCGCCTTCATCGTGGTTGCGGGTCGCCGCCAGAACCGCCCATACCAGTTGGCCCTGATGCGTCCGGCCGACATCGACGCCGAGCTTGGAAATCACCCCGGTATAGACTTCAGAGGGGCCGCCACGATGCGGACGAAAGACACAGGAAACACCCTTGTTGGAGGTGACGAGATAGGCCGTGCCGCCGTCGATGGTGCAGTCGAGCACGCCGAGCTGGAGCTTGCTGGCGCTGGCGGGAGCGGCAACGACGGTCGTGGCGAGAGCAGCGGCACAAGCGAGTTTCTTGATCATGGCAGGGTCCTTTCGAAATTGCCTTGTACAAACGGCTGAGCACGCCGAGCGTTCCGCCGAAAACTTGGCGCCAGCAAGGCGAAGCTAAACGCAGGGTTGTCGGAGTGCGGAAACGGAGGCCCGATTAACCGGCCGCTCAGCCGGCACTGGTGCGGGCCAGGCCGTCCTTGGCCGGCTGGTAGGTCGGATTGAGGTGCACGGCCTCGCGGTAGGATTTCGCGGCCCTGACCTTGTCGCCGCGCCGCTCGTAGATCAACGCCTGGTTGGACCAGGCCTCGGCATTCTTGCCGTCGAGCTTGATGGCCATGTTGAAGTCTGCGAAGGCATTGTCCTCGTCGTTCATGGCAAGGTAGGAGAGGCCGCGCCCGTTGTAAGGCTCGGAGGCATCCGGCGCCAGCGAAATGGCGGTCGAGAAATCCTCGATGGCAAAGGCGTGCTGGCCCTGACTTTGGTAGATCAGGCCGCGATTGTGATAGGCGCGCGCATCGGTCGTGTCGAGCTGGATGGCCTTCTGGAAATCGTTGAAGGCTTCCTGGACCCGGCCCGCTCTGCGGTTGAGATTGCCGCGGCCGATATAGGCGGCGTCATAGTTGGAATTGATCTGGATCGAGCGGTTGTAGTCGGCGAGCGCGCTCGCCTGATCGCCGAGGAAGCGCTGGATGAGCGCACGGTTCGAATAGGCCTGGTAAAAATTCGGATTGAGCTGGATGGCGGTGTTGAAGTCCTTCAGCGCCGCCTGGTACTGGCCGCCGCGGCCATAGGCCGACCCGCGCACATTGTAGGCTTCCGGATCCTGGGGGTTGCGCTGGATCACCGCCGACAGCGAGGAGATGTTCTCGCTCGAGGCTTGCGCCTTGTCGATGTTGTTGAACTCGCCTGTCGGAACGCTCTGGCAGCTGGCAAGCGCCATCCCGGAAAGCAGGGCTGCCGTCAGGGCGAGGCCGCGCCACGCGGTTCTGCGCTCTACGGTGATTGCGTCCATGTCTGCCCTGTCCTTACTGCGCCGTCTGGTCCGTTCCCCCTCCGAACCGGCATCTCTCCCAACCGGTCCTCTCGGACCGGGTCGAACTCACAACAAAAAGGTGGCGGCGATTCCGCATCGCGCCACCTTGGATATCCTTGGAAAAGGACGAAAAATTGACGTCAGAACCGCGGCGGACGCGGAGCACCGGCACCGGCAGCACCGGCCGCGACCGGACGCGGCGTCATCGGCAGCAGGCCTTCGCGCTGGGCGCGCTTGCGGGCCAGCTTGCGGGCACGGCGCACGGCTTCCGCCTTTTCACGGGCGCGCTTCTCGGAGGGCTTCTCGTAATGTCCGCGCATCTTCATTTCGCGGAAGATGCCTTCGCGCTGCATCTTTTTCTTGAGCGCGCGAAGCGCCTGATCAACATTGTTGTCGCGGACGAGTACCTGCACGTGCAATCCTGTCTTTCGGGTTTGAAATCAACAGGCAAGCGGCCACAGCCGCAAGCCTCCGCGGCGCGTTACACCACGAATTGGGGCGGCTGATAGCAGAATCAAGGGGCGCTGTCCACAGCCGATTGAGAGACGGTGCCGATCCCGAAACGAAAAACCCGCCTCGGCGGGGGTCGTTGGTGTGAATCAGCACCGTATCGAGATTAGTAGCATAGCTGCCGGCACAAAGCAAGAACAAAATTCGCCTCGGCCCAGATAGGCGCCGCTACGCCGTGGCCAGGTGGAGCTGCTCGAAACCCTCGAAGAACTCGCCGTAGTCGCAGGTTATTTCCTCGCCGGCGGCGATGTCGCGGGTCGCGGTGGCGCCGCCATATTGCGAAAAGTCGGTGTTCGGTTTGTCGGCGTGGTTCATGAAGCGGCCATTGTCGACCTCATAGACCATGAAGCCCGGCCGGTCCGGACTGGGATAGGCATATCTGTCGAGCAATTCCTTGAGGTGCGGCGGCGCCGTCTCGTATCTTTCCATCGGGATCAGCCGGTCGAAGTCCGGATCGAGCCGCCAGATCTGCGCCCCTTTCCGGATCGGCTCGGCGGCGAACACGCCGACGCCTTCGATTGCGCTTGCAGCGATATAGGTCCTGATCAGCAGCATGTTTCCAACCCGTTTTCGAGGAGAAGACGGAATCGTCAAATCGCCGGAAAAAGCAAGGCCGGTTTTTCCGGCATTGCGGCTGGCAGGCCCACGCCAACCGCGAAACGCTTCACGTGCGGGTGATCGAGACACCGCCGTCGGCGAACAGTGCCGTGCCGGTGGTGAAGCTCGATGCATCGGAAGCCAGGTAAAGCGCCGAGCGGGCGATCTCCTCTGGCTCGGCGACGCGCTTCAAGGCATGCAGGTTTTCGACGAACGCTCGCGATTCAGGTGTGTTGAATGTCGCCGAAGGCGTGTCGGTGCCGCCGGGCAGCAGCGCGTTGACCCGAACGCCTTTGGCGCCATATTCGGCGGCCAGCACCTGCGTCAATCCGATCAGTCCGGCCTTGCTCGCGGCATAGCTGGTCATGCCGGGCATGCCGATGGTGTGGCCGACGAAAGTGCAGGTGAAGATCAGCGATCCGCCGCCGCGTTCGACCATCGCCGGCACCTGATATTTCGCGCCGAGGAATGCGCTGGTCAGGTTGGTGTCCAACGTCTCTCGCCAGCCCTCCAGCGAGAGGTCGGAAATCGGACCCATCTCGCCGACCGAGCCGGCATTGTTGAAGGCGATATCCAGCCCGCCGAAGTTCTCGACCGCCACCTCGACAAGAGCTTTTGCATGGGCTTCGTCGCGAACATCGCCGGCAAGCGCAATGGCCGTCCCGCCGGCGTCCGCGATTTCGGCAACGAGCGCATCGAGTTCGGCCTGGCGGCGGGCAGCGACGACCACCCTGGCGCCTTGCTCGGCAAAGAGCTTTGCCGTGGCGCGGCCGATGCCGGAACTGGCGCCGGTGACGATGGCGACTTTGTTGGTGAGTGTGAACATTTTCTGCATCCTTTTTTCGCGCCGGTTCTGGCCGGCAATTGGATGCTTGGTCGCAAATCGGGGCGGTGCGGACCACCCGATACTTGCGCAGGCATCTGCGAAGATTTCTTGACGCCGGAGGGGCAGAGGGCTACCAAGTCACCATTCAACCTTGCGGGTGGACGCGCCACCCATTCCAATGACCCCCCAAGACATAATGAGCAGGTTGTTGGCCCCCGGCTTCGAGGGCGACAGCGAGTTGACGTCCGCCCTTCAATCGGAATTTGGCAAAGGCTTTCCGATAGAAAATCTCCGGCCGCTGCTGACGTCCGGCAACCTTCATACCCAAGCCGCCGCCGCTTTCTTGGTGGCCGAAGCCAGTCCCAAAACAAGCTACAAGATGAATCGCGTTGTCGCGGAAATAGCCGATCTGCTCGACAGCGAATCTTCGGGCATCCGGTGCGACGCGATCGAGGCGCTTCTAGGGTGCACCACGCCTGCGGACGGCACCATTCTCGGCCGCGTGATGCTGCGGCTGGATGACGAACATGCCGGCGTTCGGTGGAGGGTCGTCCAATTCATCTGCCTTGCACAGCGCTGGCAGCTAAGGCTTGCGGTGGAAAATGCCGCCGCGCTTCGTCTGGACTCAGCTTTCACGACACTGGTCGACGCCTATGGTCACTATGTCATGCCGAGTTCCAAGGACCTGCCACGGTTACTCGAACATCCGGATGCGGTTTTGCGGCGCTTTGCGGCGGCAGTGGCGATCAGGCCACGCGAGGTGATCGTCGAGCGCTTCGTTGCCATGGCGGAGCAGTCGAACGACGCGGAAGTTCGCAAAATCGCGACCGATTGCCGTGAGGGTTATTTGCGATCGATCTATGCAATCGGGCCGTGCATCGTGAAGCGTGCTCCGGCTGACCCAACGAAAAGCGAAGCTCAGAACAGCGACCAGTGAAAGCACGGCGCAAACGGCAAGCGCCGTCGCAAACGGTGCAAGGCCACTATTGCCTAAGCAGCCAGCCGAGCCGATCGAGCGAAAATGCGTAGCTGACGGCGATCAGCAGGGCGACGGCCATGCCGGCCGTCGTGTAGCCGGCCAGGTGGAATCCGGCAGCGCCGCCGAACAGGATGACGAGTTCGAGCACCAGCCGCAAACCGCCCGGCACCGGAACCGGTGCCCGCCCCGAGCGGCTCGGATCGTTCGGCACCGCGAAGACTCCCCAGAGCGCGGCCGCAACGAACGGCAATGCCACGGCAAGGATCCAACTCCACATGCCCGCTGCGAGGCTCCAGCCCGCCATGCCGAGGCCGAGCAAAGCGGCGAGCTCCAGCAAGAAGCGCAATGTCAGGTTCCACCAGACGTTACCCACCGCCATAATCCTCCGATCGTCAGGCGACGGATAGCGGTGGAAGGCAATTGCATCAACCTGTTCGGATGCGGCTTTTTCACCACGGCGCAAAACGGCAAGCGCCGTCGCAAACAGTGCAAGGCTGGCAGCGCCGTTTCGCTAGTGATACAGCTCGCGCGCCGGCGTTCGAGTGAATGCCCGGCCGTCATTTGCGAGGCCTGCGACGTTGAAGAAATACTCGGTATTCGCCATCGCCCGCGAGGCCATGCGCGGTCACAAGGGCTGGGAGGAACAATGGTCCTCACCGGAGCCGAAGAAGGAGTACGACGTCATCATCGTCGGCGCCGGTGGCCACGGCCTGGCCACCGCCTATTATCTCGCCACCGTGCACGGCGTCACCAACGTCGCGGTATTGGAAAAAGGCTGGCTCGGCGGCGGCAATACCGGCCGCAACACCACCATCATCCGTTCCAATTATCTCTATGACGAAAGCGCCGGCATCTACGACCATGCGCTGAAGCTGTGGGACGGGCTCAGCCAGGAACTCAACTACAACGTCATGTATTCGCCGCGCGGCGTCATGATGCTCGCCCACAACATCCACGACATCCAGGTCCTGAAGCGGCACGTCCATGCCAATCGGCTGAACGGCATAAACAATGAATGGCTGACGCCGGAGCAGGCCAAGGAATTCTGTCCGCCGCTCAACATTTCGCGCGATGCGCGCTATCCGGTGATGGGTGCAGCGCTCCAGCGCCGCGGCGGCACGGCGCGTCACGATGCGGTCGCCTGGGGCTATGCGCGCGGCGCCTCGGCGCGCGGCGTCCACATCATCCAGAATTGCGAGGTCACCGGCGTCAAACGGGCGCCGAACGGCGCGGTCACCGGCGTCGAGACGACGCGCGGCTTCATCGGCGCCAGGAAGGTCGGCGTGGTCGCCGCCGGCCATTCCTCGGTGATCATGAACATGGCCGGCGTGCGTATGCCGCTGGAAAGCTATCCGCTGCAGGCGCTGGTATCGGAGCCGGTCAAGCCGGTGGTGCCTTGCGTGGTGATGTCGAACACGGTGCATGCCTATATCTCGCAGTCCGACAAGGGCGAGCTCGTCATCGGCGCCGGCACCGACCAATATGTCTCCTATTCGCAGACCGGCGGGCTGCACATATTACAGCATACGCTCGACGCGATCTGCGAGATGTTCCCGATCTTCACGCGCATGAAGATGCTGCGCTCATGGGGCGGCATCGTCGACGTGACGCCTGACCGTTCGCCGATCCTGGCCAAGACGCCGGTGCCCGGCCTGTATGTCAATTGCGGCTGGGGCACGGGCGGTTTCAAGGCGACGCCGGGTTCGGGCCATGTCTTTGCCCATACGATCGCCAGGGACGATCCGCACCCGATCAACGCGCCCTTCACCATCGAGCGCTTCCGCACCGGCCGCCTCATCGACGAGGCGGCGGCGGCGGCGGTGGCGCACTGATGATGACGGAGATGGCCGTCGCCATGCCGCTGATGCTCGCCGGCGAGCAAGGCCTGTTCCATATCCCCACGCCAGAGGAGGTGCGCCTGCAGCCCATCAGCCGCGCCGGCAATGAAGCGGATTGGCCGTTTTCCGTCGACGAGGGTGTACTCGCCTGCGCCTGGAGCGCCGGTCAGAGAGTGGTCACCTTCATGGAGAACCGGCCAGCCGATCTCGAGGAAGGCGAAAAATTCGAGCGGCGCTACGTCATCGTGACGACCGAACCGATGACGCTTTCGGTCGGCAATATGGTGTATCGCGACCTTTTCCGCCCGGTAGCCAGCATCGAGGAGCGCATCCAGCTGGTCGCCCCCTTCGTGACGATGGGCCAGAGGCTTTGCGACCAACCTGCCGGCGCTCGCGTCGGCCACGGCGAACTGTAGGACCAACCATGCTTCTCATCCGCTGCCCCTATTGCGAGGAAGAGCGTCCGGAGCTCGAATTCCGCAACGCCGGCGAGGCGCATATCGCGCGTTCCCCAAACATCGCCGGCGAGACTGACGATGACTTCGAAAAGTTCTTCTTCATCCGCTCAAATCCCAAAGGCATCATCTATGAGCGCTGGCGGCACATGCATGGCTGCGCGCGGTTCTTCAATGCCGTGCGCGACACCGTCAGCGACAGGTTCCTGATGACCTACAAGGCTGGCGAACCGAAGCCCACCAAGCTGCCGGGAGCCGCCAAATGAGCGCCACGTTCCGCATTGCCGGCGCCGGGCGGCTCAAACAGGCAAAGATAGCTGGCTTCAGCTTCGACGGCCGCCCCTATACCGGCATCGAGGGCGATACGTTGGCCTCGGCGCTGCTTGCAAACGGCGTCCATCTCGTCGGCCGCTCGTTCAAGTACCACCGGCCGCGCGGCTTGCTGTCGGCCGGCGCCGAAGAGCCGAACGCGCTGGTCGAGATCAAGCGCGACGCGGCACGCAAGACGCCGAACGTCCGAGCTACGGTGCAGGAGCTCTATGACGGGCTGACCGCACAGTCACAGAACCGCTGGCCATCGCTCGCTTTCGACATCGGTGCGGTCAGCAGCATCGCCTCGCCGATGCTTTCGGCCGGCTTCTACTACAAGACCTTCATGTGGCCGAAGGCCGCGTGGAAAAACCTCTACGAGCCCAAGATCCGCGCCGCCGCCGGTCTCGGCGTCGCTCCTGACCAGCCGGATCCAGACCACTATTCGGCGCACTTCGCCCATTGCGAGGTGCTGGTACTTGGCGGCGGTGCCGCGGGCATCGCCGCGGCATTGGCCGCGGCCGAGACCGGCGCGCGCGTTATCCTTGCCGACGAGCAGGCGGAATTCGGCGGCAGTCTGCGCTTCGAGAGCGGCGCGAAGATCGAAGGCCAGGACGGCTTTTCCTGGGCGCAATCGGCTCTCGCCAAGTTGAGCGCGATGGACAATGTCCGCGTGCTGCCGCGTACCACGGCCTTCGGCTATTACGCGCAGAATTTCGTCGGGCTGGTCGAGCGCGTCAGCGACCATCTGCAGAACCCCGGCCGCGACCTGCCGCGCGAGCGGCTGTGGCAGGTTCGCGCCAAACGCGTGGTGCTGGCGACCGGCGCCATCGAGCGCCACATGGTGTTTGCCGACAACGACCGGCCGGGCATCATGCTGGCGTCGGCGGCGCGCACCTATCTCAACCATTACGGCGTCGCGGTCGGCAGGAATCTCGGCGTCTATACGGCGAACGATTCCGCCTATGCGGCGGCGATCGACCTGAAAAAGGCCGGCATCAACGTGGCGGCGATCGTCGACCTGCGCGACAACCCGACCGGGCCGGCGATCGACGAGGCGAGGGCGCTCGGCATCGAGGTCAATTTCGGCCGCGCGGTGATCCGCGCCGGCGGCAAATTGCGGGTGTCGTCGATGACTGTGCAGCCGAAGAATGGCGGCGGCGAGCGCACCGTCCCGGTTGACGCGATTCTGATGTCGGCCGGCTGGACGCCATCGGTGCATCTGTTCTCGCAATCGCGCGGCAAGGTCGCCTTCAATGACGAGACCAAGCGCTTCGTGCCCGGAATTTATGCGCAGGACTGCGTCTCGGTCGGCGCCTGCAACGGTACCGACGGGCTGTCGACGACGATCGACGAGGCCTATGCAGCGGGCGCCAAGGCGGCCAAGGACGCCGGCAGCAGGCCGGCCAAGGGCACCAAGCCGAAGGTCGACGCCGGCGAGAGCTGGTCGCGCGGCATGCTGGGTGCAGCACCCGGTGCCGGATCGGATACGACGGTCAAGGCCTTTGTCGACTTCCAGAACGACGTCACCGCTAAGGACATCCGCCAGGCAGTGCATGAGGGCATGCGCTCGATCGAGCACGTCAAGCGCTTCACCACCAATGGCATGGCGACCGACCAGGGCAAGACCTCCAACATGCACGGCCTGGCGATTGCCGCCGAGACGTTGGGCAAGCCGATCCCGCAGGTCGGGCTGACGACGTTCCGCGCGCCCTATACGCCGGTGACATTCGGCTCGATCGTCGGCCACGCGCGGGGTCCCCTGTTCGACCCGACCCGCAAGACGGCGATCCATCCCTGGGCCGAGCGCCAGGGCGCTGTATTCGAGGATGTCGGCCAATGGAAGCGCGCCTGGTATTTCCCGAAGCCGGGCGAGGACATACATGCCGCCGTCGATCGTGAGTGCGTCACGGTGCGCAAGACAGCCGGCCTGTTTGACGCCTCGACGCTGGGCAAGATCGAGGTGGTCGGGCCGGATGCGGCCAAATTCATGGAACTGCTCTACACCAATCCATGGGAGAAGCTCGAGCCCGGCCGCTGCCGGTACGGCATCATGCTGCGCGAGGACGGCTTCATCTATGACGACGGTGTCGTCGGCAGGCTTGCACCCGACCGTTTCCATGTGACGACGACGACCGGCGGCGCGCCGCGGGTCATGAACCATATGGAAGACTATCTCCAGACCGAGTTCCCGCATCTCAACGTCTGGCTGACCTCGATCACCGAGCAGT
Organism: Mesorhizobium sp. M0598; assembly: GCF_040320865.1. Taxonomy (NCBI): domain Bacteria; kingdom Pseudomonadati; phylum Pseudomonadota; class Alphaproteobacteria; order Hyphomicrobiales; family Phyllobacteriaceae; genus Mesorhizobium; species Mesorhizobium sp. M0598. Next base: position 204,798 of record NZ_JAMYQL010000003.1, on the reverse strand, counting down.
GGGCGGTGATTGCCGTGCAGGGACCCAAGTCTCGCGACATCATTGCGCCGCTGGTCGAGGGCATCGACATGTCGGATGAGGCGCTGCCGCATATGTCGGTGCGCGAAGGCAGGATCTGCGGCGTGCCGACAAGGCTGTTTCGCATGTCGTTCAGCGGTGAGCGCGGCTTCGAGGTCAACGTGCCGGCCGATTATGGCGAGGCGGTCTGGGAAGCGCTATGGGCCGAGGGCCAGAAGCACGGAGCCTGTGCCTACGGCACCGAGTCGATGCATGTGCTGCGCGCCGAAAAGGGCTACATCATCGTCGGCCAGGATACCGACGGGACGGTGACGCCGAACGATGCCGGGCTCGACTGGGCCGTCGGCAAGAAGAAGACCGATTTCGTCGGCATTCGCGGCATGGCGCGGCCGGACCTGGTCGCCAAGGGCCGCAAGCAGCTTGTCGGCCTGAAGACCAGGGATCCCAAGGTGGTGCTGGAGGAGGGCGCGCAGATCGTCGCGGACCCGAAGCAGGCAATCCCGATGAAGATGATTGGCCATGTCACCTCGAGCTATTGGTCGCAAAATTGCGGCCGCTCGATCGCGCTGGGGCTGGTCGCCGGCGGCCGCGATCGCACGGGCGAGACGCTCTATGTGCCGATGCCGGACGGGGTGATCGAGGTGGAGGTCACCGGCATGGTGTTCTTCGACGAGAAGGGGGAGCGCCTCAATGGCTAAGGCCGCTTTGAAAACCGACGCCGCCGGACCCTCAGTCGAACGCCGTCCGGCTCTCGCCGGCCAGTCGCTTTCCGCAGCCGGCGTTACACTTGCCGTGCTGCCGCCGGCCGAGCGCATATCGCTGCGCGCGCCGGAAGCCTCGATTGCGGCACTTTCGAAAGCGCTCGGCGTCGTCCTGCCACAAAGGCCGAAAACCTCGGCGGCAAAGGCCGGACGCACGGCCTTGTGGCTCGGGCCGGACGAATGGCTGGTCATCGACGAGAGCGGAAAAGATCCGCTCGCCGACTGCGCCAGCATTTCCGTACTGCATTCGGCGGTCGGCATCTCGCACCGCAACGTCGCCATATCGGTTACCGGTCCGGCTGCCGCGGCGACGATCAATGCCGGCTGCCCGCAGGATCTGTCGCTCGACGCCTTTCCGGTCGGGGCGGCGTCGCGTACCATTCTCGGCAAGGTCGAAATCGTGCTGTTGCGCACGGCGGCCGACGCGTTCCGCGTCGAATGCTGGCGTTCCTTTTCCGATTATGTCTTTACTTTTCTGTCGGAGGCAGCGCGCGACGCGGCAGCATAGGCATGTTCGCCGCGCCCGACCGTTCTGCGACAGCGAGCCGAGGGAGAATGCAAATGCCGCCGAACTCCGCGCCGAAGTCGCCGGTCAAGACGCCGGCCGTGCGCTCTTTCGAAGACGAGCAGCGCACTGGGACGGATATCGAAGAGGAACTCGAGGAAGGCCTCGAGGATACATTCCCGGCCAGCGATCCGGTGTCGATCACCGGAACGGCCATCCCCGGCGCACCGGCAAGACCCGGCAAGCCCAAAAGCGTGGTGGGACAGAAGCGCAAGAAGTGATCTGCGCGGGGTGACAAAAAGCAGGGCTGAGGCCGGCACGATGGGCGGCCGGAAATTGCTGCCGCCCTTTCGTTTCCTCACCGCGTATTGTCGCCGATCGGCTCAGAAGCTGCTTGGCACGATCCACGGGTCGATGCCGATGCCGAGCCTCGGGCCCTTGCTGCCGGCCTTGTGGGCCTTTTCAAGCGATCCGGTCGGCGCGCAATCAAGCTTCGCACCGGTCTTGGTATCGATGCAGGTCACTTCTTGCTTGCCTGACTGATTGCTGTCGGCAAATGCGGCGCCAGAGAGCGCCAGCAGGGCGGCGAGCGTGAGGATTGCCTTCTTCATCGTCGGTCTCCGGTTTCCAGTTATTGGATTCGTACATGTACGGCATCGCGTACAGATACGCCCTGGACTCCCGATGTTCAAGCAAAATCGTACGCGTACGGAGAATTGCCGAACGCTCGGCGCCGCAGCGCAGATAGTTCGGAGAAGATCCTGCAGATCGGGAGGAGCGCCGCTCTTCAGCAGTTGACTGGCGGCGTGAGCGGCGCAATCTCGTGCGCGGCGATGGCTTCGAGCATGATGTCGCCGATCCGTGTGATGAACGTCGTCTGGTCGCCGAACGGGTAGAACGGGAAGGTGATCAGCAGCGAGATGGCGCCGTGGCCGACCGCCCACAGCATGGTGGCGATGGCGCGTGGATCGCCTTTGAGCCTGCCGGCGGCAACGCAGGCTTCGACCCTCGCGATCAGCACTTTCATCGCCGGGTTGCCGCTCTCCATTTCGGCGAAGGTCTTTCCGGCTGGCGGCCTGACTTTTTCGGTCATGAAGACGGTGCGGTATTCGTTGGGATTTTCCAGTCCAAAGGCGGCGTATTCGACAAGCACCGCCTTGAGCGCCTCGATCGGGTCGTCGGCCGTATGATTTGCGATGCGCCTGGCCAAGGTCTCGAAGGCATCCTCGGCTAGCGCGAACAGGATGTCCTGCTTGTCGGCGAAATAGGAATAGACCGACATCGGCGCATAGCCAACGCGCTTGGCGAGTTTGCGGATGGTGAGGCCGTCATAGCCTTCTTCCTGGACAAGCTTGTGTGCGGCGTCGACAAGTTCGGAACGCAGTTCGGCCTTTTGTTTTTCGCGGCGCTCCTGGACGCTTAGCTGCAACTTTCTACTGCCTTATGACTGATGGCTGGATGCAGCATATATACGCTGTACGGCGTCGGGCAAGGGTGGCACGAAGCAGAAGCTTGACTGTCGCATGGCTGGCGATCGCGCTCGGCTTCGCCATGGAAGCTCTCATTCTGACCGTCAGATTTGCGGCAGGTGCCTACCCCGCGACGACGCAGGTTCTGATCGAACTGGCGCAAGGCGTGACCTGGTCGTTCTTCGTCTGTGCCGGCGTCAGCCTCGGCACGGCGCTCACCAAGGTGCGAGCCTCGCTCGGTGGCCTGATCGGTGCGATTTCGGCGCCACTGGCGATGGGCATCGCCAAAGGGAGGCAAAAGGTTATGGTCAGCGCGCTGGACGCGGCGGCAAAGCCAGCCATCCTGTCGCTCACGACGCTCGGTGTGCTGCGTGCGATCGAATACGGGCTGCTCGGCTGGACACTGGCGTCGCTGGCATCGAAGGCGTCCGCTCCATTTCGCGCTGGCAGGCGCCCTGATAGGCGCGGTATTCGGCGGCGGCATCACGGTGCTGACCATTGAGACGGCCGCGGCGAACGACGCTGCTCTCGCACTGCCACAGGCGATCGCAACCGGCCTCAACGAGATCGTGTTCCCAATCGGTTGCTCACTGGTCGTCTACATTGCGCTGCAGGTCAGCCGCCACATGAAGTACGTCGCGGCCGACGCCAAATAGATTTGGCACAGATAGGCTTCTCCGCCTGACGAGAGTCAGACCGCTTCCGGCTGGCGTTCGATCAGCGTCAGCGTCAGCCAGCGCGCGGTCAGCGCCGGTTTTTTCGAGCCCTCGATCTCGATCGTCACGTCGTGCGCCGTCTGCACCCACCCCGACGGCCTGACCTTGACGTCGGCCAGCACGAAACGGGTGCGGATGCGCGAGCCGGTCTTCACCGGCGCCAGGAAGCGCAGCGAATCGAAGCCGTGATTGACGCCCATCTTGCTGTTTTCCAGCGGCGGCATGGTTTCGAAGGTCATCGCCGACAACAGCGAAAGCGACAGGAAGCCATGCGCGATGGTGCCGCCGAACGGCGTTTCGCGGCTGGCGCGTTCCGGATCGCAATGGATGAACTGATGGTCGTCGGTGGCATCGGCGAACTGGTCGATCATGCGCTGGGTGACGACCCGCCATGGCGACACGCCGACTTCGTTGCCGACGTTGGCCAGAAGCACATCGAGACTGATCGGTTCCACGCTGATGTCCTCCATCTTCACCCCCGGCATTTCACTCGCCGGATGGCGTGCGTCTCATTCCTTGAACAATGTCAGCCCGTGTTGCACCGACTGCCCGCCATCGATCGGCAGGATGGCGCCGGTGACATAGCTGCCGGCCCGGCTGCACAAATAGAGCGTTGCGCCGGCAATGTCATCCGGTGCGCCGATGCGGCCGATCGGAACGTGGTTGCCGATATGTCTTGCCTGGTCCTCGGTGCCGGTGGCGAAGGCCGTCATCCGGCTCTGGAAAGGGCCAGGCGCAAAGGCGTTGACGGTGATGCGGCGGGCGGCGAACTCGATTGCCAGGATGCGCGTCAGGTGGTGAACCGCGGCCTTCGAGGCCGAGTAGGAGTAGGCATCTTCGGCCAAAGGCTGCGTGCCCATCACCGATCCGAGGTTGATCACCCGGGCCGGGTCGGCATCGCTGGCGGCGGCCTCGAGCAGAGGCAGCAATTCGCGCGTCAGGTGGAAGACCGCGGTGACGTTGACGCCGAACACCTTGGCCCAGGCATGGTAGGGAAAGCTTTCCAGCGGTGCGCCCCACGAGATGCCGGCATTGTTGACCAGGATATGCAGCCGCTCGGTCCGCGCCCTGACCTCGGCCACAAGCGCCGCAATGCCGGCCTCGCTGGAGACGTCGCCGGCAAAACCTTCCGCCCGGCCGGATGCGCCAAGGCCGTTCAACTCGCCCGCTACCCTGACGCAATCCTCGCTCTTGCGCGAGGCGATCATCACGGTGGCGCCGGCCATGACCAGAGCGGTCGCCGCCATGCGGCCGACGCCGGTCGCGGCGCCGGTGACCAGCGCCGTCTTGCCGGCGACTGAGAACAGCTCGTCCAGATAGCTCATCGAATTCCTCCGCGCAGTTCACTGCGCTTTTGCCTGGTTATCAAGCGAGCGGCGTCGCGTCGACAAGGCTAGCCGAACTACGATTATCCTTGCCACGGCTAAAGTATCCGGACCGAGGCGATGGTGCGCTTTGCGGCTGAAATGGTTAAGCCCCAGCGGCAAGGTGTCCGTTCGGCCGTGACATGGGTCGGATGAATGATGCGGCCATTTCCGTTAGCGAGCACCTTGTAAGCGGTTCATTTCGCACGTGAAGCAAGTCGTCATTACTCCTCCGCCCAAGCCGCAGGCGGGTCTTGAGGAGTTGGGAGGTGGCCGAGCAGTGGGGCGGGACTGACATTCGTATTCGTGGACGGGGACTATGCTTTCGGGGGGAAAGCCATGGGTAAGAAACAACGCACCGTCCTGCTGGCAGCGGTTTTTGCGACTGCCTTTGGCATCTTTTTGCTGATCCTGATCCTGCAGATGATCAGTTTTTTAGTGGACTAGACCGAAGCGAAACGCGTCCCTTTCCGGAGGGGCTCTACCGCAGGCTTTCCAGTTCGCGGATGCGTTTGGCGCCGTCGGCCTCGAGCTGCCTTGTGACGGCGCCGATCAGCGTTTCGGCAACGACGAAAAGTGCGGCGGATGAGTCCCAGGCCGAAGGCACTGCGGTGCGCCCGGCAATGACGTGGCGGGCGAAGCGGGCGATCGGCGACAGCCACTGGTCGGTAAACAGCACGATCTGCACGCCGCGCTGGTTGGCGGTCTCGGCGAAACGGACCAGGCTATCCTGGTAGCGCCTGATGTCGAAGATCACCAGCACGTCGCGCTTGCCCATGTCGATCAGCCGGTCGCGCCAGACGCTTTCCTGGCCGGCGAGATGGAAGACGTTGGGTTTGATGATAGCAAGGTGGGCCGCCATATAGCGCGCCAGCGGGTCGGTGAAGCGGCCACCGATCAGGAATGTCTTGCCGCGCCGGTCGGCCAGCTTGGCGACGATGTCGGCAAGCTGCTTGTCCGAGAGATGCCGGAATGTCTCGCGCATATTGTCGAGCGTCGCCTCCAGCATCGGCGACACGGCGCTGCTGCCCGGCGACGGGGAATTGAGTGTCCGCGAGGCCGGCGACTGCAATTGCGCCGCCAGTTCGTCTTGCAGCGTCGACTGGAATTCCGGATAGTTCTGGAAGCCGAGCCGGGCGACGAAACGCAGGATCGTCGGCGACGACACGCCGGCGGCAGCCGAGAATTCGGCGACCGTCTTCAGCCCGATCAGCGGATAGCTGGCGATCAGCGTTTGTGCTGCGCGCCGCTCGCCTGCCGGCATGGTGCCCATGCGGTCGGAGATCAGTTCGGCAATGCTGGAAACCATGTTTTTCCCCACCCTGGCCGTGCCGTTACCGCATTATCGAAATCGCGTTTGACAAAGCCGGCCAAACTGTATGAAATCATCCGCAGGGACGCAATGAGGCAAAATACGTAACATACGATACAGCGCTCCCCGGGGACAGCAGACAATGGAGACAGCACGGCCCGCCAGCCTTGCATCGCCTGAAACCGTAAGGGTGACGAACCCCGGCGGATCGAGCCCCTTCGTGCTGACCTGCGACCACGCCTCCAATTTCCTGCCACCGGAATTCGGAACGCTCGGCCTTGCCGCCGAGGATCTTTCCCGCCACATCGCCTGGGATCCCGGCGCCTTGCCGGTGGCGCGCCGCATGGCCGAGGCGCTCGATGCGACGCTGGTCGAGACCTGCATCTCGCGGCTCATCATCGACTGCAACCGCCCGCTCGACGCGCCGGACCTGATAGTGACGGTCAGCGCCAGCGAAAAAACCGTGGTCCCGGCCAACCAGGGACTTTCGGCCGACCAGCGGGAGGCGCGCATCGCGCTGGCGTGGCGACCGTTTCACGAGCGGATCGCAACGGTCATCGACGAGCGCCTGGCGGCCGGGCGGGAGACCAGGCTGGTCTCGATCCATTCCTTCACGCCGCTCTACAAAGGCAAAAGCCGGCCCTGGCACATCGGCATCATCCACGACGAGGATCGCCGGCTGGCGGCGCCGCTGATCGCGACACTGAAGCGGCTTGCCGGCGTCAGCGTCGGCGTCAACGAACCCTATTCGCCGGCCGACCGGGTCTATTTCACGCTGGAACGCCATGCGCGCTCGCGCGGGCTGCCCTGCGCAATGATTGAAATCCGCAACGACGAGATCGCCGGCGCGGCCGGGCAGCGGAAATGGGCGGATCTGCTCACCGGTATTTTTCTCAATCTGGAGCCCGAAGCGGCCAAGGCCTCCAGACCAAGCGCAGTCGGAAAGTCAGTTCAATCGGCCAGCTAAGAAACCAAAAGGGGACTTTAAAATGGTAGCACCGGGTTACAGCGAAGTTGACAAGAAGGAGGACCTGAAAGTTCTCCACGGAATGGGCTATGCTCAGGAACTGTCGCGAAGCATGAGCCGCTTCTCGAATTTCGCGATCTCGTTCTCGATCATCTGCATCCTCTCAGGCGGCATCAATTCCTTCGCGCAAGCGACGTCGTCCATCGGTGGCGCGGGCGCTGGTATCGGCTGGATCGTCGGGTGCATGGTTTCGGGATTTTTCGCGCTCGCCATGGCCCAGATCGCCTCTGCATTTCCGACCGCCGGCGGCCTCTATCACTGGGCATCCATCCTAGGGAACCGTTTCACTGGCTGGCTCACCGCATGGCTCAATCTGCTCGGCCTGATCACCGTGCTCGGCGCCATCAACATCGGTACTGCTTTCTTCTTCGTCGGCACTTTCGGCGGAGCCTTCGGCATGACTGGCACGCCTGGTGAGATCGTCGGGTTTGTCGCGTTCATCACCGTGTTGCAGGCGCTGCTCAATCATTTCGGCATCAAATTGACGGCTATGTTGACAGACGCCTCCGGCTTCCTGATCCTGGCAACGACAGCCGTGCTGATCGTCGCCTGCCTGATGTTTGCTCCAGCGATCGACATTACGCGGCTGTGGACGTTCACGAACTATTCGGGCGACGCGGGCGGCGGTGTTTTCCCGCAGTCCGATTCCATGACGTATCTCTTCCTGCTCTGCCTGCTACTGCCGGTTTACACCATCACTGGCTATGACGCGTCGGCGCATACTTCGGAAGAAACGTTGAGGGCGGCGCACTCGGTTCCGCGGGCAATCGTTTCGTCCGTAGTCTGGTCGTCGCTGATCGGCTGGGTGATGCTGTGCGCGATCGTACTGGCGATTCCGGATCTGGCGGCCGGCGCCAAGCAGGGCTGGAGCGTGTTCTTCGCCACGATGGACGCGATCTTGCCGGCGTGGCTGAAGACACTGCTCTATCTGGGCATCCTGATCGCGCAGTTCCTCTGCGGTCTGGCAACGGTCACCTCTGCCTCGCGCATGCTTTTCGCCTTCTCGCGTGACGGCGGCATGCCGGTCGGCTCGGCCTCGCTAGCCAAGGTCAGCCCGACCTGGCGCACGCCGGTCAATGCGATTTGGACGGCTGCTGTGCTCGAGGTCATCTATGTCTTTCTTGCCCAGTTCATCTCGGTCGGCGGCACGAACATCTATACCATCGTCGTCAATTCGACATTGGTGTTCCTGTTTCTGTCCTTCATCATTCCGATCGTGCTCGGCATGATGGCTTTCGGAACGGAAAAATGGCCGAACCCCGGCCCATGGAACCTCGGCGCCGGCCTGTTCAAGCTGTTTTGCATCCTGTCGGTCATCGGCATGGCGATCATCTTCTACATCGCCATCCAGCCGCCGAACGACAAAGTGCTCTATATCACCCTGGGCTTCATTGTGCTGACCGCGGTGCTTTGGTTCGGTTTCGAGAACCGCCGCTTCCAGGGTCCGCCCATCGGCGACCAGATCGCAAAGCGTCAGGCGGCGATCAAGGCAGCCGAGATAGCTGTCGGCGAAGCCGGCGCCTGACCCCCTCTCATGACCATGGCCGGCATTCGCGCCGGCCGTGGTTTTCGTTTCCTTTTCAAAGTGACAAGCCCGAAACGACAAGCGCTGGAGTGCCAAAGGAATGGCCGGAAATTTCTCGTTCGATCAGTTGAAGCAAGCGGTCTCCAGCGGCGAGGTCGACACGGTGCTGGCCTGCATCGTCGATATGCAGGGGCGGCTCGCGGGAAAGCGGTTCCTGGCCCGTTATTTCGTCGATTCCGCGCATGACGAGACGCATGGCTGCAACTATCTCTTGGCGGCAGACATCGATATGGAACCGGTGCCCGGCTACAAGGCGGCGAGCTGGTCGAAGGGTTATGGCGATTTCGTCATGAAGCCGGACCTTGCGACGCTGCGGCGCGTTCCGTGGCTGGAAAAGACGGCGCTGGTGATCTGCGACGTGCTCGACCACCATACCCATGACGACCTGGCGCATTCGCCGCGCGCCATGCTGAAGAAGCAGGTCAAGCGGCTGCAGGATCGCGGCTATATCGGCTATTTCGCTTCCGAGCTCGAATTCTATCTGTTCAGCGAAACCTACGATTCCGCCCGCAAGAAGCACTGGCAGGGCCTCGAGACGGCATCGCCCTATATCGGCGACTACCAGATCGGCATCACCACCAAGGAAGAAGGCGTCATGCGCCGGCTGCGCAACGAGATGGAGGCGGCCGGCATCCCGATCGAGAATTCGAAGGGCGAGTGGGGGCCAGGCCAGGAAGAGATCAATGTCCGCTACGCCGAGGCGCTCGACATGGCCGACCGCCACGTCATCCTGAAGAACGGCGCCAAGGAAATCGCCGAGTCCGAAGGCAAGGCGATCTCGTTCATGGCCAAGTACAATTACGGGCTCGCCGGCAATTCCAGCCACATCCATAATTCGTTGTGGAGCGCCGACGGCAAGACGCCGTTGTTCTACGACAAAAATGCCGAGTGGACGCTGTCGACGCTCGGCCAGCAATGGGCGGCCGGCCAGCTCAAATATGCCAAGGAATTCACCTGGTTCCTGGCGCCCTACATCAACTCCTACAAGCGCTTCCAGGCCGGCACGTTCGCGCCGACCAAGATCATGTGGAGCGAAGACAACCGCACTGCCGGCTTCCGTCTTTGCGGCGAAGGCTCCAAGGGCATCCGCATGGAATGCCGCATCGGCGGCGCCGATTTGAACCCCTATCTGGCTTTCGCCGCGCTGATCGCGGCCGGGCTTGCCGGCATCGATGAAAAGCTTGAACTGCAGAAGCCCTTCGTCGGTGATGCCTACCAGGCCTCGCAGCTGCCTGAAATTCCAAAGACATTGCGCGACGCCACCGCGACGCTGGCGGAATCGAAAATGCTGAGGCAGGCGCTCGGCGACGATGTGCTGGAACATTACGTCCACACGGCACACTGGGAACAGTTGGAGTACGACCGCCGGATTACGGACTGGGAACTGCACAGGGGGTTCGAGCGGTATTGACGGCGTTGCGCTTTACGCAATATTGTTGCGGGTATCGCACCAGCAACACGCAGGAGGCAGCGTTTGCCCAAAGGTAGAGCCCATGTCGACAAGGCGTGGTTCATGAGTCGAATGAACGAGCGCAAGCTCACGGTACGCAGCATGGCCGGCCGCATGAACATACACTACAGCGCCTTGTCGCGGACACTGAACGGTGAGCGGCGTATGCAGGTCGACGAGATACGCAAGATCGCTGAAATTCTCGACCGGCAGGAGAGCGAGATATTGGTGCACCTCGGAAGTTCCAATCATGCGGCGAGGCCGTCGGAGCCTGATCGCCGGTCTGGTTTCAAGGAGGGGCAAGTGGATTTCGTGGACGACATGAACGGCAACAAGGAAGAGTACATCGTGCCGCCTCGGGGTGCCGATCCGTTGTTTGGATGCATGGCCGGGACGCTCACCCTGCTTCCGGACGTCGACTATACCGCGCCCGCCGATCCGGATTGGGGCAATGTCTATGACGAGTGAGGGGGTTCTGCTCGACACATGCTTCATGCTGTTGCTGTCAACGGAGCAGCCGGTCACGAGGGCTGCGGTCGAGAAGGTGACCAGCGCACGCAAAAATGGCAGCGTGATCGCCGTTTCCGTGATGTCCGCCTGGGAAATCGGCATGCTTGTAGCCAAGGGCCGGTTGCCATTCATCAAGTCACCGCTCGCATGGTTCGAACGGTTCGTGCAGACCGGGGCAGCGAGCGTCGAGGGGATCGACAGTGAGCTTTTGGTCGAGTCTTCGTTCCTGCCCGGCGTCGTTCACAACGATCCAACGGATCGGATCATCATAGCCACGGCGCGCTCGAAAAACCTCGAGATCATCACCCGCGATCGCGCAATCCTTGCCTATGGCGCGGCCGGCTTCGTCAAAACAGTGCCTTGTTGATTTGGAGACCTCTTTGGAAACCGTGAAGATAAAATCCCCCGTCGACGGTTCGATCTATGCCGAACGGCCTCTTGCCATCGACCAGGCGATCGGTGCCGCGGTCGAACGTGCCAAGGCGGCGCAGGAGAAGTGGGCTGAGACGCCGGTCGTCGAGCGCGGCAAGTACATGCTTGCCATGCTGGAAGCGCTGGTCGCCATGACCGACGAGATCGTGCCGGAGATCGCCTGGCAGATGGGCCGGCCGGTGCGCTATGGCGGCGAGTTCGGCGGCGTCAGGGAACGCGTCAGCTACATGGTCGAGATCGCCGAGGCGGCCTTGAAGCCGGTCATGGCCTCCAACCCGAAGGACGGCTTTCGGCGCTATGTGAAGAAGATGCCGCTCGGCGTCGTCATGGTGATCGCGCCGTGGAACTATCCCTATCTCACCGCCGTCAACACCATCGTCCCGGCGCTGATGGCGGGCAGCGCCGTCATCCTCAAGCATGCGGCACAGACATTGTTGGTCGGCGAACGGTTTCAGCAGGCGTTTGATAAGGCCGGCCTGCCCAAGGGCCTGTTCCAGAACCTCGTCCTGAACCACGCGCAGACTGAAAGGCTGCTCGGCTCCGGCAAGATCGACCATGTCAACTTCACCGGCTCGGTCGCCGGCGGCCGCGCCATCGAAAAGGCGGCGGCGGGCACCTTCATGACGCTCGGCCTCGAACTCGGCGGCAAGGATCCGGCCTATGTGCTGCCGGACGCAAAGATGGACCATGCCGTTGCCAATCTGGTCGACGGCGCCTTCTACAATTCCGGCCAGTGCTGCTGCGGCATCGAGCGCGTCTATGTCCACGAGAAGGTCTACGATGAATTCGTCGAGGGCTTCATCGCCGAGACCAGGAACTACGTCGTCGGCAATCCGCTCGACCAGGCGACCACCATGGGGCCGATGGCGCAGGCGCGCTTCGCCGACCTGATCCGCGAGCAGAAGGCCGAGGCGTTGCGCAAGGGCGCCAGGGCACACATCAATATGAAGGTGGCCAACGACAGGCAAGGTTCCCCCTATCTGGCGCCGGAAGTGCTGACCCAGGTCGACCACCAGATGAGCGTCATGCGCGAGGAAAGCTTTGGCCCGATCGTCGGCATCATGAAGGTGCGCAACGACGAGGAAGCGATCGCGCTGATGAACGACAGCCCCTATGGGCTGACGGCCTCGATCTGGACGCGCGACATTGAGCATGCGGCGGCGATCGGCGATCGTGTCGAGACCGGCACGGTGTTCATGAACCGCTGCGACTATCTCGATCCGGCGCTGGTCTGGACCGGCGTCAAGCACACCGGCAAGGGCGCGGCATTGTCGGCCATCGGCTACGACAATCTGACCAGGCCGAAATCATACCATTTGCGCGAGGTGATCTAAGGTGCCGATCGACAAGCATGCGATCGCTGTTGAGGGGGAGTAGTGGCGGATACACAACAATCGGCTTTGCCAGATGGTGAGGATCCCGAGGGTATCGGCGGATGGCTTGTCCTGCCGATGCTCGGGTTGATGCTCACGCCGATACTGGGGTTGGTACAACTGCACAATACCGACTATCTCGGCTTCGACTGGCAGACCTTCAGTTTTTCTCAAGGTGCGCTGCTCGTTGCCGAACTGGTGACAGCAGGCGTTCTAAGCCTTACAGCCCCGGTCCTGTTATTGTTCTTCATGTTCAAGCGCTGGGAGATATTCCCGGGCTGGTACATGATTTGGGCAGTCGCGATGCCGGTATATGCCATCCTCGACCCATGGGCCGCGCATCTGGTTTTTCGCGAGAGCTTTCCAACCTTGGCTGATGCGTTCGACAGAGAAACGATGCGCGGAATTTACCGCTCCGTCTGGGCCGCAGCCATCTGGATTCCGTACATGATGCGGTCAGACCGTGTGGCCAATACCTTTGTGAACTAATGACATCCGAGAGCACGAAAGCAGTCAAGAAGGTCGAAATGACAAAACTCGTTTCCAAATGGAATTACCCGACGACCGTCCGCTTCGGCGCCGGACGCATCAAGGAGCTGCCGGAGGTGCTGGCGGCGACCGGCATCAAGCGGCCGCTGTTCGTCACCGATCCGGGACTGGCCAGGCTGCCGGTGGTGGCCTCGACGCTGAAGATCCTCGACGACGCCAAGGTGCCGTATGGCGTATTTTCCGAGGTCAAGCCGAACCCGGTGGATTCCAACCTGACCGCCGGCATTGCCGTGTTCAAGAAGGGCAAGCATGACGGCGTCATTGCCTTTGGCGGCGGCTCGGCGCTCGATCTCGGCAAGCTGATCGCCTTCCAAGCCGGGCAGACACGGCCGGTCTGGGATTTCGAGGATGTCGGCGACTGGTGGACGCGCGCCGATGCCGATGCGATCGCGCCGATCATCGCCGTGCCGACCACGGCCGGCACCGGCTCGGAAGTCGGCCGCGCCGGCGTCATCACCAATGAAGCGACCCATACCAAGAAGGTCATCTTCCATCCAAAGCTTTTGCCGGCGATCGTCATTGCCGATCCGGAACTGTCGGTCGGCATGCCGGGCTTCATCACCGCCGGCAGCGGCATGGATGCGCTGGCCCATTGCCTCGAAGCCTATTGCGCGCCGGGCTATCACCCGATGGCCGACGGCATCGCCGTGGAAGGCATAAGGCTGGTCTTCGAAAACCTGCCGAAAGCCTATGCCAACGGCAAGGATCTGGTCGCCCGCGCCAACATGATGAGCGCCGCCGCCATGGGAGCGGCCGCCTTCCAGAAAGGGCTTGGCGCCATCCATTCGCTGTCGCATCCCATCGGCGCGCTCTACGACACCCACCACGGCATGACCAACGCCGTGTTCATGCCCTATGTGCTGGCCTTCAACCGCGAGGCGATCGAGCCGCGCATAGCCCGGCTCGCCGCCTATTGCGGCATCAAGGGCGGCTTCGACGGTTTTGCCAAGGCGATCATCAAGCTGCGCAAGGAGCTCAAGGTGCCGCATGCGCTGCCCAGCCTGATCAAGGGGCTCGACATGGACAAGAGACGCAAGGGCCTGATCGCCGACATGGCGGTGGTCGATCCGACCGCCGGCGGCAACCCGGTCAAGCTGACCAAAAAGGCGGCGCTGACGCTGCTCGAAAACGCCATCGCCGGCACCGTCTGAGACAATTTTCGCATCGGAAATCGACTTGGGAAAAGAGGCAAAGGAAAGGGGGAAAGATGAAAGGCAAGATCGAAACTAGTTAGCCGGAAAAAGAATCGCGAAGCGATTGCTACAGCCGGTTAAAAAGAGTTTACTTTTTCATACTGCGGGGCATCGCTTTCACAAAGCTTTCATCTGGCTGTCACACGAAAACGATACCGCATCGCAGGCGTCCAACGGCGTCAGTTCAACGGAGAGAACACATGTTCAAATTCACGGGAAAACTGCTTTCCCTTTCGGCCGTCGCCCTGATGGCGACCTCTGCCATCTCGTCGGCCCAGTCCATGGATGAACTGGTCGCCGCAGCCAAGGCTGAAGGCCAGCTCACCACCATCGCGCTGCCGCATGACTGGTGCGGCTACGGCGCGGTCATCGACGGCTTCAAGGCAAAATATCCTGGGATCACCGTCAACGAGCTCAACCCCGATGCCGGCTCCGGCGACGAGGTCGAGGCGATCAAGGCCAACAAGGACAACAAGGGCCCGCAGGCGCCCGACGTCATCGACGTCGGCCTGAGCTTCGGTCCGACCGCAAAGAAGGATGGCCTGATCCAGGCTTATAAAGTATCAACCTGGGACTCGATCCCGGACAGCGCCAAAGATGCCGATGGCTTCTGGACCGGCGACTATTACGGCGTGCTTTCGTTTCTGGTGAACAAGGACCTGGTCAAGGAAGCGCCGGCAGACTGGGCCGACTTGCTGAAGCCGGAATTCGCCAATACCGTGGCGCTCGCCGGTGACCCGCGTGCTTCGAACCAGGCCATCCAGGCAGTCTATGCCGCCGGCCTTTCCGGCGGTGCGGCTGCCGGCGAAGCCGCCGGCACGGCTGGTCTCGACTTCTTCAAGAAGCTCAACGCCGCCGGCAATTTCGTGCCGGTCATCGGCAAGCCCGCGACACTTGCCCAAGGCCAGACGCCAATCCTGGTGACCTGGGATTATAACGCGCTTGCCGGCCGTGATACGCTGAAGGGCAATCCGCCGGTCGACGTCGTCGTGCCGAAGACCGGTGTCGTCGCCGGCGTCTATGTTCAGGCGATTAGTGCTTACGCGCCGCACCCGAATGCGGCCAAGCTATGGCTGGAATATCTCTATTCTGACGAAGGCCAGATCGGCTGGCTGAAGGGCTATTGTCACCCGATCCGCTTCAACGACCTCGCCAAGAATGGCAAGCTCCCGGCTGACGTGATGGCCAAGCTGCCGCCGGCCGAGTCCTATGCAGCCGCGGTGTTCCCGACGCTCGACGA
This sequence comes from Mesorhizobium sp. M0598, assembly GCF_040320865.1. Taxonomy (NCBI): domain Bacteria; kingdom Pseudomonadati; phylum Pseudomonadota; class Alphaproteobacteria; order Hyphomicrobiales; family Phyllobacteriaceae; genus Mesorhizobium; species Mesorhizobium sp. M0598. The sequence continues at coordinate 189,294 of NZ_JAMYQL010000003.1, read as the reverse complement.
GCAGGGCAAGGCCAAGGAAGCCATCACCAAGAACTGGGATGCCGTCGTCGGCGCCAACGTCAAGTAAGACTTGAGATCAGCCGGGCGGCGTAGATCGCCGCCCGGCATACCTCCAGGACGGTAGCCGGCGCATGACCGATATCTCGTTGTCCGATCACGCTGTTGCCGGGAAGACCGCGCCTCCTGCCGACGCCCGCAGCATGAGGCTGCCGACGCAATGGCTTGGCGTTGCGCCTTTCTTCATCTTCGCCATCATGTTCCTGATCCTGCCCACGCTCTATCTGATGCTGGGCGCATTCCGGAACGATGCCGGCGAATTCACTTTCGAAAACATAGCGGCCTTGGCGCAGCCGTCGATCGTTGCCGCCTACTGGATCTCAATCAAGGTCAGCCTCGCCTCGTCGCTGATCGGTGCTTTCGCGGGGCTTGCCATTGCCATCGCCATCGTGCGCGGCGGGCTGCCGGAGTGGATACGCTCGGCGACACTGACCTTTTCCGGCGTGGCCTCCAATTTTGCCGGCGTGCCGCTGGCCTTCGCCTTTCTCGCGACGCTCGGCCGGCTCGGGCTCGCCACGGTGCTGCTCAACGTCTTGGTCGGCTTCAACATTTATGCCCATGGTTTCAACATCCTGTCGTTCTGGGGCCTGACGCTGACCTATGTCTATTTCCAGATCCCGCTGATGGTGGTGATCATCGTGCCGGCGATCGATGGGCTGAAGAAGGAATGGGGCGAAGCGGCGGCAACGCTTGGCGCGACCCAGGCGCAGTTCTGGCGCATGGTCGTCATTCCGGTGATCTGGCCAAGTTTCCTCGGCACTGTCATCCTCTTGTTCGCCAACGCCTTCGGTGCCATCGCCACCGCTTACGCTCTGACCGGCTCCTCGCTTAACATCGTCCCTATCCTGCTCTACGCGCAGATCCGCGGTGACGTGCTGCACAATGCCCATCTCGGCTACGCCATCGCCTTCGGCATGATCGTCATCACCGGGCTGGCCAATGTCTTCTACATCTGGTTCCGGACGCGCTCTGAGAGGTGGCTCAAATGAAGTCCGGCAGATTCTGGGCCTGGATCGTCTTCGCGCTGGGCGCGGCCTATTTCTTCATTCCGCTGATCGCGACCGTGGAATTCTCCATGCGCATGCGGCGCGGCGCGTATTCCTTCGATGCCTATCAGGTCGTGCTCGGCGATCCCCGCTTCCAGGCGACCTTCATCTATTCGGTGGTCGCCGCCATCTTCACCATCGTCCTTGGCGTGCTGGTGGTGGTGCCGGCGGCGTACTGGATTCGTCTGCGGCTGCCGCAGCTAAGGCCCGTCGTCGAGTTCATCACGCTGTTGCCGCTGGTCATCCCGGCCATCGTTATCGTCTTCGGCTACATCAGAATGTACGGGTCGAACTCACCGCTGCCGTTCCTGGCCAGCGAGACAGGAGCCAATGCCTTGCTGGTCATCGGTTATGCGACACTCGCGCTGCCCTATATGTATCGCGCCGTCGACACCGGGCTTCGCACAATCGACGTGCGGACACTGACTGAGGCGGCGCAGATCCTCGGCGCCGGCTGGGGCACGATCATCACCCGGGTCATCCTGCCCAACGTGCTGATCGCGGTGCTGTCGGGCGCCTTCCTGACCTTCGCCATCGTCATCGGTGAATTCACCATGGCCAGCCTGCTCAACCGGCCTGCCTTCGGACCCTATCTGCAGAACGTCGGCGCCAATCGCGCCTACGAGCCGGCGGCGCTTGCCATCATCGCCTTCGCCATCACCTGGGGCTGCATGTCGCTGATCCAGATCCTGTCGCGCTTCGCGCCGCGATCGGCGAACCGCCCAAACTGATCGAAAAGCCGAAAGAAAAAGCCATGGCCGAGCCATTCCTCTCAATCCAGCATGTGCAGAAATCCTTCGGCGCCGCCATTGTGGTGCAGGATTTCAACCTCGACGTCGAGCCGGGCGAATTCGTCTCCTTCCTTGGCCCCTCGGGCTGCGGCAAGACGACGGTGCTGCGCATGGTCGCCGGTTTCGAAGACCCATCCGCCGGCAAGATCGTCGTGGCCGGCAAGGACATCACCCGGCTCAAGCCCAACCAGCGCAACATCGGCATGGTGTTCCAGGCATATGCGCTGTTTCCGAACCTCACCGTGGCGCAGAATATCGGCTTCGGGCTGAAGGTCGCCGGTATGCCGAAGGCCGATGCCGACAGGCGCGTTGCCGAGATGCTCGACATCATCAAGCTGCCGCAGATGGGCGACCGCTATCCCTACCAACTGTCCGGCGGCCAGCAGCAGCGCATCGCGCTGGCGCGGGCGATTGCGCCCAAGCCGAAACTGCTGCTGCTCGACGAGCCGCTGTCGGCGCTCGACGCCAAGGTGCGCGTGTCGCTGCGTGAGGAAATCCGCTCGATCCAGAAGAAGCTCGGCATCACCACCATCTTCGTTACCCACGACCAGGAAGAGGCACTGTCGATCTCCGACCGCATTGCCGTCATGTATGGCGGCAAGGCCGAGCAGGTCGGCACGCCGTTCGAGATCTACAACCGGCCGGCAACCAAATTCGTCGCCAATTTCGTCGGCACGCTGAACGTGCTCGAAGGCACGGTCACCGACGCCGCTTCGGGCAAGGTGCGCGTCAACTCGCAAGAGGTCTCGCTCAAGGGCAAGCTCAACGGCTCGAAATCCGGCGACACGCTGTCGCTGGCGTTGCGGCCCGAGGCGATCTCGCTCGGCCGACACCCCGGCCGCGATTCCAGCCTTTCGGGCGAAATCGCCGAGGTGCATTTCCTCGGCTCGGTCATCCGGGTTCGCGTCGGCATCGGCGGCAGCACGGTCTCGCTCGACACGTTCAACAGTCCGGCCACACCGCCGCCGGCCGTCGGCGAAAAGGCCGAGATTTCGTTCTCGTCGGGCGACATGCTGGTGCTGCATTAGGAGAAGAGTGAATGGTGAATAGTGAATAGTGAATAGTAAGAATGCGCTTTACGCGCCGAAATTCCTCTGCACCCAGCCATTCACCATTCACCATTCACCATTCACGAGCAGCCAAAGCCGTCGCCGTTTTTGCAGTGCCAATCGCCCGGCTTCACCGCTACGATAAGGCATGGCGCTTTTTGAACTCACCCTTGTCCTGCTTCTCATCGCGGTCGCCCTGACCGCGCTGTCGCGGCGTCTGCAGATTCCCTATCCGTCATTGCTGGCGCTGGCCGGCGCCGGCATCGCCTTCCTGCCGTTTGCCCCGACCATCGAGATCGACCCGGAGCTGGCGCTCGCTCTGTTCATCGCGCCGGTTCTGCTCGACGCGGCCTATGACACGTCGCTGCGCGATCTCAACCGCTACAAGGTTTCGCTCATCCTGCTGGCCCTTGGCGCCGTCATCTTCACCACCGTGACGGTCGCGCTGGTCGGCTGGACGATGGCAGGCCTGCCCATTGCCGCGGCCATAGCGCTCGGCGCGATCGTAGCGCCGCCCGATGCGGTGGCGGCGGCGGCCGTGCTCGGACAGTTCAAGGTGCCGCACCGCATCACCGCCATCCTGGAAGGCGAGAGCCTTCTCAACGACGCCACGGCGCTGCTGATCTACAGGATGTCGGTTTCCGCAGCCGCCGGCTCCATCCTGTTGAGCAGTGCCGTTCCAATGATCCTGCTGTCGACGGTCGGCAGCCTTGCCGCAGGCTATGTGCTCGGCCGGTTGTCTCTCGCCATACTCGGCCGCATCGACGACCCGGCGAGCGGCACCGTGGTGCAATTCGCCTCAACCTTCGGCGTCTGGATCCTGGCCGATAGGATAGGGCTTTCCGCCATCATCACGATCGTCGTCTATGCCATGACGATCGCACGTACATCGCCGCGCCGCATGCCGGCAAGGAATCGTGTCAGCTCCTACTCGGTCTGGGAGACGGCGGTGTTCGTGCTCAACGTGCTGGCCTTCGTTCTGATGGGCCTGCAAGCGCGGTCGATCGTCGGCCGACTTGCCGAGCAAGGGCAAAGCGAGGCCTTCGTCTTTGCCCTGGCTGTGCTGGCCGTCGTCATCGTATCGCGGCTCGTCTGGGTGCTGGGCTGCGGCGCGATCCTCAGAGCGCTGGCACGTCTGGGTGACGAGGACAGGCAAAAAGACGCGCCGACATTTCGCGGCGGCGTGCTTATCGGCTGGTGCGGCATGCGCGGCCTGGTGACGCTTGCGGCAGCCTTCGCCTTGCCGGCCGACTTTCCGGGCCGTGATCCGATCGTGCTCGCCGCTTTCACGGTCGTGCTCGGCACATTGGTGCTGCAAGGCGTCAGCCTGAAACCGTTGCTGCTTCTGCTCAATCTCGACCTCGACCGGACGGTCGACCGGGAGGTGGCGCAGGCGCGCGTCGCCATCATGCAGGCGGCGCTGGACGTGCTCAGCGGCAAGACATCGAGCGCGGCCGGGGCGGTGCGAGAGCAATATGCCGCCCAGCGCGCCATCGCCGAAAACCCGGAGGATGCCCAGGCGGCGACCGAGTATGACAGATTGCGTCTTTACGCCATCAAGAGCCAGCGCGATGCGCTGGAGCGTTTGCGCATCGACGGGACGATCGGCGACGAAGCCTACCACCGCCTTGAGGAAGAAATCGACTGGTCGGAACTGGCAGCATCCCCGCCCGGTCGGTTCCAGCCGCTGACCACTTAGCATCTGGCCCAAGCTCCCTCCGCCCGGCTGCACATTGCAAGGCTGTCAGCGAACGGCTACTGCCAGCAGGAAACTGAGCCGGATAAGCAATGAAGCTGGTCAGCTATAACATCCAGTACGGCTTCGGCAGCGATGGCCGCTACGACCTGGCGCGTTGCGCCAACGTCGTGGCCGGCGCCGATATCGTCGCCTTGCAGGAGGTGGAACGGCACTGGTTGCGCAGCAACGAGGACGACCAGCCGGAACTTCTTTCGCAATTGCTGCCCGACTATCATTGGGTCTACGGGCCGGCCTTCGACGTGGATGCCAGCCACCGGCGTGAAGGCCGCATCGTCAACCGGCGGCGGCAATTCGGCACCATGGTTCTGTCGAAGCTTCCGATCGTCTGGTCGCGGCTGCATACGCTGCCGCTCAGGCGCACGCTGCGGCCGCTCAACACCCGCAATGCCGCACTCGAATGCATGATCCGCACCCCTGCCGGTCCGGTGCGGGTGCTGTCGTTGCATCTGGCGCATATCGCGGCCGAGGAGCGGCTGGAGCAGATCGACTATTTGCTCGCCGAGCATCGCCGCGCGCCGTCCGAGGGCGGCCCATGGAGCGGCGCCGACGACGAGCCGGCGCGCAACTGGAGCAATGGCGAACAGGAGCCAGAAAACCCCGTAGCGGCTTTCTGGTTGGGCGACTTCAACATGGAGCCGGATAGCGCCGAGTACCGGCGCATTGTCGGCAGCGCGCCCTATCATCGCGGTGCCGCCTATCTCGACGGTTTTGTCGATCCCACCGCCGTCGCAATGGAACCGACAGCGGATTTCCACACCCATGTGAAGACTATCGATGGCAGGCTGGCAAAGCGCCGGCTCGACCATTGCTTCGTCGGCGGCATGTTTGCCGGGCGCGTGCGCTCGGTCAGCGCCGATATCGGCCAAATCGCTTCCGACCATTTTCCGCTCTGGGTCGATATCGACCTGGAGACGCCGATCGTCATCGGGACGGGCGGCGGATGAACCGCCGATGAGCCTGTTTGTCTTTTTCGCGGTGCTCGCCGCCGCTTCCATGCATGCGATCTGGAACGCGCTGGTCAAGGTCCATCTCGACCGTTTCCTGTCGATCACACTGATGACGCTCGGCATGGGTGCCGCTGCGCTGGTGACGTTGCCTTTCGTCGAGGTGCCGAAGCCGGAAGTGTGGCCATACATCCTCGCCTCGGTTGTCTTCCACATGGGCTACAGGACGTTCCTGATCGGCGCCTACAAGGCCGGCGATTTCGCCCAGACCTATCCGCTGGCGCGCGGCACCGCGCCATTGCTGGCCGCTTTGGGGGGCGTTGTGGTGGTTGCCGAGATGCCGGCGCCGCTCGCCATTCTCGGCATCCTCTTGTTGTCGGCGGGCACGCTGGTGCTGTCGTTTCGCGGCGGCGCGCATCTGGAGAAATTAAACCTGCGCGCCGTCGGCTTCGCGCTGGGCACATCGATCTTCATCGCCAGCTACACGCTGTCGGATGGCAGCGGCGCGCGGCTGGCCGCCACCGCGTCGAGTTATGCCGCCTGGCTGTTCGTCTGCGATGCGCTGTGGGCGCTGGTGCTATGCGTCGTCTTTCGCGGCCCACAGGCGCTGCCGGTGCTGGCGCGCGACTGGAAGGCCGGAATCTATACCGGCGTGCTCAGCGGCGGCGCCTACTGGATCGTGATGTGGGCGATGACCAAGGCGCCGATCGCCTCGGTGGCGTCGCTGCGCGAAACATCGATCCTGTTCGCCATGATGATCTCGGTGTTCGCGCTCGGCGAGAAGATGACGGCATGGCGAGGTGCCGCGGTGCTTAGCATCGTTGCCGGCGTCGTTGCGCTGAGAATGGGATAGTCACGCGATCTCCAGATCAAACACCATCAGCCCGTCGGTGCCGCCTTCGAGCGCCGCGACCAGTTTTGCGCCGGCTCGCTGATGCGCTTCATGCTCCAGATAGGCATCGCGTGCCGCAGCGTCGCGAAAGTCGATGGTGAAGCCGTGCGTGAAGCCGCGGGCGAAGGGTTCAGGGCTGGTATTGGCGCTGAATTCGACCTTGCCCATGCCGTCGATCACCGCCCGCAACGCTTCGAGATCGGCATGGATTGCCGCGCGCTCGGCGTCGGCGACATCGTTGCGAAATCTGACGAAGACACAGTGCCTGATCATTCTTTGTCCCTCATGCCGCTCGGTTGGTGGAAAACACCGCCGGCGGCAGCGGCTCGCGGCCAAGGATCAGATCGGCGCCTTTTTCGCCAATCATGATCGTCGGGGCATTGGTGTTGGAGGAGGGGATGCGCGGCATCACCGAGGCGTCGCAGACGCGCAGGCCCTCGATCCCGCGCAGCCTGAGATCTGGCGTTACCACGCTCATCGCATCGTAGCCCATGCGGCAGGTGCCGACCGGGTGGTGGTCGGTCTTGGAACTGCGGCAGGCGTAGTCGAACAGCTCGTCGCCGCTCTGCAGGTCGGGTCCCGGCAGTACCTCGCGCAGCACATAGGGGGCCAGCGCCTTCTGCCGCATGATCTCGCGCGCCAGCCTCAACCCCTTGATCGACATGTCGCGGTCATAGGGATCGGACCAATAATTCGGATCGATCAGCGGGCGGTCGGCGGGATCGGCACTGTTCAGCCGCACGGTGCCGCGCGAGCGCGGGCGCAGGAAGGCCGAGTTCAGTGTCACGCCCGGATTGTTCAGCTTCTCGACGCCGGCCTCGATGCCGGAGCCGAGGCCGAGATGCAATTGGATATCGGGAGAGGCGGCGGTTGGATCGGCGTACCAGAAGCCGCCGGTCTCGAACAGGCTGGAGGCTACTGGGCCTTTCTTCAGGAGCAGATACTGCAGGCCGGCCCAAGCCGTCCAGTGCAGCTTGGCGTAGTTGTCGTAGGTGTGATCGCCGGTGCATTCGGCGATGACGAACAGGTCGAGATGATCCTGCAGGTTGGAGCCGACGCCGGGCAGATCGTGCACCGGTGTCACGCCGACCGCCTTCAGATGGTCGGCCGGGCCGATGCCCGACTGCAGCAAAAGCTTCGGCGAGCCGATGGCGCCGGACGAGACGATCACCTCGCGCTCGGCGCGCAGGATCGTTGGCTGGCCGCCCGGCCTGTCGACGATCTCGACGCCGACGGCGCGGCCCTTGTCGACGACGATGCGTGTCACCAGAACGCCGGTCCTGACGGTGAGATTCTTTCGCTCGCGGATCGGCCGGAGATAGGCGACAGAGGCGGAGGAGCGCTTCGCGTCCTTCTGCGTCAGCTGATAGTAACCGACGCCCTCCTGGGCTACCCCGTTGAAGTCGGGATTGAAGGGGATGCCCATCTCCTGTCCGGCACGGAAATAGGCCTCGCAGATCGGCAGCGGCGCGATCGGGTTCGACACGCCGAGCGGGCCCTGGTCGCCGTGGAAATCGTTGGCATAACGCTGGTTGTTCTCCGCGCGCTTGAAATAGGGCAGCACGTCGCGATAGCCCCAGCCGGCAAGGCCTTCTTCCTTCTCCCAGGCGTCGTAGTCGCGGGCGTTGCCGCGCGTGTAGATCTGGGCGTTGATCGAAGAGCCGCCACCGATCACCTTGGCCTGAGTGTATCGGAAGACGCGGTCGTTCATGTGCTTTTGCGGCACTGTCGACCAGCCCCAGGCGGCGATACCCTTAGTCATCTTGGCAAAACCGGCCGGCATGTGGATCAGCGGATGCCAGTCCTTGCCGCCGGCTTCGAGCAGCAGCACCTGATGCGACGGATCTTCACTCAACCGGTTGGCGAGTACGCACCCGGCCGGGCCGGCGCCGACGATTATGTAGTCGGTCATGGCGTCACCTGTTCATAGCCTCGGCACCGACAGCGCGCCGTCGACATTGATGACCGAGCCGGTCGAAAAGCCGAACTTGCCACCGGCGAGTGCTGCCACGGCGGCACCGATATCTTCGCTCTCGCCCCAGCGCATCGCCGGCACCAGCCCGCCGTCGATCAGCCCGTCATATTTGGCGGTCACACCCGCGGTCATGTCGGTGCGGATGATGCCCGGGCGCACCTCGAACACGGCGATGTTTTCGGTGGCAAGCCGCAGCGCCAGGTTCTTCACCCACATCGAAAGCCCAGCCTTGGAGATGCAGTAATCGGAACGTTCCGGCGAGGCCATGGCGGCGCTGACCGAGGTGATGGTGATGATCGATCTCGCACCATCGCTTGGCAGGCCGAGCATCGCTTTGGCGACGGCCTGGCTGAGGAATACGGTGCCGCGCAGATTGATGCCGAGCACCCGGTCGAAATTTTCGGGCTTGAGCTCGAGCAGATCGCCGCGCAGGACGGCGCCGATGCCGGCATTGTTGACCAGGCAGTCGATGCGACCGAAGGCGCTTGTCGCGGCATCGATCAGCGCTGCATGGCCGTCGAGGTCGGCGATGTCGCAACTGACATAGGCGAACTTCGCGCCGCGCCCGGTGATGTCGGCGGCGAGCCCGTCGGCGGCTTCGTCGGCAAGGTCTGAGAGGAGGATGTCGAAGCCTGCGTCGGCCAGCGCCTCGGCGCAGGCAAGGCCGATGCCGCGCGCGCCGCCGGTGACGATCGCTGCCGGGCGGGTCATGTTGCAAGCTCCGTCTTGCGGATATGATCGGCGACGCGCAGCGCCTGTGCGGCGATCGACAGCGCCGGATTGACGGCGGCCGAATTCGGCAGGAAGCCGGCATCGACGACGAACAAATTGCTGTGGTCGAAGGAGCGGCAGAACGGATCCAGCGGCGAGGTCGCCGGATCGTTGCCCATCTTCACCGTGCCGCACTGATGTGAGGGCGTGCGCCTGTCAAACGGACGCGACAGGACGATCGGATAGCCGCAGGCGCGGAAATTCTCGCGCATCACCTTGGTCAGTCCGTCGAGCGACTGCATGTTCGAGCGCCGCCACTGCATGACGATGTCCTTGCCGTCGATCATGATGCGGCTCTCGGGATCGGGCAGGTCCTCGCACATCAGATACCAGTCGACGGCGTGGCCGGCCATGAAATCCAGCGCGAATTTGGGCGCGCGCCTGACATTGGCCTTGAGGATGTTGCCGTCGATCTTGCCGAGGAGCTGGACATTGCCGAGCGGCTTGCCACCCTTGCCGTCGGACAGATAATAATCGTTCAGCATCAGCGTCTTCTGGTAGACGGATTTGTTCCGGCGGCGTGGATCGATCGCCAGCATGGCGCTCGAATTGTGGTTCATGAAGTTGCGGCCGACTTGGTCGGAGCGGTTGGCCAGGCCTTTGCCGCCGCCTCTGCCCTGAGGGGTGGGCGAGCGCAGCAGGATGGCGGCAGAATTGACTGCGCCGGCCGATAGGATGACCAGCTTCGGCGCGACTTTCTTCAGCGTACCGTTCTGTCGATAATGGACGGCGATGATCGTCCTCGCATCCGGCGATGCCTCGAGATATTCGACATGAGCGCCGGTCTCGAGCTTGATGTTCTGGTCGGCAAGGGCGGCGGTCAGCGGCCCCGTTTGGGCGTCGACCTTGCCGACGCCGGTGTTGGGAAACGCGTCCCACGGCGTGCTGCCGTCTTTCAGCCAGGCTTCGATGTCGACGCCGAGCGGCAGCGATGCCGGGTGCAGGCCCAGGCTCCTAAGCTCGGCGCGCGCACGCGCGATCGGCGGCTCGTCGGGTACCGGCCCGAAAGGGTAGGGCATCGAGTGGAACGGCTCGGTCGGGTCTTCACCGAGTTCACCGCGCACGCGGAAAAGTTGCTCGGCCCTGGAATACCAGGGCTCGAATTCCTCGTAGGAAAACGGCCAGGCCGGCGAGACGCCGCCATAGTGCTCCATCTCCGAAAAGTCTTCCCTGCGGTAGCGGATCAGCACCGCGCCGTAGAATTTCGAATTGCCGCCGACATAGTAGTAATTGCCCGGGTTGAACGGCGCTCCGCCGGCCTCGAGCCACATCTCCTTCGGCCGATAGTGGCCATCGACGAAGATTGCGCGGGTGTCGCGTGTGTGCGGCGTTGCTGGCAGTGGTTCGCCGCGCTCCAGCATCAGGATCGAGGCGCCACCGCCGGCAAGGCCGGAGGCGATCGTGGCGCCGCCGATGCCGGAGCCGATGATGACGATGTCGGGATTTGTCATGGCGGTCAGACGATGCGTTTCTCGGTCGCCGGATCGAAGAACACCGCCTTGGTCAGGTTGAAGGCGAGCGGCGTGACCGTGCCGGGCTGGATTTTGGCATCGGCGCGCAGCCGCGCCACCACCGCCTTGCCGCCGAGATTGGTGACCGCGAACGTATCCGAGCCGGCCGGCTCGATGACCTCGATGTGACAGTCGGCGCGGGCGATGTTCGAGGCGTTGCGTTCGGCACCCTCGGGATCGGTCAGTGCTTCCGGGCGAACGCCGAAGATGATCGGTTTTCCCTGGAATGCCGACAGGCCGGCCGGCGCATTGCCCAGCGGCAGCGAGATCGGCTGGCGCGCCTCGCGCTCCATGACGACGGAGAAGCCGCTGCCGTTGCTGCCGATCGTCGCCGGGATCAGATTCATCGCCGGCGAGCCCATGAAGTCGGCAACAAACAGGTTGACCGGATTGTTATAGATTTCGGCTGGCGTGCCGAACTGCTGCACCTCGCCGTCGCGCATCACCGCGATCTTGGTGGCCAGCGTCATCGCCTCGATCTGGTCGTGGGTGACGTAGACGATGGTGGTGCCGGTGGTGGCGTGCAGGCGCTTGATCTCGATGCGCATGTCGACACGCAGCTTGGCATCGAGATTGGACAAAGGCTCGTCGAACAGGAACAGCTTTGGATCGCGCACCAGCGCCCGGCCCATGGCGACGCGCTGGCGCTGGCCGCCGGAGAGCTGGCTTGGCTTGCGCTTCAGCAAATGGCCGATCTGCAGGACCTTCGCCACCTTGTCGATCGCCTTCTGGCGCTCGCCGGCCGGCACGCCGCGCATCTCCATGCCGAAGGCGATATTGCCGGCAACCGTCATATTCGGATAGAGCGCGTAGCTCTGGAAGACCATGGCGATGTCGCGCTTGGAGGGGTGGAGATCGTTGATCGTGCGTCCGTCGACGCGGATTTCCCCTTCGGTGATGGTTTCCAGGCCGGCAATAGTGTTGAGCAGCGTGGACTTGCCGCAACCGGAAGGCCCGACCAGCACGAGGAAGCCGCCCTTTTCCAGGTCGAGGTCGATGCCTTTCAGGATCTCGACCGCTCCGAAACGCTTCTTCAGCCCGTCAATTTCCAGAAAAGCCATGCGATTATCCTTTGACGGCGCCGGCCATCAGGCCGCGCACGAAATAGCGGCCGGCGAGCACGTAGACGAGGAGCGTCGGCAGCGCGGCGATCATCGCCGCCGCCATGTTGACGTTGTATTCGACGACGCCGGTCGAGGTGTTGACGACATTGTTCAGCGCCACTGTCATCGGCATCACGTCGCCTGAGCCGGCATAGGCGGAAGCGAAGAGGAAGTCGTTCCAGATGTTGGTGAACTGGTAGATCACCGTCACCACGATGATCGGCAGCGAGTTGGGCAGCATGATGCGCCGGAAGATCTGGAAGAAGCTGGCGCCGTCGATCTGCGCCGCCTTCACCAGCTCGTTCGGAAACGCTTCGTAATAATTGCGGAAGAACAGGGTGGTGAAGCCGATGCCGTAGACGACGTGAACGAACACCAGGTTCACGGTCGGATTGCCGAAGCCGAAGGTGAGGCCGGTCGCGTTCTGCAGCTTGACGCCGAACCGGCCGAGGCTGCCGAGGATCGTTGCCATCGGCAAGAGGACGGACTGGAACGGAATGAAGCAGGCAAACAGCATCAGCCCGAACACCAGCGTCGCCCCGCGAAAGCGCCACTTCGTCAGCACATAGCCGTTGAGCGCGCCGAGCAGGGTCGAGATGATGACGGCCGGAACCACCATCTTGATCGAATTCCAGAAATAACCCTTCATGCCGACGCAGGTGAGACCCGAGCAAACCTCGCTCCACGCCCTTATCCAAGGTGCGAAGGTCGGCTCCTGCGGCAGCGCCAGCATGTTGCCGTTCTGGATTTCGTCCATGGTTTTGAACGAGGTCACCAGCATGACGAACAGCGGCATCAGATAGAACAGCGCGAACAGCGCCAGCAGCCCGTAGATGACAATACGGTTGACCGTCCTGGCGCTGATACCGCCAGTGCTCTGGCGAGCAGGAGTGGCCACGGCGCTCATCGCGGCTTCTCCCGAAGCTCGGAATAGAGATAGGGAACGATGATCGCGGTGATGGTCATCAGCATGATCACGGCGCTGGCCGAGCCGACGGCCATCTCGTTGCGCTTGAAAGTGTACTCATACATGAAGTTGGACGGCAGCCAGGCCGAACCGCCCGGCCCGCCGCTGGTCAGCGCGACCACCAGATCGTAGGATTTGATGGCGAGATGCGCGAGGACGATCAAGGCGGACAGGAAGATCGGCCGCAGCAGCGGGATGACGATGCGACGGTAGAGCTGGAAGGTGGTGGCGCCGTCGATCTGCGCCGCCTTCAGGATCTCGCCGTCGATGCCGCGCAGGCCGGCCAGGAACATCGCCATGATGAAGCCCGACGCCTGCCAGACGCCGGCGATGACCACCGTGTAGATGACGAAATCCTTGTTCTTGATCCAGTCGAAATGGAAGCTCGTCCAGCCCCATTGGTGCAGCGTCTGCTCGAGGCCGAGGCCGGGGTCCAGAAACCATTTCCAGGCAACGCCGGTGACGATGAACGACAGTGCCATCGGGTAGAGGTAGATCGGCCGCAGCACACCTTCGCCGCGGATCTTCTGGTCGAGCAGGATCGCCAGGAACAGGCCGAGCGCCAGGCAGATGGAAATATAGAGGAAGCCGAAAATCCCCATATTGGTGATCGACGTGTACCAGGAGGACGGCGGATCGCTTTCGAAAGTCCAGCGCCATAGCCGCTGATAGGCGCGTGGCCCGGTGATCGCATAGGAGGGAAAGGTCTTGGAATTGGTGAAGGACAGATAGATCGTCCACAGGATGAAGCCGTAGACGAAGACGATAGTGGCGGCGAAGCTCGGCGCCAGCACGAGCTTCGGCAGCGCGTCCTGAAGGCGCGAGCGCACCGTGGCGCCCGGACGGGCATCGTGCTCCGGCGTCAGCGTGATACTGGTTTCAGCAACTGTGCTCATCTGTCCATTCCGTATGGCGGGTCCGGAATTCTGCTGTCTCGGGCTCTGCGGCACGAAAGCGTGCCGGTCGGCGCAACCGCAAAACCTCGCCGCAGGGGATCTCCCCGGCTTGCGCCGGGGAGATCATTCGCATGGGCGGGTGCCTACTTGGCGTCTTCGATCGCGCTGACCAGTTGGGTCACGGCCTCGTCCGAGGTCTTGATCTGGCCGTGCACGAATTTCGAGACGACATCCTTGTAGGCGTTGGCAACCGCGGGTGGCGCGCCATAGCCCTGCGCCAGCGAACCGAACAGCGTGCCGCCTTCATTGGCGGCCTTCAGGTCGGCCATGCCCTTCTTGCCGCAAGCGTCGAAATCGGTGTCCGGCACGTCGGTGCGGGCCGGAACAGAGCCCTTGACGACGTTGAAGGCCGACTGGAAGCTCTTCGACAGCGTGGCGGTGGCCAGGGCGATCTGGGCGGCCTTGCGGTCCTCCGGAACGTTGAACATGCCAAACATGTCGGAGTTGTAGACGACGCTGCCGTCGGTGCCCGGGAAGCGGTAGCACAGGAAGTCGGTGCCCGGGACCTTCTTGGCGGCGTTGAATTCGCCCTTGGCCCAGTCACCCATCACCTGCACCAGCGCATCGCCCTTGATGACCATGGCGGTGGCGAGGTTCCAGTCCCGGCCCGAGAAGTTCGGGTCGACATAGGTGACGAGCTTGGCGAGATTGTCGAACGACTTCTTCATCGTGTCGGACTTCAGCGACTCCTCGTCGAGGTCGTTGAAGGCCTTCTTGTAGAACTCAGGCCCGCCGGTCGACAGCACGACTGAGTCGAACATTGTCGCTTCCTGCCAGTTCTGGCCGCCCAGCGCGAGCGGGATGACGCCCGCCGCCTTGGCTTTGTCCAGCAACGCAATGAAGTCGTCGAAGGTCTTGGGCTCGGTGCCGCCGATCTTGTCCATCACCGCCTTGTTGATCCATAGCCAGTTGACCGAGTGGACGTTGACCGGAGCCGCGACCCACTTGCCGTCATAGACGGAGAATTTCTGCAGGGCCGCGGGAACGGACTTGTCCCAGCCTTCCTTTATCGCCGTCTCGGTCAAGTCGCCCATGACGCCGGCTGCGGCGTAATCGAGCACGGTATAGCCAAGCATCTGCGAGGCGGTCGGGTAGTTGCCCGCTGCCACCATCGCCTTCAGCGCGGTCATGGCGGCGTCGCCGCCGCCGCCGGCCACCGGCACGTCCTTCCAGGCAAAGCCCTCCTTGGCCAGATCCTGCTTGAGCACGTTCAGAGCGGCAGCTTCGCCGCCCGACGTCCACCAATGCAGCATCTGGACTTCCTTGACGTCCTCGGCATGGGCCGCGAACGCAACGCCCGATGCGAGAGCCGTCCCGATAAGCAGTTTGCGCAACATGTACTTCCTCCCTTGTTGAACTTACACGACCGGCGGATGCCCACCGGGTTCTTCCCAACTCAGCCGACCCACCATCCGGTGCGCTGGCCGCGATGAAACTGGATTGTCTTTTCCTCGGTATAATCCTCGACGGCGCGCTTGCCGAGTTCGCGTCCGAGACCGGACTGCTTGTAGCCGCCGAAAGGCAGTTCGGGGTAACCCTCCATGAATGTGTTCACCCAAACGGTTCCCGAACGCACATTCCGCGCCACCGACATGCAGGTATCGATGCTGGCGCTCCACACGCCCGCCGATAGACCATAGGGCGTGTTGTTGGCGATGTGCAACGCCCTTTCAATCGATTCAAAAGTCAGCACCGAGAGCACCGGACCGAACACTTCCTCGCGTGCAATGGCCATGTCTTCGGTGACGTCGCGAACGATGGTCGGATCAAGATACTGGCCGGCGCTCGAAGCAAGCTGATTGCCGCCGCTACAGATCCGGCCGCCGCCGTTTTCCGCTGCCGTCACGTAGCCGGTGACCTTGGCCATATGGTCGGCGGAGATCATCGCGCCGACCTTGGTGCGGTCGTCGAGCGGGTCGCCGACAACCACCTTGGCGGTGAGGGCTTTGACGGCGCCGAGGAACTCGTCGGCGATCGCCTCATGGACGATCAGCCGGCTGCCGGCATTGCAGCATTCGCCGGCATTGAAGAAGCCGCCGAACACCGCCGCGTCGGCGGCGGCCTCGAGGTCGGCATCGGAAAAGACGATCTGGCCGTTCTTGCCGCCGAGCTCCATCGCGACTTTCTTCAGCGAGTTGGCGGCAGACGCCATGGTCATCTTGCCGACGCGGGTGGAGCCGGTGAACGACACCATCTCGACCAGCGGATGGCTGACCATCGGTGCGCCGACATCGGCGCCCAACCCGGCAAGGATGTTGACGACGCCGTCCGGCAAGCCGGCCTGCATCAGGATCTCGCCGAGCACAAAGGTCGAGGCCGAGGTCATCTCGCTCGGCTTGACCATCGCCGTGCAGCCGGCGGCGAGCGCGAAGGGTAGTTTCTGGCTGACGATAAGGAACGGGAAATTCCACGGCGTGATGATGGAGACGACGCCGATCGGTTCGCGCAACACGACGCCGAGCATGGCATCGCCGAGATTGGCGT
Source organism: Mesorhizobium sp. M0598 (assembly GCF_040320865.1). NCBI lineage: Bacteria > Pseudomonadati > Pseudomonadota > Alphaproteobacteria > Hyphomicrobiales > Phyllobacteriaceae > Mesorhizobium > Mesorhizobium sp. M0598. The sequence continues at coordinate 172,989 of NZ_JAMYQL010000003.1, read as the reverse complement.
AGCTTTCGCCGTGAAGCGTCCGCGCAAGTGCCGCGGCATAGCGCCAGATGTCGACGGCGCCGCCGATCTCGTCGCGCGCCTGCGCAATCGGCTTGCCGGATTCCAGCGCGTCGAGCCGGGCAATCTCGTCCAGCCGCGCCTCGATCAGGTCAGCAGCCTTGAGCAGGATCGTGGCGCGTTCGGCGGCCTTCATGCGCGGCCACGGGCCGGTCTCGAAGGCCTTGTGCGCGGCCTGAACTGCCGCCTCTACGTCCGCCGCGCCGGCCTGTGCATAGCGCGAGACGGTGAAGCCGTGGCCGGGGCTGCTGCGCTCGAGTGTGCGGCCGTCCTGGGCGTCGATGAACTTGCCGCCGATCAGCAGCCGGTAGCTTTTCGGCGCTGCGGCTGCCTCGGCGGGCATGGCGATGTTGAGGGATGCGTTCATGTGATTTCCAGGTTCCTAAGATCTTGAGAACGCCGGCTTCTGCTTGGCCTTGAAAGCCTCGACGCCGGCCCTGAGATCGCTTGTCAGCGCGATGAAGCCGCTGGCCAGCGCTTCGGTCGCGGCAGCACTCTCTTCGCCCTCGGCGATTGTAATCATCAGCTTGGCGGCTTCGGTCGAGAGCGGGCCGCGCTCGGCGATCTTGCCGGCCCAGGCCTTGGCTTCGGCGAACGCCTTACCGGTCTCGACCACCCGGTCGACAATCCCCAGAGCAAGAGCCTCGGTAGCCAGAAACATTTCGCCGCCGAGCGCCATCCGCCGCACTGCCTGCGCACCGAAGCGGCGCACGGCGCGCTGGGTGCCGGACCAGCCGGGAACGACGCCGATCGAGGTTTCGGGGAACCCCAACTTCACCTGTGTTTCCGCCACGCGAAAGTCGCAAGCCGCCGCCAGTTCCAGCCCGCCGCCCAGCGCATGGCCGGCAAGAACGGCGATTGTGGGCTGCCGCAGCCGCGCCAGCCGATCAAAGACGCGGTGGCCGTAGCGCACCCATTGCACCTGGAAATCGGCAGCGCTCATTTCTGCCCAAGCCTCGACGTCGCCGCCGGCGCAAAAGCCCTTGCCTTCGCCGCAGACCAGCACGACGCGGACGCCGTCCGCCGCCTCGGCTTCGTCGAGTGCTGCTTCCAGCGCCCGCAGCATCGGGATGTCGAGCGCGTTGAATTTCTCCGGCCGGCGCAGCGTGATTGTGCTGATGGAGCCGTCGGTTTCAAAGGTTACCAGACGCTCAGCCATGTGCGCCTCCAAGCGACGCGCCACCATTGAGCGACAGGCCAATCGGTCGGTCCCGGTAGAGCGCGTCCGGCGTGATTTTCAGGTCGTTGGCGACGGCGAGCGGGATCTCGGCCTGCGCCAGCACATCGCGCTCGAGGTCGATGCCCAGCGCCAGCTCGGTCACCATCAGCCCCGCAGGCGTCAGCTTCATCACGCAGCGCTCGGTGACATAGGTGATATCCTGTCCCTGCGCGACGGCACGCTTGCCCGAGAAGGAAATATGCTCGACCTCGCCGACGACTTTCTTGACCTTGCCCTCCTGGTCGATGCGGATGCCGCCACCGGCAAGCGACAACTTGGCGCCGGCATTGAAGAAACCGGAAAAGACGATCTTCTTCGCCCGCGCGGTGATGTCGACGAAGCCGCCGGCGCCGGCGGTGACATGCGGCCGCGCCGAAAGCTTCGAGACATTGACCGAGCCGTGCCGGTCGATCTGCAGGAAGGACAGCAGCGAGGCGTCGAAGCCGCCGGCCTGGAAATAGATGAACTGGTGCGGTGAAGGCATGAATGCGTCGGCGTTCGACGAGCAGCCGAACTTGAAATCGAGCAGCGGCACGCCGCCGACCGCGCCCTGTTCGATGACCCAGGTGACCTTGCCGTGCTGGCCTTCCTCGAGCAGGATGCGCGGCACATTGGCCGAGATGCCGAAGCCGATATTGACCGCCATGCCGTCGGCAAGCTCCATGGCGACGCGGCGCGCAATGACCTTCTGGACGTTCATCTCGGCGTTGCGAAAGCTCGACAGCGGCCGGAAGATCTCGCCGGAGATGGCCGGATCGTAAGGCGTCAGCGTCGTCTGCAACTGGTCGGGCGCCACCACGATATGGTCGACCAGCACGCCGGGCACGCGCACATTGTGCGGCTTCAGCGTGCCGTTCTCGACGACGCGCTTGACCTGCGCGATGACGATGCCGCCATTGTTGCGGGCGGCCAGCGCCTGTTCGAGGCCGCCGAGATAGGCACCCTCATGCTCATAGGTAAGGTTGCCGCGCTCGTCCGCCGTGGTGGCGCGGATGATCGCGACCTGCGGTACGATCGAGCGGAAATAGAGCCATTCCTCGCCATCGAACTGCTGCACCGAAACGATCGGCTCGCTGGCGGCAGCATTCATGGCGCAACCCTGATGGCGCGGGTCGGCAAAGGTATCGAGCCCGACCTTGGTCAGCACGCCGGGGCGCTTGGCCGCGGCCTCGCGATGCATGTCGAACAGGATGCCGGACGGCACGTTATAGGCGGCGACCGAATTGTCGCCGATCATCTTCCAGATCTGCGGCGGTTCCGACGATGACGGCCCGGACGGATAGGAGCCGCACAAAGTGCGCTTCAACAGGCCGGGCTTGGCTAGATGGTCGATGCCCTTGATGCCGTACATGTCACCGGCGGCGATCGGGTGCAGCGTCGTGATGTCCCTGGGATGGCCTTCCGCGTCGAAGCGCTCGCCGACGGCGGCCAGCACCGCATCCGGACAGCCGAGGCCGCTCGACGATGACACGGAAACGACCATGCCATCCCTGATCAGGCCGGCAGCTTCAGCCGCTGAAACGAGCTTGCTCACGCGGCGCTCCCGAGCTTCGGGTCGATGGCAACGGCGTTTCCGGACCTGGCCGATTGCAATGCCGCCTCGGCTGATGTCAGCGACCAGACGCCGTCCTCGCCGGTGGCGGAAGGCTGGCCGTCGCCACGGATCGCTGCGTGGAATTCGCGCAGCGAACGGGCATAGAGGTCTTCGCGGTCGAAGCTCAATTCCTCCTCGCCCTGTGCCGTGCGAAGCAACACCGAGCCGAGCGGCTTCTGCGTCATCACGTCCTTGGCGATCAGCGAGCCTTCGCTGCCGTGCACCTCGAAGCCGGTGCCGGCGAATTTGGTGGTGAAGCCCTCATGCGATTGGGCAATGATCCCCGATCCGAAGCGCCAGAGGCACACGGCGCCGTCTTCCAGCCCGCCGGCGGCCATGCCGGCCGATTGTGTGAATGCCGAGATCTCGACCGGATCGTCGCCGAGCACGAAGCGCAGCGTGTCGGCATCGTGGACGGTGATATCGAGCACCACGCCGCCGCCGGCGTCCGGCCTGGTGATGCGCCAGCCCTGCAGGTGTTCCGGCAGATAGACGGAGTGGAAGACGCGCGCGGCGATCGGCCTGCCGATGCGGCCGGCAGCGATCGCTTCGCGCATCGCCCGATGCGAGCCGGCATTGCGCAGGTGGTGATTGGTGCCGAGCACGACGCCGGCGGCCCTGGCCACCGCGACCATCTTGCGCGCGTCGGCGCTGGTCAGCGCCAGTGGTTTTTCGCAAAGCACATGCTTTCCCGCCTCGATGGCGGCGAGTGCCTGTTCGAGATGCAATTCGTTGGTGGTCGAGATGTAGACGGCGTCGATATCGGAGCCGAGCAATTCATCAATCGTCGCGACCGCCGCCGGAATGCGGTTTTCACTGGCGTAAGTGGCGGCGCGCTCCGGGCTGGAGCTCATCACTGCAGCGATCTCGCCGTCCGGCTGCGCGCGGATGGCGCCGATCATGAACTGTCTTGCGATCGTGCTGGCGCCGATCAGCCCCCAACTGACGGTCATGCCGCGTCTCCCATTCCTGCGCAGCCATGCTCCTTGCGATCGGGGCCGCAGCTTTCCCTGACCACGAGGTTGACGGCGCCGATATGATCCTCGGCGCGCGTGGTACGCGACTGGATCATCTTCAGCACGACATGGGCGGCGCGCTCGCCGAGGCCGGCTGTGTTCACCGCGACGCTGGTCAGCGCCGGCATATAGTGCTCGGCCTCGGCGACGTCGTCGAAGCCGACGACGGCAAAGTCCGCGCCGGGTTCCAGGCCGCGCTTGCGCAGCGCCAGCAAGACGCCGAAGGCGACCGCATCGTTGAAGCAAAGGGCCGCGGTCGGCGGCGCGGCCATGGCAAGTGCGGTTTCCAGGCAGGCAATACCGCCCTTGCGGCTGGTTTCGCCCTCGAAGACCAGCCTGTCGGCCGGTTCGATGCCGAGCGCTTCACAGGCCTCGCGAAAGCCGCCCAGGCGCTCGTGATAGACGACAAGGTCGGACGAGCCGCCGAAGAAGGCCAGCCGGCGATGGCCCTTGCCGATCAGATGGGCGGTGGCGAGATAGGCGCCGCGATGATTGTCGGGCGTGATCACCGGGATACGGCTTTCGGGAAGCCGGCGCATGACGAAGACGACCGGAACGCCTGCGGTCTCAAGGCGACGGAACGCGCCAGGCGTGGTGCCGCGCGCCGGCGACACGACGAGCCCGGCGACACCCTGCTCCATCAGCGATTTCAGAACCTCTTCCTGGCGCACCGGGTTTTCGGCCGTATTGGCGATGAAAGGCACGATGCCGGCCGACTGGAAGACGCGCTCCATGCCGACCGCGAGCTCGGCGAAAAACGGATTGGTGAGATCGTTGATGACCATGCCGATGACGTTGGAATGGGCCTTGCGCAGATTGGCGGCGCCGCGGTTGTAGACATAGCCGACGTCCTCGATCGCCTTGCGCACCTTGAGCGCGGTTTCGGGCCGGATCAGCCCGCTGCCTTGCAGCACCAGCGATACCGTCGATTTGGACACGCCCGCCTCACGGGCGATGTCGAGTATCGTTGCCTTGGCCCGGCTGGCCATCCAGATCTGTCCTCCCGGTGGTTTCTTGTGCGATTTTATTGGAACGATCTAATCCCTGCGGCGCATTTGAGTCAATCGCGTTTTTGCGAACCGAGAAAAATGCGGCTCGGTGGCACAAATTCTCTGGCAAGCGGGGCTTTCGGCTGCTGCGATGCAGCAATTTTCGCTGCACGAGGCAAGGGGCAAAATATCTTGATTTGTTGGAACGTTCCATTTAATAGGCGCTGGGAAGGAGAGAGCCATGGACATCACCTTGCCCGGGGAAGGCGCCGGCCGTGTCCGCTACCGGCTTGTCGGCCAGCCGGTGCAGCCTGTGGCCGGCGCGCGGTTCTCGCGCATCGCCTACGCCGCCGCCCATGTCGTTGCCGATCCCCTCGCCATGACCGATCCGTGGTCGAGGCCCGCGGTCGACTGGGACAAGACGATGGCGTTTCGCCATCACCTCTGGCGGCTTGGCTTCCGTGTCGCCGAAGCGATGGACACCTCTCAGCGCGGCATGGGTTTCGACTGGACGAATGCCAAGGAATTGATCCGCCGCTCGATCGCCGAGGCGCGCAGCGTCGAAGGCGCCGATCTTGCGTCGGGCGCCGGCACCGACCATCTGGCGCCGGGGGGCGCCAGCAGGCTAGACGATGTCATCGCGGCCTATGAAGAACAGCTCGGCTTCATCGAAGGGCTTGGCGGCAAGGCGATCATGATGGCCAGCCGGGCGCTGGCGGCGGTCGCCAAAGGCCCCGACGACTATATCGGCGTCTACGACCGCATCCTGTCCCAGGCCTCCGGCAAGGTCATCCTGCACTGGCTGGGCGACATGTTCGACCCGGCGCTGAAAGGCTACTGGGGCAGCAGCGACTTCGAAACTGCGCTGGAGACGGTGGTCGCGATCATCGAACGCCATGCCGGCAAGGTCGAAGGCATAAAGATATCGCTGCTCGATGTCGGCAAGGAGATTGCGCTCAGGGACCGGCTGCCTGAGGGCGTGCTGATGTTCACCGGCGACGATTTCAATTACCCCGAGCTGATCGCCGGCGACGGCGACAGACATTCGCACGCGCTGCTCGGCATTTTCGATGCGATCGCGCCGGTCGCCAATGCAGCGCTGGCAAAGCTGGCCGCCGGCGACCGCGCCGGCTACGACGCGCTGATGGCCCCGACAGTGCCGCTGTCGCGCAAAATCTTCGAGGTGCCGACCGAATATTACAAGGCCGGCATCGTCTTCATGGCATGGCTGAACGGCCATCAGGAGCATTTTTCGATGGTCGGCGGCATGCAATCGGCGCGCGGCATCCGTCACTATGCCGATGTCTTTCGCCTTGCCGACCAGGCAGGGTTGCTGGCCGACCCCGAACTCGCGATTGCCAGAATGACAGGCCTCTGCGCGGTAGCAGGCGTCTGATCGCAAACGCTGCGGTGTCCGAGCCAAAGTCAGGTTCGGTAGCTTGCGATTTGCCTTGTCTGGGCAAATCTGTATGCGGTATGCGTCCGGCAACAGAGAAGCCGATCCGGCGCTCCGCCGGCCAACTGGCAAAGCTGCCGTTCTGCATTGGGGTAAGCTGATGACCTTCGACCTTCAGGGCAAGCGCGTTTTCGTGGCCGGACATCGCGGCATGGTCGGCTCGGCCATCCTGCGCCGATTGGCCGACGAGGATTGCGAGGTTATGACCGCCTCGCGCGCCGAGCTCGATCTTCTCGACCAGGCCGGCGTGCGGCGCTGGATGGCCGACCGCAAGCCGGATGCAGTGGTGATGGCGGCGGCCAAGGTCGGCGGTATCCTGGCCAACAACAGGCTTCCGGTCGATTTCCTGCAGGACAATCTGGTCATGCAGAACAATGTCATCGATAGCGCCTTCCGCAACGAGGTACAGAAGCTGCTGTTTCTCGGTTCATCCTGCATCTATCCCAAATTCGCGGCGCAGCCGATCTCCGAGGACGCCTTGCTGACCGGGCCGCTCGAACCCACCAACGAATGGTATGCGATCGCCAAGATCGCCGGGCTGAAACTGTGCCAGGCCTATCGGCGCCAATACAGCGTCGACTACATCTCGGCGATGCCGACCAATCTCTACGGTCCGGGCGATAATTTCGACCTCAATTCCAGCCATGTCGTGCCCGCTCTGATGCGCAAGGCGCACGAGGCCAGGCGCGCCGGCCGCAAGAGCCTGGAGGTGTGGGGATCAGGCACGCCGATGCGTGAATTCCTGCATGTCGACGACGCCGCCGACGCGCTGGTCTGGCTGCTGAAGAATTATTCGGGCGACAGCCACATCAATGTCGGCTCTGGGGAAGACATCACCATTGCCGACCTTGCCCGCACCATCGTGTCGGTCGCCGGCGCCGATGCCGCGATAACGTTCGATGCGACGAAGCCGGACGGCACGCCGCGCAAGCTGATGGACGTGTCGCGTCTGTTCGCCACCGGCTGGCGCCCGCGCTACTCGCTGCGCAGCGGATTGGAACAGACCTATGCCTGGTTTCTGGAGCACGTCGAGACCGGCGATCTGCGCCTCGGTGCGGCCTGAGGCCGGTATAGGCCGGGAACGTCAGTCGACGAAAAATACCGACGGCCAATCGAGGGATTATCTGGATGGTGGGCGTGACAGGGATTGAACCTGTGACCCCTGCAATGTCAATGCAGTGCTCTCCCGCTGAGCTACACGCCCATCCGAAGCCGCGCATACACCATTTTTGGTTCGGCACGTCAATAGCGGGAAAAGCGAAAGAATGGCTGGCTTGCCGGGTCGCGCGAGAAAAAACGCGTCAGGCGGCCTGCAGCATCTTTTCGACTTCGTTGACGAGGTCGCGCAGGTGGAACGGCTTCGATAGCACCTTGGCGTCTTTCGGCGCCTTGGAATCAGGGTTCAGCGCGACGGCGGCGAAGCCGGTGATGAACATCACCTTGAGGTCGGGATCGATCTCCGTGGCGCGACGGGCGAGCTCGATGCCATCCATCTCGGGCATGACGATGTCGGTCAAAAGTAGCGAAAAAGGTTCCTCGCGCAGCCGCTCATAGGCACTGGCGCCATTGTCGAAATCGCTGACCTGATAACCGGCGCGCTCCAGCGCCTTGACGAGGAACCGGCGCATGTCGTCGTCGTCTTCCGCCAGCAGAATGCGTGCCATCTTGTCCCGTCCGAATCACCCAACCGACAATGCCGTGCGGCAAGCCCGTTAACCATGCTGTATATGAGGAGGTGACGGTAAACATCAAGTGAACGTTGGCCGCACAATCCTGATTTGGCTGGCGCTTCGGCGGGTGGACATGCGGGCGGCGAGGTGGCACTTTCCTATCATGATGCATTGGTATTCCCGGGTTCGTTCAAATTGAAAACGGCAGCCGAGGATTTTTCGGTCGTTCCACCCTTCGAAATCCGATCGGGCGCCGAACAGCGCGTTCCCTTCCTCTTCAACTCGCCGCATAGCGGCCGCTACTATCCGGACCGGTTCATGGCTATGGCCAAGCTGGACCGCAACGCCATCCGCCGCTCAGAGGACTGCTATGTCGAGGAATTGTTCGGCGGCGCCGTCGCGCTCGGGGCGCCGATGCTGGCGGCAAACTTCCCGCGCGCCTATCTCGACGTCAACCGGGAGCCGTGGGAACTCGACCCGCGCATGTTCGCCGAACCGGTGCCGTCATTCTGCAACATCCGCTCGGCGCGGGTGGCCGGCGGGCTCGGCACCGTGCCCAAGCTGGTCGGCGAGGGGCTCGACATCTATTCCGGCCGCTTGCCGCTGGCGGAAGCCGTGGCGCGCATTGAAGCGGTCTACAAGCCCTATCACGAGACGCTGAAACGGCTTTTGACCAGAACCCATGCGCGCTTCGGCTACGCCGTGCTGATTGACTGCCACTCGATGCCGGCAAGCATAAGGGTCGGCGACAGCGGATTGCGGCCGGACTTCATCGTCGGCGACCGCTTTGGCATTTCCGCCGCGGCGGCGTTGACCGAGACGGCGATCGGCCTGCTCACCGGCATGGGCTACAGCGTCGCCCACAACAAGCCCTATGCCGGAGGCTTCATTACCGAGCACTATGGCCGCCCCGTGCGCCATCTGCATGCGCTGCAGATCGAGGTCAATCGCGGGCTCTACATGAATGAGCGGACGTTCCAGAGATCGGCCGGTTTCGACGCGTTGGCCGACGACCTGGCGCGGTTTTCGGCCGAGCTGATGGCGATGCCGGATCATCATTTCGTCGATCTGCCGCTGGCTGCCGAATAGCGCCGGAATCGCGGCATTCGCCGCTCATGCGGCAGCGTAAAAAAAGACCGCATCGTTTGCACGACACGGTCGAAGTCTAGGGAGGAAACGCCCAAGGAGGGCATGGACAGGAACCCCTGTCCGAGAACAAACGTATTGTGCGCTGCACAAATGTCAAGGCGCGTTCCGGCTTTTTTAATTCACTGTGAAGTGGAAACTGCATTTCCATGACGGCGGCGTTGCATTCGAGCAACAGTTGGCACCATGCGAAAGGCTCCGAACGCCTTTGTTTCGGCATAAATCCGTAGGCAAACGGGTCTCTCCAAACATGCTGGAGCGGGAGAATCAGTTGGACATCAGCATCGAGTTCATGCGGCGCATTGCGCGTGCCGCCGCAGCCGAGACCTTGCCGCGCTTCCGCAACCAGGGCGCGGTCACCAACAAGGAGCGCGGCAGTTTCGACCCGGTCACCGAGGCCGACCGCGAGGCCGAGCGCGCCATCCGGGCGCTGATATTAGCGCAATACCCCGATCACGGCATTCTCGGCGAGGAACATGGCAGCGAAAACATCTCCAGCCGGCATGTCTGGGTGATCGATCCGATCGACGGCACGCGCGCCTTCATTTCCGGCCTGCCGGTATGGGGCACGCTGGTCGGACTGACGGTCGACGGCGATGCCGTCGCCGGCATGATGTCGCAGCCCTTCACCGGCGAGCTGTTCTACGCCAATGCCTCCGGCTCGCATTATGAAGGTCCCGGTGGCCCGCGAAGACTCGCGACGCGCAAGACGACGAATCTCGCCGAGGCGACGCTGTTCACCACCACGCCGGCGCTGTTCAAGGGAGACGCGCGCCTGCGCTACGACCTGTTCGAGCAACAGGTCCAGCTCGCCCGTTACGGCACCGACTGCTATGCCTTCGCCATGGTGGCGGCGGGCAGCGTCGATATCGTCGCCGATCCCGGATTGAAGCCCTACGACATCGTCGCGCTGATCCCGATCATCGAGAAGGCGGGCGGCGTCATCACCACTTTCGAAGGCGGACCGGCGGAAAAGGGCGGCGACATTCTGGCAGCGGCGACACCGGAGCTGCACGCGGCAGCAATGGCGGCGTTGCGCGGCTGAGATTGGGCATGCTGCCCAGGCGAGATCGTTGCCATACCTCCTGACAGGATGATGTCAGTTGGCATGCGCTATGGAACGCTGTCAGCCGGGAGGACCATAGATGCCGACGCAGCCAGCAGCCAGCCATTCCGATGCTCCGGCGGACGGGCGGGCCGATTTCGATTTCTTTTTCGGACGCTGGACCGTCGGCCATCGAAGATTGCAGAAGCGGCTGCAGGGCGACGGCAACTGGGATGTGTTTGGCGGCACGTGCGAGGTGCGGCCGATCCTTGGCGGCCTCGGCAATATCGACGACAATTGGATTGAATTGCCCGGCGGGCCCTATCGCGCCGCCACCTTGCGGACCTTCGACCCGGCGGCGAGGCAATGGTCGATCTGGTGGATCGACGGCCGCAATCCGTCGACCATCGATGTTCCGATGCGCGGCACTTTCGTGGCGGGTGTCGGCACCTTCTTGTGCGAAGACGTCTTCGACGGCCAGCCGATCCAGGTTCGCTTCCTGTGGTCGCGGATCACGGACAGGTCGGCACGCTGGGAGCAGGCCTTTTCGCCGGACGGCGGCAAGACATGGGAGACCAACTGGATCATGGATTTTGCCCGCGTGAGCTGAAGCCGGACAGGTATGCGGCTCAGACGTCACCAGTTCCGGGGAGGAAGGCATCGAATGCCGCAAGCAGTTGCTCGCGATAGAGGTCGGCTTCCTGGAGGATCTCATGACGAGCGCCGTCGATCATCACTAGCGAGCCGACGCGCAGACGTCTCGCATAGGCTTCGACTGCCCTGGTCGAGACGACCTGGTCGGCGCCGGCGGCGACCATCAGCAAGGGCACCTGGATCTTGGCCATGAAATCCGGGTCGCTGACGATCAAGGACGCCTCGGTGGCCGCCTTCAGCCAGCGGATCGTCGGTCCGCCGAGCGCCAGCTGCGGATAGGTTTCGTAGATCAGCGTGTTGCGCCGATAGCGCGCCGGGTCGCTGGTCAGCTTGTTCATGGCGAAGGGCACTGATTCCTTCGGTCGCGGACCCCATGCGGCATAGAGCCGGCCAAGGCCGAGAAGGCAGAACAGCGAACAGGTGCGGCGAACGGTTTTTATCGTAACCGGCAGGTCGGGCACGGTGAAGAACGGTGCGACCAGCACCATGCGGCGCACGCGGTTCGCCATCGAGGGCGCGGCGAGCAGCGCAATCACCGCGCCGGCCGAGTGGGCCAGTATGTAGTAGGGTCCTCGGCAATCGGGCAGCACGATCTCCTCGAAGAACTGCTCCAGATCGCCGGTGTAGTCGAAGAAGCTCCGGACGAAGCCGCGCTGTCGGTCGCCGATCAGCCGGTCGGAAGCGCCCTGGCCGCGCCAGTCGAGGGTTGCCACGCCAAAGCCCCGGTCGGTAAGGTTGCGAATGGTCTCGAAATACTTCTCGATGCACTCGTTGCGGCCGGTCAGGACGACGACGGTGCCCTTCATCGGGCGGGCAACCGCGGCAAACAGCCCATAGCGGATCTTCTTGCCGTCGCGCGTGGTGAAGAAGCCGCCGGCCGTGTTTTCCGGCAGCGGATTGCCCGGAGTTTCGTGGAAGAGAGGGGGCTGGTGGAGAAGATCGGTCATACGGTGTTTGGTTGGTGTCGGTGCCGGCGTGGGCGCAAATCAGGCATAAACGCCCATGCGCCAAAAGCAAAGGAATTCGGGACGCCGGGGAGGTCGACCCAGGCAGCGAACAAGTAAGGCCGGAAGCAGGCTTGGCGTGCTTCCGGCCTCTGTCGACCGGGAGGAAGGGACGTTACACCCGGTTCGGCCTCGTCGTGTCGCCTTTTCCGGCGACCTGTTCGTGATCTCGAGACAGTTTTAGTGCCGCCTGGCTGAACGCTCGCCGAAGCCATGGTTCATCTGCCGTTCATCGGCATCGGGACGTGGGCCGGGACCGGTCCCGTTCGGACGCGGGAAAATCTTGAAATGCCGTCGCCGGCTTCCCAAATTTGTCATGCGGTCGCCAATGTCGGGGCCGCTGGCCCATCCGGAACGCCGTCACGGGTTTCGCACCGGCCATACGCAACCTTGTTGCTCAACAGGAGAACACACCATGCGTCACGTTGATTTTTCCCCGCTCTACCGTTCGACCGTCGGTTTTGACCGGCTGTTCACCATGCTCGATTCGCTTGCGCAGCCGGAAGGCCAGACGTATCCGCCTTACAACATCGAGCGCACGGGGGAGGATGCCTATCGCATCTCGATGGCTGTGGCCGGCTTCTCGGAAGATGAGATTTCGATCGAAGCTCACCGCAATGTGCTGACCGTCAAGGGTGAGCGCAAGGAGGAAGGCAATGGCGAAGGCTCCGAACTGCTCTATCGCGGTATCGCCAGCCGAGCCTTCGAGCGCCGCTTCCAGCTTGCCGATCACGTCGAGGTTGTCGGCGCCGCGCTGAAGAACGGCCTGCTCTTCGTCGACCTCAAGCGCAACATCCCCGAAGAGCTGAAGCCGCGCAAGATCGCGATCACCTCGGCTCCGGCCAAGGCCAAGCAGATCGAGGCCAAGACTGCCGCCTAAGCCAGGCAGCTAAACTCCGGGACGCCAACTCCCCGGGAAGAAAGGGCGGTGCAGCAATGCGCCGCTCTTTTTGCTGGTGGGCAAGGCTTGCTATCCGGCGAGCAGGTAGCCGAAACGGTCGACCTCGTCGGGCGTGGTCGCGAAGCTGGTGACAAAGCGATAGAGCGCTTCGTCTTCGCCAATGTAGCTGTCGTAGCCGAGCGGCCTGTGCCAGTCGTGGAAGGCCGCCCCTGCCGCTTGCATTCTTTCGGCCTCGGCCTTTTTCATGACTGCGAAGACCTCGTTCGCCTGCGGCAGCCAGGCCAGCCGGGCCGAAGGGGAATCTTCTATCGCCGCGGCAAGCCGTGCCGCCATCGCATTGGCGTGCCGTGCTGTGTCGAGCCATAGCCCACCCCTGAAATACGCATCGAATTGCGCGGCGATGAAGCGCGATTTCGAGAACAGCTGGGCCGCGCGCTTGCGCAAAAAGGCCAATTCCTTGGCTCGCTCGAGGTCGAACAGCACGATCGCCTCGGCGCACCAACAGCCATTCTTGGTGCCGCCAAAGGAGAGGATGTCAACGCCATGCTTCCAGGTCATTTCGGCCGGCGTCGTTTCCAGCGCGACGAGCGCATTGGCAAAGCGGGCCCCATCCATGTGCAGCGGCAGTCCATGCTGCTTTGCGATCGCCGAAATCCTGGCGATTTCGTTCAGCGTGTAGACGGTGCCGACTTCGGTCGACTGAGTGATCGAAACGGCAACCGGCCGCCCGGAATGGACGTTTTCGGGTGCGAAACGGTCCACCGCCCGTTCCAGATTGCCGGCATCGATCTTGCCGAGTGCGCCTTCGATTGTATAAAGCCGCGAGCCACCGGTGAAATATTCCGGTGCGCCGCATTCGTCCTCGATGACGTGCGATTCGCGATGGCAGAAGGAAATGCCGCCTGGCTTGTTATAGGTAGTCAGCGACAGCGAATTGGCAGCGGTGCCGGTGGCGACGAAAAACACCGCGACCTCGCATTCGAAGATTTCATTGAAGCGCTGGTAAACGGCCTTGTCGAGGGCACCGTCGCCATAGGCGGTGGAGAAGCCGTCGGCGTGGGCCGACAGGCCGGCAGCGATACGGGGATGGGCGCCTGCCCAATTGTCGGAAGCGAAAATCATGCGTCTGCCTATGCTGGGGAAATCGATGCGAGCTTGGCCGCTTTCGCATGCCGGCCGCAAGTGGCAGATGCCGAAAATCCGCTAAAGCCAGCGAAACGCATGAGCGTAGATGCAGCGACTGAAGGCTACGCTGACACGGCGTTCCGCGCAATTTTCTGTCGCGAAAGCTTCAAGAATTTTGTGAATCGGTCTTGTGTGCATCCAAAATTTCTGTCATAAAAATTTAGGACAGTAGTACTGTCTTATTTTGTTGCACAAAACTGGCCGCATTGGCATATGATTGCGCCTCTGCGGCATTGCCGCGAGCGACAGCTAGACAGTCTGGCTCCAGCCTGTACGAATACCATATGCGAACGATGCGGAAAGCCGCACGGTCGGCAAGAATTTCGCAAGACGTGCCGCAAGATTGAAAGGGGAGCCACGCGCTTCCCGACGGAAACCAGCGCCCGAAGGGGACGGAACGGAGGACAGGACGATGACGGACATGACGCCATCTGCGACTAAGGCCGCGCAGACGAAAGCGGCAGCCGTCAAAAATCCGTCCGTGACCAATATTGGGCGAACCAGCACCGGCTATGCCGCGCACGGCCTCTATGATCCACGCAACGAGCATGATGCCTGCGGCGTCGGCTTCATCGTCAACATGAAGGGCGTGAAGTCGCATCAGATCGTCGAGGACGGCCTTGCCGTGCTCGAAAACCTGACGCATCGCGGCGCCGTCGGCGCGGATCCGCTGATGGGCGACGGCGCCGGCGTGCTGGTGCAGCTGCCGGACCGCTTCTTCCGCGAGGAGATGGCCAAGCAAGGGGTCGAACTGCCGAAGCCCGGCCATTATGCCGTCGGCCATGTGTTCATGCCGCGCGACCCGGAGCTGCAGGCGCATATCGAAGGCATCATCGCCGAGGTGGCGCAACTCGAGGGCCAGCCGCTGCTCGGCTTTCGCGACGTGCCGGTCGATAATTCATCGCTGTCCAAGGCGCCCGACATCGCCGCTTCCGAGCCGGTGCACCGGCAGGTGTTCCTGGGCCGCGGCGCCGAGATCGAGAACGACGACGATTACGAGCGGCGGCTCTACATCCTGCGCAAGGTCATTTCCGGCCGTATCCACGAGGAGACCAAAGGCGTTGACAACGGCTTCTATGTCGTCTCGATGTCGTCGCGGACCATCGTCTACAAGGGCATGTTCCTGGCCTATCAGGTCGGCGCCTACTACAAGGACCTCACCGACCCGCGTTTCGAGACGGCGCTGATCCTGGTCCACCAGCGCTTCTCGACCAACACGTTCCCGTCGTGGAAGCTGGCGCATCCCTACCGCATGGTCGCCCACAATGGCGAGATCAATACGCTGCGCGGCAACGTCAACTGGATGGCGGCGCGGCAGGCCTCGGTCGATTCCGAACTGTTCGGCAACGACATCTCGAAGCTGTGGCCGATCTCCTATGAAGGGCAGTCCGACACCGCCTGCTTCGACAATGCGCTCGAATTCCTGACGCAGGGCGGCTATTCGCTCGCCCACGCCATGATGATGCTGATCCCGGAAGCCTGGGCCGGCAACAAGCTGATGGGTCAGGACCGCAAGGCCTTCTACGAGTATCACGCAGCCCTGATGGAGCCGTGGGACGGGCCAGCGGCGGTTGCCTTCACCGACGGCCGCCAGATCGGTGCCACGCTCGACCGCAACGGGCTGCGGCCGGCGCGCTACATCGTCACCGACGACGACCGCGTCATCATGGCCTCGGAAGCCGGCGTGCTGCCGGTGTCGGAGGAAACGATCGTCAAGAAGTGGCGGCTGCAGCCCGGCCGCATGCTGCTGATCGACCTGGACAAGGGCCGCATCGTTTCCGACGAGGAGATCAAGTCGGAGATCGCGACCAGGCACCCCTACAAGAGCTGGCTCGCCAACACACAGCTCATCCTCGAGGATCTGAACCCGGTCGAGCCGCGCGCCCTGCGCAGGGATGTCTCACTGCTCGACCGCCAGCAGGCGTTTGGCTACACCCAGGAGGACACCAAGCTGTTGATGTCGCCGATGGCGACCACCGGCCAGGAAGCGGTCGGCTCGATGGGTACCGACACGCCGATTTCGGCAATGTCGGACAGATCAAAGCTGCTCTACACCTATTTCAAGCAGAATTTCGCACAGGTCACCAATCCGCCGATCGACCCGATCCGCGAGGAGCTGGTGATGAGCCTGGTGTCCTTCATCGGGCCGCGGCCCAACATCTTCGATCTTGTCGGCAATTCGCGCCGCAAGCGGCTCGAAGTGCGCCAACCGATCCTGACCAATGGCGATCTGGAGAAGCTGCGCTCCGTCGGCCACACCGAAGACCGTTTCGACACCAAGACGATCGACATCACTTACGGTTCGAATGAAGGCGCGGCCGGCATGCAGGGCGCCATCGACCGGCTATGCGAGCGCGCCGAGGCGGCGGTCGCCGGCGGCTACAACATCATCATCCTGTCGGACCGTCAGCTCGGCCCGGACCGCATCGCCATTCCGGCACTGCTGGCGACTGCGGCCGTGCACCATCATTTGATCCGCAAGGGATTGCGCACGTCGGTTGGGCTCGTCGTGGAATCCGGCGAGCCGCGCGAGGTGCATCATTTCTGCTGTCTCGCCGGCTACGGCGCCGAGGCGATCAATCCCTATCTCGCTTTCGACACGCTGCTCGACATGCACAAGCGTGGCGAATTGCCGGCGGAGGTCGATGCCTACGAAGTCGTCTCCCGTTACATCAAGTCGATCGGCAAGGGCATCCTGAAGGTGATGTCCAAGATGGGCATCTCCACTTACCAGTCCTATTGCGGCGCGCAGATATTCGACGCCATCGGGCTCAAGTCGGACTTCGTGCAGAAGTACTTCACCGGCACGGCGACGCTGATCGAAGGCGTCGGGCTGGACGAGATCGCCGCCGAAACGGTCAGCCGCCACACCGACGGCTTCGGCAACGACCCGGTGCTGCGCAACAGCCTCGAGGTCGGCGGCGAATACATGTTCCGCATGCGCGGCGAGGCCCATATCTGGTCGCCCGACGCAGTGGCGACCTTGCAGCACGCCGTGCGCCAAGGCTCGTGGGAGACGTTCAAGGACTATTCCGCCCAGATCGACAGCGAGACGGCGCAGGCGCAGACCATTCGCGGCCTGTTCAAGATCAAGCTTGCGCAAGAGACCGGGCGTAAGAAGGTCAAGCTCGACGAGGTGATGCCGGCGGCCGATATCGTCAAGCGCTTCTCGACCGGGGCGATGTCCTTCGGCTCGATCTCCAGGGAAGCGCACACGACACTGGCGCGCGCCATGAACGCCATCGGCGGCAAGTCGAACACCGGCGAGGGCGGCGAAGAGGCCGATCGCTATCTGCCGCTGCCGGGCGGCGGCAAGAACCCCGAACGCTCGGCGATCAAGCAGGTCGCCTCGGGACGCTTCGGCGTCACGGCCGAATATCTGGTCAATTCCGACATGATGCAGATCAAGGTCGCGCAAGGGGCAAAGCCGGGCGAGGGCGGCCAGTTGCCGGGCCACAAGGTCGACGCGACCATAGCAAAGGTCAGGCATTCGACGCCGGGCGTCGGCCTGATCTCGCCGCCGCCGCATCACGACATCTATTCGATCGAGGATCTGGCGCAGCTCATCTACGACCTGAAGAACGTCAATCCGGCGGCCGACGTATCGGTCAAGCTGGTCTCGGAAGTCGGCGTCGGCACGGTTGCGGCCGGCGTCGCCAAGGCGCGTGCCGACCACATCACCATATCAGGCTATGACGGCGGCACCGGCGCTTCGCCGCTGACCTCGCTCAAGCATGCCGGCAGCCCGTGGGAGATGGGCCTTGCCGAGACGCACCAGACGCTGGTGCTCAACGGCCTCAGGTCGCGCGTCGCGCTGCAGGTCGATGGCGGCCTGCGCACCGGGCGTGACGTCATCATCGGCGCAATGCTCGGCGCCGACGAGTTCGGCTTTTCGACCGCGCCGTTGATCGCGGCCGGCTGCATCATGATGCGCAAGTGCCATCTCAACACCTGCCCCGTCGGCGTCGCGACACAGGACCCGGTGCTGCGCAAGCGCTTCAAGGGCACGCCCGAGCACGTCATCAACTTCTTCTTCTATGTGGCGGAAGAGGTGCGGGCGCTACTTGCCGAGATGGGCTACACCCATCTCGACCAGATCATCGGCGACACCGACCTTCTGGAAAAGCGCGAGCTGATCCAGCACTGGAAGGCACGCGGGCTCGACTTCAGCAAGATGTTCTACAAGCCCGATGCGCCGCACGAGGCGGTGCACTGGACCGAGCGGCAGAAGCATCCGATCGACGACGTGCTCGACCGCAAGCTGATCGAACTCGCAAAGCCGGCGCTCGAAGCCAGGCAGCCGGTCAGTATCGAACTGCCGATCCGCAACGTCGACCGTTCGACCGGCGCCATGCTGTCGGGCGAGGTGGCAAAGCGCTTCAAGCACAAGGGCATGCGCGAGGACACGATCTCGGTCAAGCTCACCGGCACGGCCGGCCAGTCCTTCGGCGCCTTCCTGGCGCGCGGTATCTCGTTCGAACTGGTGGGCGCTGCCAACGACTATGTCGGCAAGGGCCTGTCGGGTGGCCGCATTGTCATCCGCCCGCCGGAGAACACGAAAATCGTTGCTGCCGAGTCCATTATTATCGGCAATACCGTGCTCTACGGCGCAACCGAGGGCGAGGCCTATTTCTGCGGCGTTGCCGGCGAGCGTTTTGCCGTGCGCAATTCGGGTGTCGCCGCCGTCGTTGAAGGCGTCGGCGACCATGGTTGCGAATACATGACCGGCGGTATCGTCGTCGTCATCGGCCAGACCGGCCGCAACTTCGCCGCCGGCATGTCGGGCGGCGTCGCCTATGTGCTCGACGAGGCGGGTGATTTCGCCGAACGCTGCAACATGGCGATGGTCGAGCTGGAGCCGGTTCCGGAAGAGGACGACCTGATGGAAAAGCTGCTCCACCATGGCGGCGATCTCGACCATAAGGGCCGTGTCGACGTATCCGGCGATATGACCAGCCACGACGAGGAGCGGCTCTACCAGCTGATCTCCAACCACGTCCACTACACCGGCTCGGTACGAGGTCGCGAAATCCTCGACGACTGGGCGACTTTCCGGCCGAAATTCCGGAAGATCATGCCGGTCGAATACCGCCGCGCGCTGATCGAGATGGAGCGGATGCGCATGAACGTGGCGGCGGAATAGATTTGGAAATTGCCGGGAGGCCGTGCGTCCCGGCAACCATCTTCATCAATAATCCTGACCTCGGACTGAAGGTTGCCTCGGCTGCCTTATGAGGTTAACGGGTGCGTCGCCAGGCGTGCCTTCCGGACAGCAGGGACTGGACTATGGGCAAGGTAACAGGGTTTCTCGAGATCGACCGGCAGGTGCACAAGTACCAGCCGGCTTCCGACCGCATCCGGCATTTCCGCGAGTTCACGCTGCCGATGTCGGACAAGGAGGTCGAGAAACAGGCCGCGCGGTGCATGGATTGCGGCATTCCGTATTGCCATGGACCGACCGGCTGCCCGATCCACAACCAGATCCCGGACTGGAACGACCTCGTCTACAATGGCGACTGGGAAAACGCGATCCGCAACCTGCATTCGACCAACAATTTTCCGGAATTTACCGGCCGCATCTGCCCCGCACCTTGCGAGGAAGCCTGCACGCTGAACCTCGAGGATATTCCGGTCGCCATCAAGACGATCGAGCAGGCGATTGCCGACAAAGCCTATGAAACCGGCCATATCCGGCCCTATCCGCCGGAACGGAAGACCGGCAAGCGCGTCGCGATCATCGGCTCGGGGCCGGCAGGCATGGCGGCGGCCCAGCAACTCGGCCGCGCAGGCCATGACGTTCACGTCTATGAGCGCGAGAGCCGGCCGGGCGGGCTGATGCGCTACGGCATCCCCGATTTCAAGATCGAGAAGCATTATATCGACCGGCGCATCGAGCAGATGCAGGGCGAAGGTGTCAGCTTCCATTGCGGCGTCAATGTCGGCGTCGACAAGCCGGTCGCCGAACTGCTCGCCGAATATGATGCCGTGCTCTATTGCGGCGGTTCCGAAACGCCGCGCCCGGCCAACATCCCGGGCGACGATCTCGACGGCGTGCACGACGCGATGCCCTATCTGGTGCAGCAGAACAAGCGTATCGGCGGCGAGCCGATCCAGTCGGTCGCATGGCCGTCGCGCCCGATCGTCGCCGGCGGCCAGCATGTCGTCGTCGTCGGCGGCGGCGACACTGCCTCAGACTGCGTCGGCACCGCCTTCCGCCAGGGCGCTGTGCGCGTCACCCAGCTCGACATCCGGCCGCAGCCGCCGGAAAAGGAAGACAAGCTGTCGGTCTGGCCCTACTGGGCGACCAAGATGCGCACGTCATCGTCGCAGGCCGAAGGCGCCGAGCGCGAATTCCAGGTGGCGACGCTTGAATTCATCGGCGAGGACGGCCAGCTGACCGGGGTCAAATGCTGCGAGGTCGACGAAAAGCGCAAGCCAATCGCCGGCACCGAATTCGTCATCCGCGCCGATCTCGCGTTCATCGCCATCGGCTTTGCCGGGCCAGCCGCTCGCGGGCCGGTCTCGGAACTCGACGGGCAGATGAAGATCGTCACCGACAGCCGCCGTTCGAAGAATGTCGAGGCCAATGACCGGGACTACAGGACCAGCGTCGAAAGGCTCTATGCGGCGGGCGACGTGCGGCGCGGCCAGTCGCTGGTCGTCTGGGCGATCCGCGAGGGCCGCCAGGCGGCGCGCGCCATCGACGAGGCGCTGATGGGATCGAGCGTGCTGCCGCGCTGAGCCCGTTCCGAAGACGTTCTGTTTACTGGCGGATCGCCGTCGTCGTATCGGATGCGGCCGCCGTCGCAGGTTGTGTCTTGGGCGGCCAGGAGAAGTCATCGGCGCGGCCCGGTGAGGCGTCGGGCGCCTTGCCCTCGACGATCAGCCTTTCGCCCGGCAAATTCTTGTCAGCTTTTGCCGGCGGGGCGGCGCCGAGAAGTTCCGAGCCGCCGTCCAGCGCCGGATCGCTGAGCAGCATCGGCACGGTGCGATCGACAGCTATCGGTGCCGCAGCAGGTGCCGGCGCCTCGACGGGAGCGCCGGCCGGGGCAGAAGCCGTCACCACGCTTCCCGGCGCGGCCAGCCCAAGGATCTTCATCAGCGGCTTTTCGGTATAGAAGGCGAGCTTGCGCTTGCCGGCCTTCGACATGTTGATGCCGTCGTCGGAGCGCAGGCGCACCGATTGGCCGTTGATGTCCGGTCCGCTGGTGATGAAGGCGCCGTTCTCGTCGACGAACCCGTCCCAGACGTCGACGAATTCGCCGCCGTGGCTTTCGGCGGACGAGCGGAAGATGTCGTTGAAGGCCAGCATGTCGGAGGTCATTTTCGAGACCCGGAAGGCCGGCATGCCAACCCACAGATACGGCACCTTGGTTGCTGCGATGGCTTTGCCGAACGCTTCGGTCCGGCGCTCGTATTCCTTGGTCCAGGTTTCGGATCGCGGCTGCTCGCGCACATCGCCGACGCGCATCTGCTGCCGGTCGTTGGATCCGAGCATGACGACGACGGCTGCCGGTTTTTCGGCGGCGATCAGCGACTTGACCTGGTCTGGCCAGTTGTAGACATCGTCACGCACGAAGCCGGACGATCCGTTGGCACGGACTACGATCCTGACGCCGGTGTTTTCGGCAAAGGCGGCGTCGAGCCCCTCAGCCAGCCCAGACGCCATGAAATCGCCGACCACCAGAACGACGCGTGCATCCGGCGCCTTCTCGGCCACCGGGGTTGTCGGCTCGGCCGGCGGCGGCCGGTTAACTGACCGGGGCTTTCTCAGCTTGGGCCTGGGCTTTGTTCTCTGGAATTCTCTCTGGAATTCGGGCGGCGGCTGCTCAAACCGCTCGCTTCTGCGCGGAAACAACAGGTCGCGCAGCGACCAGCCACGACTTTCCGGCTCCTGCGCCATGGCCGCGGTATGAAAGGCACTGGCGGCGCCGACTGCCAGAACGGCGATCGCCAGAACGAGGATCGGCACGCGACGAACGATTAACCGGATGCGCGCAGCCGAAACCAATCACCCTCTCCATCCCGCAACCGGCTCTAGTTCTGCCTGAGCCATTTGAGCACTTCCTTGCTCGGATACCCGTCCTGGGTCAAGCCAGCCTTTGCCTGGAAGGCCATGATGGCGGTTTTCGATCCGTCACCGATCTTGCCGTCGAACTTGCCGTCGTAATAGCCGTGCTCGGAAAGTCGCTTCTGAAGCTCCTGCCTTTCCTCGAAGGAGAGCTTGGTAAACGGTCGCTTCCAGTCCTGCACAAGCCCGCCATAGCCGGCAATTTCGTCGGCAAGAAGGCCCACGGCGAGCGCATATTTGTCGGCATTGTTGTAACGCTTGATGACCGAGAAATTCTTGATCATCAGGAAAGCCGGCCCGCCGCTGCCGCCGGGCAGCTTCAACGTCGCCTTGTCCGCACCGTTCTTGAACGGCTTGCCGTTGGCACGGCTGACCCCCAGCGCCTGCCATTGCGACAGCGACTTCGAGCCTCCGGGCAGCTTCTTGCCGTCCGGAAGGCTGACCTCATAACCCCAGGTCTTGCCTGCCTGCCAGCCGTTCTTCCTCAGCAAATTGGCGGCTGTCGCCAGTGCGTCGGGAATCGAATTCCAGATGTCGCGCTTGCCGTTGCCGTCCATATCGACCGCATAGGACTGGTAGCTGGTGGGGATGAACTGGGTATGGCCCATCGCGCCGGCCCATGAGCCGCTGAGATGGCTTTCGTCGATGTCGCCGGTCTGCAGGATCTTCAGCGCCGCGATCAACTGGGTGCGGGCAAATTTCGCTCGCTTCGGATCGGCATAACCAAGCGTCGCCAGCGAGCGCACCACATTGCGCATGATATCATCGCGCTTGAGGGTTTCGCCGTAGTTAGATTCCATAGACCAGATGGCCAGCAGGATGTAGCGGTCGACGCCGTATCTTGCCTCGATCCTGTCCAGCCAAGGCTTCCATTTCCTTGCCATCTGCTGGCCGACGGCGACCGACTGGTCATGGACGCGGTTGTCGAAATAATCCCAAGCGGGTGCGGTGAATTCGGGTTGAGTACGGGCCTTTTCCAGCACCACCGGGTCAGCATCGTTGATGCCCTTGAATGCCTGGTCGTAGACGGAGCCGGAAACGCCGCTCGCCACGGCGGTAGCACGGAAGCTGGCGACCCATTGGCGGAAGCCGGCATCGGCAAAAGCCGACCCGCTGGGCATGAGCAAGGCAAGCGAGAGGCTGGCGGCCGTCAGGACGCTGGTGAAGCGCCTTGCGGCGTTGCGAACGGACATCTTTTCCTCCTTCTTCATCTCAGGAAGACTATTCATCGCCGAACCCGGTTAGCATTTGGTTTACCATAGGTGCCGTCCGGGGTGAAAAGATGCGTCAATGCTTTACCAGCTGAGATTTCTGACCCGCCGTTCAGTAATCCTCGATTTCGGCATGAAAATGTCTCGAATCGGGATTGCCGAACAGGCATGCAAATGGATAATTGGCACATGAAGAGAGTTCGCAAGGCAGTGTTCCCGGTTGCCGGTCTCGGCACGCGCTTTCTCCCCGCCACCAAGGCCATTCCCAAGGAAATGCTGACGGTCGTCGACAGGCCGGTCATCCAGTATGTGGTCGATGAGGCGCGCGAAGCCGGGATCGAGCATTTCATCTTTGTGACCGGCCGCAACAAGGCGGTCATCGAGGATCACTTCGATGTCCAATTCGAGCTCTACGACACGCTTGCGCAGCGCGGCAAGGACGACCAGCTCGCCCGCCTGCAGCGGCTGCAGCCGGCGCCGGGGCAGACCAGCTTCACCCGCCAGCAGGTACCGCTCGGCCTTGGTCACGCCGTCTGGTGCGCGCGCGAGCTCGTCGGCGACGAGCCCTTTGCGCTGCTGTTGCCCGACATGATCATGCAGTCGGAAAAAAGCTGCATGAAGGACATGGTCGAGCTTTACGCCGAGACCGGCAACAACATCGTCGCCGTGCAGGAATGCGATCCGGCCGAGGCGCACAAATACGGCATTGTCGGCCGCGGCGAGGACGCGCATCACGGTTTCCGCATCACCGGCATGGTGGAAAAGCCGAAGACCGGCACGGCGCCGTCGAACCTCTACATCAACGGGCGCTATATCCTGCAGCCGGAGATATTCGAGATACTCGAAGGTCAGGAAAAAGGCGCCGGCAACGAGATCCAGCTCACCGATGCAATGCTGAAGCTGCAGAAGCAACAGCCCTTCTACGGCTACCACTACCGCGGGCGAACGTTCGACTGCGGCTCGCCCGAAGGCTTCGTCGAGGCCAACGTTGCCTTCGCACTGTGGCGCAGAGACATGAATGCCAGCATGGCCGGTGTCATTCGCACGCTTCTCGACGAACTCGCGCCGCCAGAACGCCGCGGCGTAGCCTTGTAGTTTCAACACCGGTTGCCGCGCTGATCGGCTAAAGCGCGCCGCGTTCGACCGGCCTCATGCGACGCGCTTTAGGTTCTTGTTTTACGCAAGTCGTTATCGCAAAACCGCTGCACACTTTTGCGCGACATGCATTTAGCGCTGCAACTTCAAGCCGACGAAGATACTGTTGGCCGTGTAGTCGCGCCCAACCAGGTTGCTGGTCAGTTTTTCAGTCCTGGCGCGGGTGGTGAGCCCGGTGTAGCGGTTCAGCCACCACGTCAGCCCAGCCTCGGCGCTCAGCGTTAAATCATGATCGTCGGAGCCGGTATAGTCGCGCCATTCAAGGCCGAGAGCGGCATTTCCGGTCAGGTTGGCGCGGATCTGCCGCTCGCCGGTGAGGCTGCCGGAATAGAGCATGTCGCCGCTTTCGCCCGCATTCGTCGTGTTCTCGGCGGTCGTCTGTGCAGTGAGCCCGATCGTGGTGCCGCGTTCCGGCGACCATTTGAGATCGGCATTGACCGTCGCGCCCGAAATAGCCGGCAGGGCATCGTCGTCGATAGCTTCGCGCAGCCAGCCGACCGAGAACTCGCCGGCAAGCTTCTCGCGGAGATCGAGCTCGACGCCGGCCCGTGCGCCAAGCCTGGTCGAGGAGCGCTGGAAGCCGTTTGGATCGACGCGCAAATCATAAGCGCGCCGGCCGATCTCGATTTCGGTGAACGGGGTGATGGCAGGCGAGATCTCGTAACCGGTACGCAAAATGGCCGTGTAGAGCGTCGAGTCGCGGCCCTTCTGCGACAGCGATCCGCCCGACGAAAGCTTGGCGTCGCCAAAGATGTCGTGCTCGACCGCGCCGGTCAGCGCGAAGCGCATTTTGCCGGCATCCTTCTCGACGGCGAGACTGCCGTTCACGGTCTGGCGCACCGGCTGGCCAACGGCGCCGACGACCGCGTCCGGCGCCGAGGCCGATTCGGGCAAGGCCTCATAGCCCAGCTTGGCGATGGCGCGCAGATCATTGTCGAGATCGATGTTGAGTGTGCCGTCGACGCGGCCTTGCGCCTCGTGAATGTCATAGCCGGACAAGGTTTCGCGGAAGATGCCATAGCCCTCAACCGTCGCCGAATTCTCCCGCCAGTCGGAGACGGCGTTGAAGCGCAGCGTCGTTTCCGACAGCAAGGCCGGCTTGCCGAGGCTGCTCGAATCGGCGTTTGTCGAAGACGTCAGGCCTTGCTCGAGCGTCGGCCGGATCACGAAGGAGCCGAGCTTGATGCCGGTGGCGGCGAACGGGTCGTCCTCGTTCTTCTTGTCCTGGCCTTCGATGGCTTCGGTGCGCTCGGCGCCGGGGTCGAGCTTGAGCCTCTCGGCGGAATCGATGGTGACGGCACGGCGGTTGACCGTATCCTGCTCGTCTATGGCGGCGGTATCGGTGTCGTCGGTCGCCGCCGCGGCTGCAGTCGCGGTTCTCTTGCGCTTCTGGCTGTCAGCGGTCTCGTCTTCGGCGTTGGCCGCATTGGCGGCGCGTTGCGTCGCGCTTGGCCGCCGTCGGGGGGGCGGAGCAGGGTTGTCGGGAAATGGGTCGCCGCTGGCCGCTGGTTGATCGAAAGTGCCGCCGGTTGTGGCCGCCTCGCCCGTGCCGTCGTCAGGCAACGCCCCTTGGCTGGCCGGGCGATAGGTAGGCAGCGGCGTATTGTCGTTGGCGGTTGCAGCAGCCTGTGCGGCTTGGGTTCCGGCTATGCTCGATTGCCTGATCTTGTACTGCTGGTCGTCCAGGATTGTCGATTCCGAAACCTCGCCGCGCAGCTCGGTTTCCTGGGCGCAAAGCAGTGCCGGCCGCGACAACGCAAAGACACTGGTTGCCAGCAGCAAAGCGCAGACCGCCTTGCCCTTTCGTCCCATTTTGTTTTGAAGCTGAAACCCGGACATCGGCACCACTGCTTGCGCGGCGCACGCGCGCCATACTTACGAAACCGTAAATGGGGATGGTTAACGGAGCGTTGAGGCATGGCCCGTCAGGAGGTTCGGAACGGCAATTCCGTTGGACAGGCGCGCGCCGAAGCGCTAATCGCATCGTCCATGGACGTGAAATCCCCAGACAGGAAGCGGCATGACGGGCAGGCCGCGATTGCCTCGGCGCTGAGAACCGTGGCGACGGAGCAGGCCGGCGTCGCGGCACTGGCAGACGCTCTCGAAAACGGGCTGGCCGAGCCGTTCGCACGAGCCGTCGGCATGGTGTCGCAGATCGATGGCCGCGTCATCGTCACCGGGGTCGGCAAAAGCGGCCATATCGGCTCGAAGATCGCCGCAACGCTCGCCTCGACCGGCACGCCGGCCTTTTTCGTCCACCCTGCCGAAGCCAATCACGGCGACCTTGGCATGATCGCCAGAAACGACGCCATAATCGCGCTTTCGTGGTCGGGCGAAAGCCTTGAGCTCAAGGGCATCATCGCCTATTCGAGGCGCTTCTCGATCCCGCTGGTCGCGGTCACCGCGGGCGAAAAATCGGCTCTGGCGCGCGCGGCCGACGTTGTGCTTCTGCTGCCGCGAGCACCGGAAGCCTGCCCGCACGGGCTTGCGCCGACGACCTCGACACTATTGCAAATGGTGATGGGCGATGCGCTGGCCATCGCGCTGCTCGAGGCACGCGGCTTCACCCCGGACCATTTCCGCACGTTCCATCCCGGCGGCCAGCTCGGAGCCAACCTGACGCAGATCCGCGAGATCATGCATGTCGGCGACAGGCTGCCGCTGGTGTCGTCAGGTACCGGCATGCGCGAGGCAATCCTCGAATTGTCGCGCAAGGGGTTTGGCTGCGTGGCCGTGACTGCCGCGGACGGCAAGCTGATCGGCATCATCACCGATGGCGACATCAGGCGCCATATCGGCAGCGATCTCCTGGCCATGAGCGTCGATCAGGTGATGACCAGAGAGCCGAAAATGGCCGCGCCCGACACGCTTGTTGCGACGGCGCTGCAGACGATCAACGACTCGGCCATTACCAGCCTGATGGTGGTCGAAGGCAGGCGGCCGATCGGGCTCGTCCATCTGCACGACCTGCTGCGTATCGGTGCTGCCTAGCGGGCTTCTAGACCGCCTCGACCGTCAGTTCCAGGTCGGTATCAGCGGCGCCCGTCACGCGCACTTGCGTGCCGGCCGGCAGGTCAGGGCCGGAGACGCGCCACAACGTGTCGCCCAGCTTTATGCGGCCGCGCCCGTCCTTGATCGGCTCGGCAAGGGTCGCCGTCCGGCCGACCATCTGTGCGCCGCGACGGTTGAGCAGGGGCTGGTCGGTTTCATCATGGCGCCCGCCCACCAGCCGCTTGCCGACATAGGCCGAGACCAGCGACAGCGCGAGGAAGGCGAGGACCTGGACTTGCCAGGTCCAGAAACCGGCATCCCAGATGAGCAGTGAGACGACGCCGATCAACAGCGCGGCAATGCCGATCCACAGCATGAAAATGCCCGGCGCGATGACCTCCATTACCAGCAGGACGAAGCCGAGGACCATCCAGCTCCACGGGCCGAGTTCGGAAACAATGCGGTCGAGCATGGCTGTAGCCTCAGGTTTCGCTCGGACGAACGACCGGCGGGCGGGCGGCCTGTCGTGCGGCACCGGCGGTGCCTTCGCTTCGGAAAACTTCCTTGGCGATTTCGCCAATACCGCCGAGCGTGCCGATCAGCGATGAGGCCTCCATCGGCATCAGCACGAGCTTGCTATTTGTCGCTGAGCCGATCTTGGTCAGCGCTTCGGTGTATTTCAGCGCGACGAAGTAGTTGAGCGCCTGCACGTCGCCTTTGGAAATAGCCTCCGACACCACCTGCGTGGCGCGTGCTTCAGCCTCGGCCGAGCGCTCGCGCGCCTCGGCATCGCGGAAGGCGGCTTCCTTGCGGCCTTCGGCCTCCAGGATCTGCGATTGCTTGAGGCCTTCGGCGGCGAGGATCTGCGCGCGCTTATTGCGCTCGGCCATCATCTGTCGGCCCATCGATTCGACGAGATTGGCCGGCGGGTTGATGTCCTTGATCTCGACACGAGTGATCTTGATGCCCCAGGGATGCGCCGCCTCGTCAACGACGCGCAGCAGGCGCTCGTTGATGGCGTCGCGGTTCGACAAAAGTTCGTCGAGGTCCATCGAGCCCATCACGGTGCGGATGTTGGTCATCGTGAGATTGAGAATCGCATTCTGCAGGCCGGAGACCTGGTAGGCGGCCTGCGCCGCGTTGAGCACCTGATAGAAGGCGATGCCATCGACGGCAACGGTGGCATTGTCGCGGGTGATGATCTCCTGCGTCGGAACGTCGAGCACCTGCTCCATCATGTTCATCTTGGCGCCGACACGGTCGACGAAAGGCACGATCAGGTTGAGGCCTGGGTTCAATGTCTTGGTGTAACGGCCAAAACGTTCGACGGTATAATTATAGCCTTGCGGAATTGTTCGGATGCCCTTGACAAGCACCAGCACGACAAGGGCGACAAGAACAAGAAGCGCGATATCAAAACCACTGAAACCCATTTGGCTCTCCCCTCAAAGGCCGGCCATGTTGGATATTCCACGCGACCGATTCCCATCAAACACTTAAGTGTGTTTCAGCAATGTTACAATCAGGTGATCACGGATTGCGGGTGCATAGACGGGTGATCTGTTCAGGCCCAGCCGGACAGCTCGCGCCGCACCATCGTCTCGATCACCGCCATGCCCTCGGCACTGTCGTTGAGGCAAGGGATGTGTGCGAAATTTTCGCCGCCGGCATGATGGAAGGTCTCGGACGCTTCCCTGCCGATCTCGTCCAGCGTCTCGATGCAGTCGACGGAAAATCCTGGATTGACGATGGCGACCGATTTCACGCCTTCGCGCCCTAGTCTTTCGACCGTCTTGTCGGTGTAGGGCTGCAGCCACTCCTGCGCGCCGAAGCGCGACTGGAAGGTGGTAATCAGCTTGTTTTCATCCCAGCCGAGCTTTTCGCGCAGCAGTCGGGTGGTCTCGAGGCAATGGGCCTGGTAGGGGTCGCCCTTGTCGGAATAGGGTTTCGGAATGCCGTGATAGGAAGCGATGACAATTTCCGGTTCGAATCCGAGGCTCGCCAGATGCTTTTCGATCGAACGGGCGAGCGCCTCGATATAGGCCGGCTCGTTGTAATAGGGTGGCACGCTGCGAATGGCCGGGGCGCGGCGCATCTTCATCAGCGCGCGAAACAGCTGGTCGTTGGCAGTCGCAGTCGTCGTCGCCGAATATTGCGGATAGAGCGGGAAAGACAGGATGCGGTCGCAGCCTTGCTCGACCAGTCTCTCGGCCACGCTCTCGGTCGAAGGGTTGCCGTAGCGCATCGCCCAGTCGACGACGACATTGGGTAGCTCGCCGAGCGCGAGCCCGAGCTTCTCGGCCTGGGCGCGGGTGTAGGTTCGCAGCGGCGACTCGTTGCGCTCCCGGTTCCATATCCTGGCATAGTTGGCCCCTGATTTCTTCGGCCGGGTGGTGAGGACCACGCCGTAGAGGATCGGATACCAGATCGCCTTGTTGAGCTCGATGACGCGCGGATCGGACAGGAACTCCCGGAGGTAGCGCCACATCGGCTTGAACCCGGTGCCGTCCGGGGTGCCGAGATTGATCAGCATGACACCGACCTTGCCAGTCCTGACCAGAGGGCGCCCTGCCGACGGCGAGGCGGCAGTCTTCTCGGCTTTGATTTCAGCAGGGTTGGCAAGCGTCATAAGGTTCTCCAACACCGCGAACCAACGGTGCCGCGGCGAAAGTAGCGATGCCGCGCCGGTTTTCAAATGCTGCGTCTGGCCGCACCTTATCCCAGAAATGCAACACCCGCCCGGTCTGCCGGGCGGGTGCATTGCGTTCCTGCGGCCGGATTACTTCGAGGCCGCCGGGATCGTCAAGGTTGCGCCGACCGGAAGGCGGCGTGGCTCGTAGGCTCTGTTGGCATCGGAGATTATTTTCCACTTGGTGCCGTCGCCATAAGCCTTCACCGCGAGATCCCAATAGGTATCGCCGGCGACGATTACATGGCTGCTTTCGGCCGGTGCCGGCTCAGCCGGAGCAGGGGTCGCCGGAGCCGGTGTGGCCGGAGCCGCAGGTGCCGCCGGCTGGGCCGGCTCGGCGGGTGCGGGTGCCGGCGCTGTTTCAGCCGGGACGGCCGGCGGCGTCTTGGAAATGTCGCCGGAGCCGGCCGGCATTTCGGGCATTGCCGGCTCAACGGGCTTTGCCGGCGCAGCCTCAGCAGGTTTTGGCGGTTCGGCAGGGTTGGCAGGTTCTGCGGCCGGGGCCACGGTCGCGGCGATCTCGGTGATGCGGCCGTCGAGCTTCGGCGTATAGGGCCGGTGCGCGCCTAGGTAGTCGGCGACGACCTGTTCCAGCCCCGGGCCGTAATCATAGGCGTTCTTGGCCTTCTCGGCGAACACCTTGTAGCCGTCGCCGCCCTGGCGGACATAGTTGTTGGTGGCGACCAGGTAATCCTTGTCCGGCTTAATCGGCGTCCAGGCGCCGCCTTCCATGACCTCGACCGATTTGACGCGTCCGTTAGGCGGCGCCGATTTGTCGAACGCGTATTTCAGGCCGGCAACTTGCGGGAAGCGCCCGGCGCCGTCCTCGACCTGGCTGAGGCCGCTTTCGAGGCCGGCAACCAAATCCTTGCCGGAGATCTGGAAGGTCGCCAGAGTATTCTGAAACGGCAGGACGGTGAGAACCTCGCCCATGGTGACGGTGCCCTGGTCGATGGAGGCGCGCAAGCCGCCGCCATTCGAGATGACGATCTCGACACCTTGGCCCTTGACCCGGTCGAGGACGGCGTCGGAGACCAGATTGCCCATCTCGCATTCGCGGGCGCGGCAGTTTTCGCGACTGCCGTCGATCGCCTTGGTGGTCTCGGCGACTTCCTTGTTCTTCAAGGCCTCGATCGGCGCGCCGAGTTCCTTGATGCGGGCAAGCACGGCGAGGTCGGGCGTGATCGATTTGTCGAGATGGATGGGATCGCCGCTTGCCTCCTTGACGACGCCGTTGTCGTCGAACACGACCTTGAACTCGCCGAGATATTTCGAATAGGACGCCGCCTGCACGACCGGCACTTTGTAACCGTCCGGATTGTCGACCATCGTCGGATATGGGCCTTCCGCCTTGGGGTCGGTGTTGGACAGCAGCGAATGGCTGTGGCCGCCGACCACCACGTCGATGCCCGGGATCTTGGCGATCACGTCGCGCTCGCGCTTGTAGCCGATATGGGTGACCGCGATGATCTTGTTGACGCCCTCTCGCTTCAGTTTCTCGACCTCAGCGGTGATCGACTTGACGTCGTCTTCGATGGCAATGTTCGGGCCAGGGGTGGCAAGCTCCGGCGTGTCGTTGGTGACCGCGCCGACGATCCCGATCTTCTGGCCGCCGACCTCGACCACGATCGACGGCTTGACGCGGTCGCCGAGCTTGGATTGCGCATTGGCCTTCACATTGGCGCCGAGCACCGGAAACTGGATCATGTCGAGAAACGGCGCCAGCGCCGACTCGCCATCGTCGAACTCATGGTTGCCGAGAGCCTCGGCATCGAATTTCATCTGGTTGAGGAATTCGCCTTCGGTCTTGCCTTTGTAGGTCGTGTAGAAGAGCGAGCCCTGGAAATTGTCGCCGGCGCTGAGCAGCAGCACGTTCTGGCCTTCCAGCTTCTTGCGCTCCTGCGCGATCGCGGTGACCAGGCGGCCGGCGCCGCCGACGCATTCGCCCTTGGTCTCCTCCTCGGCCGAGCAGGTCGATTCGTACTTGTTGTTGCTCTCGATGCGGCTGTGCCAGTCATTGATGTGCAGGATGTTGAGCGTGTAGTCGGCAAAGGATACCCCTGCCGACAGGCCAAGCGCCGATGCCGACAGCGCGGCGATGGCAGCAATCTTCTTCATTCTCGTCTCCCGGATAACTTGACCAGAGGCGTTTAACGCTCTTGTTTGACTGGGATGTAACAGCCCTCTAGGGCCATGTTCACATCGCGTTTCAGTCGATGCAAGCGGAAATCGGCATCAGCTTTGCCGGCGTAAAAAGAAGACGGCGGCTTGAAGCCGCCGCCTTTTGCAAAGTCAATTCGGAATCGAATTTCAGGTGCGCCTGGTCAGCACAAAATTCTGCCCGCTCGCGCTGGTGCAATTGAGCTGGCTGGTGGAGACCATCAGGCAGTTGAAGCTGATCGGCGTCTGGCGGATCAGCGACGTGCCATGGATCTCGACCGAGGTGCCGCCGGTCATGGTGTAGCTGCCATCGGCAAGCTTCTGGCCGGTATCGGTGGCGACCGTCGCGAAGCTGCCGCCCTTGAAGGTCGACAAGCCCGTGCCCTGCGCGTCGATCCAGGAGCCTTCAACCCCCTTGGCCGTGATCACCGGCGGCTCGCCTGGGCCGGTTGTCGTGCAGGCCGCCAACGCGACCGTAGCGGCCGCGGCAATGCCAGCCGAAAGCAGTCTTTGCGCAATCGTCATTTTCAAGATCCTCTCCTCTCGCATCGGCCCAAAATCGATCCGATTTTCGGAAAGCACGATGCGCACATTCAAAG
Source organism: Mesorhizobium sp. M0598 (assembly GCF_040320865.1). NCBI lineage: Bacteria > Pseudomonadati > Pseudomonadota > Alphaproteobacteria > Hyphomicrobiales > Phyllobacteriaceae > Mesorhizobium > Mesorhizobium sp. M0598. The sequence goes on along the minus strand of NZ_JAMYQL010000003.1, from coordinate 140,177 downwards.
TGCTAGAGCGTACTTTGTGCGTCCAAATGGACGCACGTCGCTCTAGGCCGCCCCTCTTCAATCGCCCGATTTCCGGGCGATTGCAAGCTGGCGGAGTGTCGAGGCAACGCTGCTATCGAACGAGGATGTTGCGGAATTGCCACGGGTCTTTGGTGTCGAGATCCTCGGGAAACAGACCAGGCCGATTGTCGAGCGGCGTCCAGTCGGTATAATAGCTCCTGACCGGCCCGAGATATGGGTTCTGCACGTCGAGGCAGCGCTTGTAATCCATCTCGTCGGCTTCGACGATGCCGGCCTCGGGATTTTCCAGCGCCCAGACCATGCCGGCCAGCACCGCCGACGTGACCTGCATGCCGGTGGCGTTCTGATAGGGCGCCAGCTTGCGCGCCTCGGCCAGCGACAGCTGCGAGCCGTACCAGTAGGCGTTCTTGGCGTGGCCGTAGAGCAGCACGCCGAGTTCGTCGACGCCATCGACCAGTTCATTTTCGTCGAGCACGTGATGCACGGGCTGAGCCTTGCCGGCGACACCGAACATCTCGTGCAGCGACAGCACGGCGTCGTTGCAGGGATGATAGGCGTAATGGCAGGTCGGCCGGTATTGCACCTTGCCCTTCTTGCCGCGCAAGGTGAAAAAATCGGCGATCGAGATCGCTTCGTTGTGTGTCACCAGGAAACCGTATTGCGGGCCGGGCGTCGGACACCATGTGCGCACGCGTGTATTGGCGCCGGGCTGCTCCAGATAGATCGCGGCCTTCGAACCGTTCTTGTGGCTTTTGGCGTTCTTCGGCATCCACGCCTCATGCGTGCCCCAGCCGAGCTCGGCCGGCTGCAGCCCTTCCGAAATGAAGCCTTCGACCGACCAGGTGTTCCAGAACACGTTCATCGGCTTGGGCTTCTTGGTGCGCTGGGTGTCGCGCTCGGCGATATGGATGCCCTTGACGCCGGCCTTCTTCATCAGCCTGGCCCAGCCTTCGCGATCGTGCTGCGCGGGTTCCGAGAAGTCGAGGCCAAGATCTGTGGCGAGGTTGACCAGTGCCTGCTTGACGAACCACGAGACCATGCCGGGATTGGCGCCGCAGCACGAGATCGCCGTGGTGCCGCCCGGGTTCTTCGCGATTTCAGTACGTACGGTCTCGCGCAGCGCATAGTTGGTGCGTGAGGCGTTGTCGGCCTTCTCGTCGAAATAAAAGCCGAGCCAGGGTTCGACCACCGTGTCGATATAGAGGACGCCAAGCTTGCGGCAGAGCTTCATCAGCTCAAGCGAGGAAGTGTCGACCGACAGGTTGACGCAAAAGCCCTGGCCGCCGCCATTGGTCAAAAGTGGTGTCAGCAGCTTCTTGTAGTTCTTTTTGGTCACCGCATCCTGCATGAAGGTGATGCCGCGCTCGTCGAGCAATTTACGATCGGTGTCGCGCGGGTCGATGACCGTCATGCGCGACTTGTCGAATTTGAAATGGCGCTCGATCAGCGGCAGCGTTCCCCGTCCGATCGAGCCGAAGCCGATCATCACTACAGGGCCGGTGATCTCACCGTAAACGGGCCAGTTTTCGTTCGCCATTTATCGATTACTCCCTCAAAAAACGCTTCGGAACAGCGGCTTGGCCGCGGCGCGACAAACCATAGATCATTGTCACAATAAAGCGAAAAGCGGACGGCCGGCCTCACGCCGCGCCATCCCGGCTACGGCTCGACCAGTCTTGCGAATGCAGGCTTGAAGAGGTCACGTGCCTCGGAGACCGGTAGTTCCAGCAGATCGTCGGCACAGGCCTGGATGGCATGCGGCAGGGTCTGGAGCCCGAACACCAGTACCTGCTTGTCGCCCTCACGCCAGAGGCTGACCGCTAGATATTCGCCGATGAGATCGTCCATGCCGCATTCGGCTTCGTGATCGATATCGGTCTGATCGATCGGTTTCTTGCGCCGCTGCTTGACGAAGGAGGCCAGGGAAGGACCGGGCTTGCCATCCACCGTATCCGAGAAAATGTCCTGAAGGCCAAGCAGGACGCCGCGCCGCACATCCATGATGTAGGCGTCCGAATAGTTGGTCGGATGCGCTCCGCGGCAGAAGATGCTGCCGGACTCCCGCCAGCTCATCAGCCGCGACGTCAGCGAGGTCACTTCGAATGTGCTGTCCTCATAGCCGCCGAGCGTGCCGCCGTTCATACCGTCAATCGGCCCGCCTTCGTTGAAACCGGCATATTGCGCCGCCACGCAGCCCAGTGCGCCGATGTTTGCGCGCCAGTGCCTCTCTTGCAGCAGAGCATTCGCGGCCTCGATCGGAACGTCGCCGGACAGTTCGACAATGCGCGGCGTGGCAAACCTGGTGCGGGGGTCGACGACATAGCGGTAGGTTGCGTCCGGCCAACCAGTCGTCTTGCCGTTATCGAGCTGAGTGTCCATCCGCAGATAGTCATAAGGGGACGTTTCCATGGTGAGCGGCGTGTCATTGCCGAAGAACTTCATGAAGCTGAAATCGTAGAGATCGAGCGGGGTGCTGGGCTCGTTCCCGGTCACTTGCCGACTTGCGACCCGTTCCAATCTGAGCGGTAGCGCCCTCTTTCCGTTCCAGCTGCCTTCAAGGGTTTTGCCGTTACTGGATGAGGCCAGGCGCCAGACGGCGGCAATCGGCGCGGCCTTTCCGTCATCGCAATTATCGGCGCCGCATGCCTCCTCCTCGGCCAGTTCGAACTTGCTGCCCTTCTGCAACTTGGCCTGCAGCGGGATATCGACGCCCTTCGAGCGGTAGAAGTAGCGGCCGGCCAGCGGGCCGTCGGCGGTCGCGGGGTCGCCGGTGAATTCGACGACGATATCGCTTTTTCCAAGCTTGCCGGCATAAGTCACCGGCACCGCCTCAGCTGCTGTCGACAGTACCAGGATCGCGGCCATGAACGTGACCGGCCTGCTAAGATGCTGGATCATTGTTCCCCCAAAGCGATCATTTTCAGTGTTTCCACCAGCCGGTCACGGTCGGCGGTCATCCCCTTGTAGTCGAGTTGTGCCTCGTCCAGCGCCAGAAGTTGTTCGGCCAAGGACGCCGCGAGTGCCGCGCGGTCGCGGTGGCGCTCCAGCACGGCGAGCGGGTCGAGATGGATGCGGATGGTGAAGAGTACGTCGCCCGAAACGGGGAGCTTTCTCAGCGTTTGCCGCTCGACGCGGATAAAGGCATGGGCGTCGATGTCGCCATCCGGGAATCTCGACGGGCGACTGCTGGCGCGGTCGATGCGTTCGAGGTTGGAGAGCGGGTGGTAGAGTGCGTCGCCCGCCTGGATCGACCAGTTGTAGCGCTCGACGGCTTGGCCCTGGAGTCCGTCGAACATGCGGTTGATGAGCTCGGCCGGGCGTGTGCCTGGACCGAAACCCGGTACCGGTGCGTGGATCTGCTGCAGCGGCTTGCCGAATTTTTCGATCAGCGACCATGACGAGGGGAAGCAGAGCGAGCCGGCGGCCAGACGCCAGCCGCTGTCGTCGCGGCGCATCAGGATCAAATCCTCCTGGACGAGCAGCGAGGCGGCGATAAGCGGCGCATCGCTGAAAGAAGCTGGGGTGCCCGAGCCCTCGAGATTGTCGGTGCCGTCGATCACCTCGATCGCATTGTCGGTACGCCTGTGGGTCTCCGGAAAGTTCGCCGCCAGATGCGCACCGAGCAGATCGAGCACTTCGCGCTGGGCGTCGCGCGTTGCTTGCTCCTCGACAAAGACCTTGTCGGGAATTTCCGCGTAAAGCCGGCGTTTCTCGGCAAGGTAGGGCAGCAGATATTCGTCGACCTCGATCCAGCTATCGAGATTGAGCGGCTTCAGCCCGATGGTGAACAGTTTCGACGAGCCGTCATAGGGTGTGTGGGTCGGCGGGCGGAAACTCATGCCTCTTTGTAGGCTTCCAGTGCGGCGGCGGCCATTCTCGCCGTGAATTCGGTGATTTCGTAATCGGCGGCACCTGCCTTGGCGAAGGGATCGTCCGCCAGTCTGGCATCGAGCACCTCGCGTGGACCGCGCGCGATGATGATGCCGCCGGTCCTTGGCCGCTTTGGCCCGGAGGCGACAAAGATACCTTGCGCATAGCAGGCCTTCAGCCACTCGACATGTGCTTGCTGCAAGCGGTCGATCTCGGTCAGCGGCACCTTGTAGTTCAGCGAAACCACGAACATTGTTGTCTCCCGATGCTTCAGCCCAGCCGCGCCGGGATCAATCCGCGCAGCGAGTTGCCGACGAACAGCGCCTTGGCCGATTTCAGTTCGTTCCACGTGTAGACCGCTTCACCGGCGCGGCCTTGATCCAGCAGTTCGCCGCGCAGGACGCCAGGCAGCAGGCCGCAATCGAGCCGCGGCGTGGCCAGCACGCCGTCGCCGAAATCGGCAAAGACGTTGGTGATCGTGCCCTCGCAGATTTCGCCGCGCTCATTGGCGAGCAGCACCTCGTCGGCGCGGCTGGCGAGATATTCGGCGCGGGCGCGCGTATAGGGTTGTCGGCGGCTGGTCTTGTGACGCAGCAGCGTGTCGCTCGAATCAAGCCGCACCCGTGCCAGTTGAAGTGTCCAGACCTTGTCTGCGGCGAGCGGCTCGTAAGGCTGCGCCGAAACCGCGACTTCGCCCTTGCGCGACAGGACGAGGCGTGTGCGCAACGCGATCTGTTGGTGGCCGACCGCATTCATCAGCGCTTCGCCGACCCTTTGCGGATCGCAGGCGAAACCGAGTTCGCTTGCCGAGCCGTAAAGCCGCGCGAGATGGCGGTCGAAACGGAGGAAGCCAGAGCCGGGTTCCCAGCGCATTGTTTCGATCAGTTCGAAATCGGCAGTGTTCCCGTCGCGAAACGGGCTTTCAGCAGACACTCCTGGTACTCCTCTTCGGCTGTCGAATCGAAGACGACGCCACCGCCGACATTGTAGACCGCCTCGCCATTGGCAAAGAGCGAGATGGTGCGGATCGCCACGGAAAAGCGCATCCGGCCGCCGGGCGCGATCCAGCCTATGGCGCCGCAATAGACATCGCGCGGGCCACCTTCCAGCTCGCGCAGGATCTCCATAGCGCGGATCTTCGGTGCGCCGGTAATCGAGCCGCAGGGGAACAGCGCGGCGAAAATCTGGCGGATGGCGAGGCCGGGCAAGAGTTTCGCCCGCACACGGCTCACCATCTGGTGGACGGTCGGGTAGCTCTCGATGCGGAAAAGCTCCGGCACATCGAGCGTGCCAACCTCGCTGATCAGTGAAATGTCGTTGCGCAGGAGATCGACAATCATCCGGTTCTCGGCCTGGTTCTTCTCGTCGTTGCGCAAGAACGCTTTCAGGCGATCGTCCTCGGCTTTTGTTGCGCCGCGCGGCGCGGTGCCCTTCATCGGATGCGTCTCGATCATGCCTTCCGCGTCCACCTCGAAGAACAGTTCGGGCGAACGCGACAAGACGATCGGATCGCCGAGCGCGACCAGCGCCCCATACTTCACCGGCTGGCGTTCGGTCAGCGCGTTGAAGGCGACCAGCGGATCGCCCGACCATTGCGCATGGACCGGAAAGGTCAGATTGCCCTGGTAGCAGTCGCCCTTGCGGATGTGGTCATGCAGCCTGGCAAAGCGTTTGGCGTAGTCGTCCGAAGACCAGGCTGCCTTGGCGTCGAAGATTGGGCCGTTGCTAGCCGGCAGATCGCCTGGCGCGATCGTCTCCTCGACTGGCGCGTCGAACACGCCGAGGCAGAAAAGCGGGGCGCGGCGGCCGGCCGGCAGCAGCGGAACGAGCTTGGGTTCGAGCAGGTAACCGGCCTCGTAGGAGAAATAACCGGCCAGCCATTTGCCGCCGTCATGTGCAGCCTGCGCGGCTTCCAGCGCCGGCAAAAAGTCCGCCTCGCCATGCGCTGCGATTATCTCGGCCGGCCGGTCGAAAACGAGCTGCCGCGCGGTCTCGTCGTTCCTGAAAATTGCAAAGGGCAGGGACATAAGGCTCGGATGCTGCGGTCACCAGCGATCGATCTATATGGGGGCTCGACCGTGCGCAATCGAGGGAACGGCGTCTCAAGACGCAAAGGCGCGGCGGCAAAAACAAAAGCGGCGCCAGTGGGCGCCGCCTTGTTCCAGATGCCGCCTGCGATGGATCAGGTGTTGCTGGCTTCTCCCGCGGTCGGGAAGCGGCGCGCAAATTCCTTTTCGTCGCCGGCGGCAAGCAGTTTCGCCTGCTCGATCCAGCGTTCACGTTCGATACGGCCGTCGAAATTCAACGTCGCCTCGATCCGCTTGACATCGTCGGGTGTCCAGGCGGCGATCTGGGCATAGGTCGTGACCCCAAGCCCTTTGAGCAGCCGCTCGTTGGTCGGGCCGATGCCGATCAGGCGACGCAGATCGTTGGCTTTGCCTGCCGCGGTGGCTGTTGCCTTGCCGGTCGCGGCTTTCTTTGCAGATGGCGCGGCCTTGCTTGCCGCCGGCGCAGCCTTGCTTGCCGCTGGCGCGGTCGTCGGCGCGGCGCTCGCTTTCGATGCAGGCGGTTTCGGCGTTGCCGTTTTCGCGGCAGTTGCGCGTGGCGCGGTCGCGGCCTTCGCCGTTGCAGATTTCTTCGGCGCCGGTTTGGCTGGTGCGGATGTCGACATCAGCGTTGACGGCGCCTGCATCGCGGCTTTGGTCGCGCCGGTCTTGGCGGCTGGCGCCTTGGCTGTTGCCGCCTTCGCGGTTGGCGCCTGGGTGGTTTTCGCCTCGCCCAGCCGGCGTTCGAGATCGGCGCGGGCGCGGCCGCATGCATCCAACTCACCGGTCAGACGGTCGCTATCGGCCCGCAATCTGTCGCGTTCGCTGCGCGTGCGGTCTAGATCGCCGCGCAAACTGTCGAGTTCGCCACGCAGGCGTCCCCAAATGAACCAGCCAACCAACACACCTACCAGGAACGCCAGGAGCATGTAGAAAAAAGTGCCCATTGTCTTTCTCTCTCCAGTCCGATCCGTCCGCCCTGGCCTGTAGAGCCATGACCTCGGCGAAGGACCATTCGATGGTGGTTCCGCAATTTGCAGAACAGCCGGCTTCGATCGAGCCGTCGGCGACCGGTTTGCCCCTGGCCAACAGCCGTTGTCGCATCCGCCGACACGCCATGACCGGTCGGGATTTTCCGACCTGACCCATTCATGCCCGGCTGAGCTTGAGGGCGGACGCTATCATACAGCTTACGGGAATCTAACGGAAAACTTCCATGGAAAGTTATTTAAGAACAAATATCCAAGACAAGAATAGAACCATCGCCAATATGCATTGCAGCTAAACTGTTCTGGAAAACCCGGTCACCCGGTGTTGCGCATCACCCAGTGTTGCGCATCAATTGTCCAGTGCTTCCAGCTCGTCGATCAGTCCGCTGATCACGCCAAGCCCGATCTGCCAGAAGGCAGGGTCGGCCGCGTCGAGGCCGAACGGCGCCAGAAGCTCGGAATGATGCTTGGTGCCGCCGGCGCGCAGCATGGCAAAATATTTCTCCTGAAAGCCGCGCTCGGCGTTCTGGTAGACCGCGTAGAGCGAGTTCACCAGGCAATCGCCGAATGCGTAGGCATAGACGTAGAAAGGCGAGTGGATGAAGTGCGGGATATAGGTCCAGAAAATCTCGTATCCTTCGCGCAGCTTGATCGCCGGCCCGAGGCTTTCCGCCTGCACTTCCAACCAGAACTGGCCGAGCTTGTCGGAGGTCAGTTCGCCGCTCCTGCGCTCGGCATGCACTTTGCGCTCGAACTCGTAGAAGGCGATCTGGCGCACGACCGTGTTGATCATGTCCTCGACCTTCTGGGCGAGCATGGCCTTGCGTTCGCGCTTGTCGGTGGTCTGCTCGAGCAGCGAGCGGAAGGTCAGCATTTCGCCGAACACCGATGCGGTTTCGGCCAGCGTCAGCGGCGTCGACGCCATCAAGGCGCCCTGGCCGCCGGCCAGCACCTGGTGCACGCCGTGGCCGAGTTCGTGCGCCAGCGTCATCACGTCGCGCGGCTTGCCCATGTAGTTGAGCAGCACATAGGGATGCGCCGAAGGCACGGTCGGATGCGCGAAGGCGCCAGGCGACTTGCCGGGTCTCACCGGTGCATCGATCCAGTTGCGGTCGAAGAAAGTTCTGGCGATCTCCGCCATGTCGGGCGAAAAGCGCTGGTAGGCGGAAAGCACGGTGTTCTTGGCCTCGTCCCAGCCGATGACCGCCTGCGGGGTCTCCGGCAGGGGCGCATTGCGGTCCCAGTGGTTCATCACCTCCATGCCGAGCCAGCGCGCCTTCATCGCGTAATAGCGATGCGACAGGCGTGGATAGGCGTCGCGAACCGCGGCGGCGAGTGCATCCACCACGCTGCTTTGGACGCGGTTGGCGAGGTGGCGGGAATCGGCAATGTCCTCGAAGCCGCGCCAGCGGTCGGAAATCTCCTTGTCCTTGGCCAGCGTGTTGGTGACCAGCGTGAAGACGCGCAAATTCTTGCGGAAGGTCGTGGCCAGCGCCTCGGATGCCCGGCGGCGCACCTCGCCGTCGGCATCCTGAAGGCGATTGAGTGCCGGCTCCAGCGTCAGCTCCTCGCCGTCGACGTCGAAGCGCAAATCGGTCATCGTCTCGTCGAACAGGCGGTTCCAGGCCCCGCGCCCGGTGATCGATTTTTCATGGAAGAGCTGCTCGATGCGGTCTTCGAGCTGATAGGGCTTGTCCTTGCGCAGATCGAGCACCCAGGGCCGGTAATGGGCGAAGGCCGGATCGGCGGCGAGTGCGGTTTCGATCGCGCTATCGTCGATGAGATTCAGCTCGAGCGCGAAAAACAGCAGGTGCGCGCTGGCATCGGTCATCTTTTCCTGGATGTCGCCATAGAGCTTGGCGCGCTGCGGATCCGACGTGTTGCCGGCATAGACAAGCCCGGCATAGGAGACGATGCGGCCGATCAGCTCCTCCAGCGCTTCATAGGCCTGAAGCGCCTCGCCAAGCCTGCCGGCGCTGCCACGCCCGGCCTCGGCGGCGAGCGCGCCTTTCCAACGGCTCTCGAAGGCGATGGCATCGACGGCGGCCTTGGCGATGTCGCGCTTCAACTCGGGCGCTTCCATGCCCGAATAGAGATCGGCCAGATTCCATTCCGGCAGGTCGCCAAGCTCCGCCACGCCCTGACCGGGCGCCGCCGCCAGCTTTCGAGCAAAAACCATGCGCATTGCCGATCCTTCCAGACACAAAAATTCGAGGAAACGAGAAGCCGGTCAAATCCTAAGGAATTCATTCACCGGGTTTTTTGAAAGCTTATTTAGAACCCTGTGCCAAGATGATCCATAGGGCGCATTCTCGGGCGGGCACGGTCGGATCAGTCATGGCAGCTTCCATACTCATAGTCGATGACGATCCCGTGCAGCGCAGGCTTCTCGAGGCGGCGGTGACGAAATTCGGCCACACCGCGATCGTCGCCGATGGCGGCGAGGCGGGTCTCGAGTTTGTCGACGGACCCAATGCGCGCGACGTGTCGGTGGTCATCCTAGACCTTATGATGCCCGGGCTCGATGGCATCGGCGTGCTGAAGGCGATGCGCGAGCGTAGCATCCACATTCCCGTCATCGTGCAGACCGCGCAGGGCGGCATCGAAACCGTCGTTTCGGCAATGCGTCACGGCGCCTTCGACTTCGTCGTCAAGCCGGCCTCTCCCGACAGGCTGCAGGCGTCGATCGGCAACGCCCTCAAGGTCGAAGCGCTCGAAGGCGAAGTGAAGCGCTCGTCACGACAGCGTGGCGGCCATCTGACATTCAAGGACATGATCACCCACAGTCCGGCGATGGATCGGGTGATCCGGCTCGGCCGCAAGGCGGCGGCGTCCAACATTCCGATCCTGATCGAAGGTGAATCCGGCGTCGGCAAGGAACTGGTGGCGCGCGCCGTCCAGGGCAGCGGCGACCGCCGCTCGAAACCCTTCGTCACCGTCAATTGCGGCGCCATCCCCGACAATCTGGTCGAATCGATCCTGTTCGGGCACGAGAAGGGCTCGTTCACCGGCGCCACCGAAAAACATACCGGCAAGTTCGTCGAAGCGCACACCGGCACGCTGTTCCTTGACGAAATCGGCGACCTGCCGCTCGACGTGCAGGTCAAGCTGTTGCGCGCCGTACAGGACGGCGAGGTCGATCCGGTTGGCGGGCGCTCGGCCGTCAGGGTCGACATCAGGCTGATCTCGGCAACCCATCGCAACCTGCTGCAGCAGGTCAAGGACGGCAAGTTCCGCGAGGACCTGTTCTACCGGCTGAACGTCTATCCGATCTTCGTGCCGCCATTGCGCGACCGTCGCGACGACATCCCCTATCTGGTCGAGCACTTCATGGAGAAGGTGGCGCCCGCCGATCCGCGTCACCGCCTGCGGGGCATCTCGGCTGCGGCGCTTGCCATGCTGCAGGCCTATGACTGGCCGGGCAACATAAGGCAGCTCGAAAATGCCGTCTTCCGGGCTTCGGTGCTTGCCGACGGCGACATGCTGACCGAAGAAGAGTTCCCGCAGATCCGGGCGCAAATCGAGGGCACGGTCAATCTCGATGCGGGTATCGCCTTGCCAGCTCCAGGGTGGCCAGCTTCCGGAGTGGCTTCGGGCAGCCAGCCGCGCGACAACATATCCGCCGCTGGCGGCATCGCAGCCGCCGACGCCGATGCACCAGCCAAGCCTCGTTTCGGCACGCTGCGGGCGCTCGACGAGCGCGGCAATGTGCGTGCGCTGGCCGACGTCGAACTCGAAATGATCAAGCTCGCCATCGATCACTACAACGGCCAGATGAGCGAAGTCGCCCGCCGCCTCGGCATCGGCCGGTCGACGCTCTACCGCAAGCTCAAGGAATACGGCATCGACCCGGAAACCGGCCGCGTCGAACGGCTCGCTTCCTGAGTCACAGGGCCAGGCCGGTTCTCATCCGGACATCATTCCACGCAACTGCGCGTCGAAATGATGTGTTCGCCACAGTGTTCACGTATTAAGGCGGACGGTAACAGATCGTGTTTCGAGCTGGCGCCAAAACATGATCTAAACCAGCGGTTTACCAAGATATCCTGCGCAATATTTTTGGCGGGATGTCGCCACCGTGTTACCGCATTTCGGCTTCAATAAGCGATGATTAACCATTAGGATCGATATTCGGATGCACACACCACGCATCCGTTTGGTCAAATCCGGGGACAAAACGGCAGCCTGCAAGGCCTTTTGATTTGAACAGAATCGAACGACACGAAAACGGGCGGCATTATCACATGAGCGTCTGGCCGAGATGGCTGGCAGCGGTGATTGTTGCCGTCGGGTTCCTTGCAGCGGCGGCAACCGGCGCCAGCGCCGAGACACGTTCGCTGAAGCTCTATCATCTCCACACGCATGAAAAGGCGGAGATCGTCTATAAGCGCAATGGCCGCTACGACCAGGCGGGCTTGCGAAAGATCAACATCATCCTGCGCGACTGGCGTCGCAACGAGCCGACCAAGATGGATCCGCGCCTGCTGGACCTGGTCTGGGAGGCCTATCGGGAGAGCGGCGCCACCGATTACATCCAGGTCGTCTGCGGCTATCGTTCGCCGGCCACGAATTCGATGCTGCGCAGCCGCAGCAGGGGCGTCGCCGAGAAGAGCCAGCACATGCTCGGCAGGGCGATGGATTTCTATATTCCCGGCGTGCCGCTGAAGAAGCTGCGCGACGTCGGCCTCAGGATGCAGGGCGGCGGCGTCGGCTACTATCCCAGCTCCGGCTCGCCCTTCGTGCATATGGATGTCGGCAATGTACGCCACTGGCCCGGCATCAGCCGCCAGGAACTGGCGCGCGTGTTCCCCAACGGCAAGACGCTGCATGTGCCGAGCGACGGCAAGCCGCTGCCTGGCTATCAACAGGCGCTCGCCTCCTACAAAGCCCGCAAGGGCGCCGGCGCGCCGGCCATCGAACTCGCCAGCGCAAGCGGCGGTGCCAAAAAATCCCGTGGGTTCCTGGCAGCCCTCTTCGGCGGTGGCGACGACGAGGCGGACGACAGCGCCGACGTGGCGATGGCCGAGCCGGCGCCAAAGCCCCGTAACGTGAAGCCGGCGCCGTCCGCCAAGAGCAGCAACCTGCCTGGCATTGCCATCGTGGCGCCTCAGGATGCCAAGCGCGCTCAGATTCCGGAAGTCGCCGATGCTCCGGCGCCTGCGCCTGAACCGGAGAACGACACGCCGGAGACGATCATCGCGGCATTGCCTGCGCGCAGCATCCCGCTGCCGGCTTTTGCTCCGCGCCCGAAGACCGACGTCGGCGCTCAGCCGCCTGAAAACGTTCCGTTCGGCGTGGCGGATGCGGCTGGATCGACTGAACAGGCGGTGGCGACCGCGCAAGCGCCGGCAAGCGTGACGCCGGCCAGTGTGGCACCGGCAAATGTTCCGTTCGGCATAGCAGACCCGTCTGCTGCGGCCGGCCCGGTGCAGGTCGCTGCAAACAACATTCCCGTGCCGAGCTGGCGGCCCGATCATTCGCTGCCGGCCGATCTTTCGCCGGCGGGTCTTGCGCCGCAGGACAAGCAAGTGTTGCTGGCGCTGGCGAGTGCGGCCGAGCGGAGCAACACCGCCACCGACGCATTCTCGGTATTGCCGTCGGCGCGGCCCGACAGTTCCCAGCCCGACGAGGTCAAGGCCGTTCTGGAAAGGGTCAGCGCGACCGACGAATACAAGGTCGCGTCGCTTTCCGAGCAAGCATCGGTGTTCGAGGAACCGGCGAGCGACGACGGGGCATCGAGCGACGGGGCATCGCCGCGCGAGGCCATCGTTGCCCGCCCGGCAGGCTCCGATCCGGCGGCCGTCATCGGAGCGGGCGTGAAAACCACACGCAAGGAACCCAGGGCCACCGCCCGCGACCTGAAGCCCGGCCCCAAGCCGGTGGTGGTCGCCGCCGCGCCGCAGGCCGCCCGGTGGGCGCTGCACAGCGGCGAGTATGTCGCAACCGTTTCAGATGCGACAACGGCGCCGCGCTACGCCTACGACTTCGTCCGTACGGCACCGAGCGAGGTCTATACGATAGGCTTCCAGCCGGGCAACGAGATGGCCGACGCAAACCGGTTCACCGGCAAAGCCGTCAAGTTCATGTCGGTGGCCCGCTTCAAGACCGAGTAGGCCGCGCTGGGCACCTCGCGCGGCTGCCTCCACCGCCGGCACTGGCTTCATTCATCCAGGGATGCTAACCACTGGTCGGCATTCTCCCGCTTCGTCTAATGGTAGGACAGCGCCCTTTGAAGGCGTGAATCGTGGTTCGAGCCCATGAGCGGGAACCAGCCGGCGAACCAGATCGGCCAGATCGGCGGCGGTTTTCTTCATGCAGAAGGTGCTAGCGCCCGAGCTTGCTCGCAGCGCGCGCCAAGGCTTCGATCTCGTCCCATTTGCCGGCCTTGACCAGATCGTCCGGCGCCACCCAGGAACCGCCGACGCAGATGACGTTGGGCAGGCTGAGGTAGTCGGCGGCGTTCTTGCCGGTGATACCGCCGGTCGGGCAGAATTTCACGTCGGCAAGCGGCGCGGCGAAAGCCTTGAGCGAGGCAATGCCGCCCGACTGTTCGGCCGGGAAGAATTTCAGAAAGCGCAGGCCGGCTTCGCGGGCGGCCATGACCTCTCCCGGCGTAATGGCGCCGGGCAGCAACGGCACGTCGCTGTCCTTGGCTGCCGCGAGAAGCTCGCGGGTGATGCCGGGGCTGACGATGAACTTCGAACCGGCGGCCGCCGCCTCGCCGAACTGGCGGGCGTCCAGGATGGTGCCGGCGCCGACGACCGCGTCTTCGACCTCGCCTGCCACCCGGCGGATCGCCTCCAGCGCGTCGGCGGTGCGCAGCGTGATCTCGATCACCGGCAGGCCACCGCTGGCCAGCGCCCGGGCCAGCGGCACCGCGTCGGCGGGATTGGCGATCTTCAGCACCGGTATGACCGGCTGGCCGTTGAGGAGCGACAGGAGCTTTTCGGTCGTGCTGGGCATTCGTCGTCTCTCCTCTGTTGATCAAGTCGACCGGTTAGCAGAAGGCGGTTTTTCTGTCCACGAAACGCGGCGTGTCGCGATGTCACGCGTGGTGTTCGAAACCTTCCGCGATCAGACCGCTCCCGGCTCTGCCTTGATCCGGCTGTCGTGAGCGTTTAGTGGCTTGGTGATGACACTTCCCAGCCAAGCCTTCCGCGTTGCCGCGCTTTACCGCTTCGCCCGGCTCGACACCTTCGAGGCGCTGCGCGCGCCGCTCGCCGCCTTCTGCTGCGCACGCGGCATCAAAGGCACGCTGCTTTTGGCGCGTGAGGGCATTAACGGCACGGTCGCCGGCAGTGAAACGGCAATCGCGGCGCTCATCGATCATCTCGAATCCATCGACGGTCTCGCCGGCCTCGAGATCAAATACAGCAGCGCCGCAACGATGCCGTTCCATCGTATGAAGGTGCGGTTGAAGCGCGAGATCGTCACCATGGGCGTGGACAATATCGATCCGGCGGCAGGTGCAGGCACCTATGTAGCGTCGGCCGACTGGAATGCACTGATCTCGGATACGGGCACCATCGTCATCGACACGCGCAACGCCTACGAGGTGTCGCTCGGCACCTTCAAGGGCGCTGTCGATCCTACCACCAACAGCTTCCGCGAATTCCCGGCCTGGGTCGAGCAGCATCGGCATGAGCTCGAGGGGCGCAAGGTCGCCATGTTCTGCACCGGCGGCATACGCTGCGAGAAGGCGACGGCCTATGTGAAGTCGCTCGGCTTCGAGGATGTTTTCCACCTCAAGGGCGGCATTCTGAAGTATCTCGAAGACGTGCCCGCCGAACAGAGCCTCTGGCAAGGCGAATGCTTCGTTTTCGACGAGCGCGTTTCGGTATCGCACGGGCTGCTCGAAGGCGACGCCGAACTCTGCCGCGCCTGCCGGCATCCGCTGGCCGCAGAAGACCGGCTGTCGCCGGAATATGCCACCGGCATCTCATGCCCGCATTGCTTCGATGCCCGCTCGGACGAAGATCGCGCCCGCTACGCCGAGCGCCAGCACCAGGTCGAGCTGGCGCAAGCGCGCGGCGATCGCCATATCGGAAGTTAGCTTCACGTTAAGCAACTTCACGTCAAGCAACAGAGAAGCGATCGATGACCCACAGCCATGTCCCGTCGTTCTGCCGGCGCGCGACCTCGGTGGTGATGGTACCATCGGGAAGCCGGGTCGAGGTGAGCGCCAGGTCGCCATTGACGACAGCCGGGCGCTGATCTCCGGACTGAAATTTTCGGCCGGTTGCGGTGATCTCCGCGAACAGCCCCCGGATGGCTTCGCGGCCGAACGTCAGTTGTCCGCCACCGCTGTCGATGACTGCATGGGGCTCAAAAAGCGCGGCCATGCCGTCAATGTCTCCGACCCACTGCCGCGAAATCAGCAGGCGCTCCAGCTCCTGGGGATCGCGTGCCGGCTGGCGGTCTGTCTCATCGGTCATGCCAGGCTCCTCCCAAGCGACGTGCCGCGACATTACTCGAAGTCGAAGCTGGTTTCGACACGCGTTTTTTGGCGCGGATGGAGGCTGCAGCACTTTAATTTCCGCGTGAAATCCCAGCAGACCTCCATTCGAGCTCATGCGTGGCAGCGGGCAAAAGGATGCGCCGCGTCATTGTAATGTCAAACTGCGGGACCTAGGTCTTCGACGTGCAAACCTGCCCGCGCACCTTCGGCCGGGCCAATTCTGGAGGCATAGATGTTCGATCCCAAGAAGCTCCTCGACGATCTGCTCGGCTCGCAAATTCCCGGCACCGGATCGACCGTCCGCGACAAGGCCGGGCAGGCGGTGCAGATGGCCAAGGACAATCCGCTTGCCGCCGGTGCGCTGGCCGCGGTGCTGCTCGGAACCGGCCCAGGCCGCCAGGTCACCGGTGCGGCGGTGAAGCTTGGTGGGTTGGCTGCGATCGGCGGCCTCGCTTACAAGGCCTACCAGAACTACAAGAACGGCAACGTGCCGGCCAAGACGCAAGCTGCAGGCGAACCGGAATTGCTGCCGCCGCCGGCCGATACCGCGTTCCATCCGTCGCAAGCGCCGCAGGGCGAAGACGAATTCACGCTGACGCTGGTCAGGGCGATGATCTCGGCGGCGAAGGCCGACGGTCATGTCGATGACGAAGAGCGGCAGAAGATCGCCGGCAAGCTCAGCCTCGCCGGCGTCGGCGCCGAAGCGGAGAAATTCCTGATGTCGGAACTCGAGGCGCCGCTCGATCTGGATGTGCTGATCGCAGGGGCCAAGACCGATGCGCAAAAGCTGGAACTCTACACCGCCTCGCGTCTTGCCATCGATCCGGACACGCGGGCCGAACGCGGCTATCTCGACCTGCTTGCCGGCCGTCTCGGCCTGCCGGACGCCCTGGTCGATCATGTCGAGGCGACGGTGACGGCGGCGAAGGTGCCGGCAGCGGGCAGCACGGCCAAGCCGGTGAGCGGTTCGCGCTGGTAGCTTGAAAGTAGGGCGGCGGAAACCCGGTGCGCCGTTGGCGTTAGCTTCTCGTTAATCCGGTGGGCGCATGATTCAGGCAGTCGGATCGGCTTTCCTCCTCCCAAGCCCGGTTCGGATCAGGGGCGGTCGCCAATGACCGCCCTTTTTGTAGCACGCGCCGTTGCGCCGGCTTGCCATGGTTCCCGTCATTTGCGATGCCTCATCCCTTTCAGGGAGTACAGCCATGACCGACTCTAAAACCGCCATCGTCACCGGCGCCGGTACGGGCATCGGCAAAAGCGTCGCCACGGCGCTGCTCAAGGCCGGCTGGAACACGGTCTTCTGCGGTCGCCGCAAGCCGGTGCTGGAGGATGCGATCGCCGCGGCCGGGCCGACGCAGGCCAAGGCATTGGCCTTCGCCTGCGACATCAGCAAGGCCGATCAGGTCGACGATCTGTTCGAGACGGTGGCTGCGGCTTTCGGGCGCGTCGACCTGCTCTTCAACAATGCCGGCACGAGCTACAAATCGACGTTGATCGACGACATCCCGGTCGACGTGTGGAACGACATCGTCGGGGTCAATCTCACCGGCTCGTTCCTGTGTGCTCGCGCCGCGTTCGGCGCCATGCGCAGGCAGCAGCCGATGGGCGGCCGCATCATCAACAACGGCTCGGTATCGGCCTATGCGCCGCGGCCGGGCTCGGTGCCCTATACGGCGACCAAGCACGCCATCACCGGGCTGACCAAGACGCTGGCGCTGGACGGCAGGCCCTTCGACATTGCTTGCGGCCAGATCGACATCGGCAACGCGCTGACCGACATGGCGCAGGCGATGACGGTCGGCGTGCCGCAAGCCAACGGCACCATTGCCGCCGAAGCGGTGATGGATGTCGAGCGCGTCGCCGATGCCGTCCTCCATATGGCCAGCCTGCCGCTCGACGCCAACGTGCTGTTCATGACCGTGATGGCGACGAAGATGCCATTTGTCGGGCGAGGCTAAATTGGTCTCAACCCGGTCCTAAATCAGGGCCGGGTGACCGGAAGCGGCACGCCGGGTAAATATAGCGAAATCGGGCGGATTTCGTAGACGGCGGTCGGATTGACGCGGCGAAGGTCGCGCGCAATGTCGATGGCAGCGTCACGGGTGGCGCAGTCGACGACATAGAGCCCCAGCAATTGTTCCTTGGTCTCGGCGAAGGGGCCGTCGATAACCATTCCGGTGCCTGGCCCGCGCAAGGTGCAGGCGTCTTGTGTCGCGCCGAGCCGGGCCGCCGGCCCAAGGGTGCCTTGCCGGTAGAGCCGATCGTTGATCTGGAGAAGATCGGTCATCAGCGCCGCATCCTGCTCAGGCGTCAGTGCCGTAATCGCTTCTTCCTCGTGATAGGCAAGAATGGCATAGAACATCTGGCTTCTCCTTTCGTCGTCCTCACTTCGCCAGGAACGCCTCGATCCGCTCCAGCGCGCGCAGGATGTTCTCCTCGGAATTGGCGTAGGACAGCCTGACATAGCCTTCGCCGAGAATGCCGAAATCGGGGCCGCCGATCAGCGCCACGCCGGCATCCTCGAGCAGAGCCGAGGCGAGCTTCTTGGCCTTCCAGCCGGTCTTGGAAACATTGGGGAAGGCATAGAAGGCGCCTTTCGGCGTAATGCAGGAAACGCCGGGCAAGGCATTCAACCCCTCGACCACGACCTTCCTGCGGCGGTCGAAGGCGCGCATCATCTTGTCGACATCGTCCTGCGGGCCGTCGATGGCGGCTATGCCGGCATACTGGCTCGGTGCGTTGACGCAGGACCAGCAATTGACCGCGAGCTTGCGCACCTTGTCGTAGAGATGCGCGCCCTTGTCGCCATTCGGCCAGATCGACCAGCCCATGCGCCAGCCGGTCATCGCCCAGGTCTTCGACCAGCCGTTGAGCACGATCAGCCGGTCGCGGATTTCAGGGAAGGCGAGCAGCGAGCAGTGCGTCTCGCCGTCATAGGTCATCACGTCGTAGATCTCGTCGGAGAGGATGGCGACGTCCGGGTGCGCTTGCAGCCCCCTGACCAGCTTTTCGATCTCGGCGCGAGGCGTGACGCCGCCGGTCGGATTGGCGGGCGAGTTGAGGATCAGCAGCCTGGTCTTCGGGGTGATCAGCGCCAAGGTCTCCGCAGCCGAAAAGGCAAAGCCGTTCTCCTCGCGCATCGGCACCGGGATGGGGGCAGCACCGGTGAACTCGATCATCGAGCGGTAGATCGGAAAGCCGGGATCGGGATAGAGGATTTCGGCACCCGGCTCGCCGAACATCAGGATGGCCGCGAACATGGTCGGCTTGCCGCCGGGCAGGATCATCACCGCTTCCGGCGAGACTTCGACGCCGGTGGTGGCCAGCGTGCGGCGGACCACCGCTTCGCGCGTCGCCAGCAGGCCGTTGGCCGGCGTATAGCCGTGATGGCCGTCGCGCAGCGCCTTGATCGCGGCCTCGACGATGTGCTGCGGCGTCTTGAAGTCGGGCTGGCCGATGCCGAGATTGACAATGTCGCGGCCCTGGTGGGCAAGTGCCGTGGCACGCGCCAGCACCGCGAACGCATTTTCCTCGCCGAGGCGGTCGAAGGCCGAAATCGTGTGGAGCATTTTTCCCGTCCGTGTGGTTCTTTCAGCGAGCGTGCGTTTTTGTGAGCGTCCGCCCGCAAAAGTCAAACGGATTGGAGTTTTCGGTGTCGGAAAATCTCAAGAATTGGCAACCGCGCCCGCGGCCCGAACGCAAGGTGCTGGAGGGGCGCACTGTCAGGCTGGAGCCGCTCAACGCCGAAAAGCACGGCGACGGCCTGTTTGAGGCCTCGTCGGTGGCCGATGTCGACGGCCGCTTCGCCTGGCTGCCAGACTACCCGCCGGAGAGCCGTGCCGCCTTCCAGCCATGGCTGGACAAGGCCGAAGCCAGCGAAGACCCCCTGTTTTTTACCGTCATCGACAAGGCCAGCGGCAAGGTCGCCGGGCGGCAGACGCTGATGCGTATCGACGCCGCCTACGGCGTCATCGAGATCGGCAACATCTATTGGGGCCCGCTGATCTCGCGTAAGCCGGCGGCGACGGAAGCGCAGTTCCTGTTCATGAAGTATGTCTTCGACGAGCTTGGCTACCGCCGCTACGAATGGAAATGCAACAATCGAAACGAGCCGTCGAAGCGCGCGGCGGAACGTTTCGGCTTCACGTTCGAGGGCATTTTCCGTCAGCATCTTGTGGTCAAGGGCGAAAACCGCGATACCGCGTGGTATTCGATCATCGACAAGGAATGGCCTGATCTGCGCAGAGCCTATGAGGCGTGGCTCGATCCGGCTAATTTCGACAGCGATGGCCAGCAGAGGCGGCGGCTCGAGGATTTTCGCGCCGAGTTCGGCGCCTGACCATGCTCCCGAAAAGTGGAATCCGGTTTTCGGAAAAGATCATGGTCAAATAAAAAGATAGAGCCTCCATCCCGATTCTGCCGGGATGGACCAGGCTCTAGCAGGAGCTCATAGATGGCGCATTCCCACGACCACGCTTCGCAGGGCCACGACCACAGCCATGGCGCAGGTCATGTGCATGGCTCGACCGACAAGAAGCGCGTGCTGATCGCTGCCTGCCTGACCGCCGGCTTCATGGTCGCGGAGACGCTAGGCGCCATCTTCACCGGTTCACTGGCCCTGCTGGCGGATGCCGGCCATATGCTTGCCGATTGCGTCGCGCTCGGCCTTGCCTGGTATGCCTTCACCTTGCGAGCCGGCCGGCGACCGTGCGCCTCACCTACGGCTTCGGCCGGGTCAAGACGCTGGTCGCCTACACCAACGGCATCGCCATCTTCGCCATCGCGCTGTGGATCGTCTACGAGGCTTGGGGCCGCTTGCAAGCGCCGGCTCCGGTGCTCGGCGGGCCGATGCTGGTCGTCGCGATCGCCGGCCTGCTGGTCAATCTCGGCTCGTTCTACGTGCTGCATGGCGGCGACCGCGGCAGCCTGAACATGCGCGGCGCCATCCTGCACGTGCTCGGCGACCTGCTCGGCTCGGCCGCGGCGATCGTCGCGGCGCTGGTGATCCTGGCGACGGGCTGGACGCCCATCGATCCGATCCTGTCGATGCTGGTCTCGCTGCTGATCCTGTCCACGGCCTGGTCGCTGATGCGCGAGGCAGCTCACGTCCTGCTCGAGGGCGTGCCGGCAAGCCTCGACCGCGACCTGATCGCGAGGGACATCGAAGGCTCGGTCAAGGGCGTGCGCGAGGTGCATCACATGCATGTCTGGTCGCTCGACGGCTCCAGCAACATGGCGACGTTGCATGCCTGCCTCAATGACGGCGTCGACGCGCATATGGCGGTAAGCGCGATCAAGAAGCGGCTTGCGGCGGAACATGGCATAGCCCATGCCACGGTCGAACCGGAATTCGGCCGATGTGCCGACAGCCATGAGCATGATGACGAGCACGAGCATGCGCATGATACGCCACCGCACCGCGGCCATTATCATTGACTTCGGGAGTTCCTGGCATTGGCAACGATCGACATGAACTCTCGCCACCCTGGCGCCGCGTGATGGACCGCGACACCCGCAATGCGGCGATCGGCGCCGCCTGGGTTTTGCTGCTGTTCGGCATCGCAGCCTATTATCTTCCAACCGTGATGCTGGCGGTCGGCAAGGTCTCGACGGTTCTTGCCGGCGTCGTCGCGGCGATCTTCATGGTAGCAATCTTCGTCGTGTTCTGGCTGCGTAGCCGCAGCCAGCGCAAAAAGGGAAAGTGACATGCGCATTCTGATTACCGGCGCGGCAGGCATGGTCGGCCGCAAACTCATCGCCAGGTTGGCCAAGGACGGGACGCTCGGCGGCCGCAAGATCGCCGCGCTCGATCTTCACGATATCGTGCCGCCGCAAGCGCCGGTGCTCGAAGGTGTCAGCATTACCCTCCACACCGGCGACCTTGCCGCACCGGGAGCGACCGCAAATCTGGTCGCGCCGCGCCCCGACGTGATCTTCCATCTGGCCGGCGTGGTGTCGGGTGAGGCGGAGGCCAATTTCGATCTCGGCTATCGCGTCAATCTCGACGGCACAAGGGCGCTGTTCGATGCCATCCGCTTGGCCGCCTATACGCCACGCGTCGTCTTCACCTCGTCGATCGCCGTGTTCGGCGCACCGTTTCCCGACATCATTCCGGACGAGTTCCACCCGACGCCGCTGACCTCCTACGGCACACAGAAGCTGATCGGCGAGGCGCTGCTTGCCGACTATACGCGCCGCGGTTTCTTCGACGGCATCGGCATCAGGCTGCCGACCATCTGCGTCAGGCCGGGAAAGCCGAACAAGGCGGCCTCAGGGTTCTTCTCCGGTATCATCCGCGAGCCGCTGAGCGGCCATGAAGCGATCCTGCCGGTGCCGCGCTCGGTCGTCCACACACACGCCAGCCCGCGTTCGGCGGTGAATTTCCTGATCCATGCGGCTCAGATCGACGGCGCCGCCGTCGGACCGCGCCGCAACCTGACGATGCCGGGTGTTGCCGTCACTGTCGGCGAGCAGATCGAGG
This sequence comes from Mesorhizobium sp. M0598, assembly GCF_040320865.1. Taxonomy (NCBI): domain Bacteria; kingdom Pseudomonadati; phylum Pseudomonadota; class Alphaproteobacteria; order Hyphomicrobiales; family Phyllobacteriaceae; genus Mesorhizobium; species Mesorhizobium sp. M0598. The sequence goes on along the minus strand of NZ_JAMYQL010000003.1, from coordinate 118,313 downwards.
CGCTGGAACGTGTCGCCGGCGCCAAGGCGGCCAAACTGATCCGCGAGGAGCCCGACGAGACGATCTGGGCGATCGTCAAGGGCTGGCCGACACGCTTCGAGGCGCGGCGCTCGAGGGAGCTTGGCTTTGCCGCCGAAACGAGCTTCGACGAGATCATCCGCGTCCATATCGAGGACGAGTTGGGGGGCAATATCCCTAGTTAAAGCGCCCCGATCGGACGCAACGAGGTCAGGCGCCAGTCAGGCTGGCCGAGAGCAGCAGCAGGCCGAACAGGAAGACGAAGGCGGCGCCGCCGATCTCGACGATCGAATGGATGCGGTTGCCCATGCGGCCGTCGCCGGCGAAATACACCGCCCAGTTCTTCGCGGTCACCGCAAGCGTCGCCAGGGCCGAGACGGTGATTGCGGTGCCGAGCGCCATGGCCAGCACCGAAAGGATGCCGCCGAACCACAGCCCATTCAGCAAGGCGAAGCTCAGCACGATCAGCGCGCCTGAACAGGGGCGGATACCGACGGCAGCCACCGCCGACCAGGCCGTGCGCCAATCGAAGCGATCACCGGAAAGCAGCGCCGGGTCGGGCGCATGCGAGTGTCCGCAGGTGTCGCAGACCTCGCCCGCCGCGTGGCTGTGGTGATCGTGCGCAGCATGGGCGTGGTCGTGGGCGCCGTGATCGTGATGGTCATGCGCATGATCGTGGTGGTCATGCGCATCAAGCGCGTGGGAATGTGCCGCATGGGCATGTGAATGGCCGGCATGTGAATGGCCGGCATGGGCAGCCGAGAGGCTGTAGCCCGGATTTGCGCCGAACAGGCGAAGGATGGCCGGGCCGGCCTTGCGCCACAGCAGCCAGGCGCCGAACAGAGTGACGAAGACATAGCTCATGATTTCGAGGAACCATGCGGCGTCTGTCATCGAGACAGCAGTGCCGCGCAGCAAGAAATAGGCGACCAGCATCACCATGATCGCGGTCAGCGCCTGCAGCAGGGCCGAGACGAAGGACAGCATGATGCCGCGCCGGAGCGCCACTTCATTGGCCACCATGTAGGAAGAGATCACCGCCTTGCCGTGACCGGGGCCGGCGGCGTGGAAAATGCCATAGGCAAAGGACAGGCCGATGAGCAGCCACAACTTGCTACCGTCCTGGCGCATCGCCTTCATCGCGCCGGCAAGCGCATGATAGAATTCCTGCTGGCGCAGATTGATCCACATCAGGATGTGGGCGAACGGGCCGGTGGCGGTTGGAGCCATGCCGTCATTCGTGCCGATGCCGAGTGAACTCTGGGCGTGGGCGGAGCCGAGAAAGTGCGTCATCACAAAGGCGACGGCCAGAAGACCGAATGCCAAACGCAGGGACGGTTTGGTCACTGGATCTATCCTTCCGGCTGACAGGTCAGTTCAAGCTTGGTGGCAAAGATCTTGCTCATGTCGGTGCCTGTCGGATCGTTGAAGAAGGCCTCGGTCAGGGTCTTCTGGTTCTGGGCGATCGCCTCGTCCGGGTTCGGGCGGACAACCTTGCTGGTGCAGGTCGGCGGCAACCCATCGACCTGCAGATTGGCATCCTCGGTGAAATCGATCGCGGTGTAGAAGGTCGGGTCGTAGACGCCGATATCTATCTTGCCGCTCAGTTTGATCGGCACCTTCGGTTCAGATTCAAACAGGATGATCAACTGGTCATTGTCGAAATTGGCCATCAAATGAGGCGGCGGGGTCATTGCCACGTCCTTGCCGTCGACGGTGACGAGCTGGAAATAGTTGAACTCGGCAAGCGAGGCATGGACGGTGTCGGCGACATCCTTCAGCTCTTTGTCGTCGAGTTTCAGGTCGGAATTCTTGTCGAACTCCATCATCACCGTGCTCGAAAACAAATCATCGAAGCGCCAGACATGGCGCAATGCCTTCACAGTTTGGTGATCCGGGCCGAGGACCACTTCGAGGCGGGCTTCAGCGAAGACGTGGGGATGCACCTCAGCCGGTCCGACGGCGGCAAACGTCGCGGTCAAGGCCGAAGCCAGCATCATTGCTTGCCGTTTCAGGTGCATTCTCGGTCGCGATTCAATCGGCTTCGGTGAATTGCCGACAGTTACCAGAAAGCGGGCGAAAATGGGACCGCAACGCGGCTGAAAGCTCATGCGTTGTCCAGCGTCTTGAACCACTGCACCAGGAAGTCGACGAAAACGCGAACTTTTGCAGGCAGATAGCGCCGGTGCGGATAGACAGCAAAAATGCCGCCGCCGGGCAGAATGCGGTCATCCAGCGCAGTCACCAGCTTGCCGCTTTCGATGTCGGGCGCGGCGATAAAATCCGGCAGGATGGAAAACCCCAGTCCAGCCACGGCGGCCGCCCTCGCCGCCATCGGGCTGTTGACCTCGATCGGGCCGGAGACCGAAACACTCACCGTATCGGCACCGTCGCCCTTGAACGGCCAGTTGGTGAGCCAGCGGCCATTGGTGTCGATGATGCAAGGCACGCGGGCAAGGTCTTGCGCCCTGACCGGCATGCCGTGCTTGGCGATCAGTTCGGGAGACGCGCAAAGCCGTACCGAAAACGGCGCCAGGCGCCTGGCGATCAGTGAGGAATTTTCCAGCCGCGAAATGCGCACTGCCAGATCGAAACCCTCTTCGACCAGATCGACGAAGCGGTCGTCGAGATGAATGTCGAGCACGATGTCGGGATGCTGCTTGGCGAAGTCGATCAGCGATTGGCCGATCGGCGCGTCGGCAAAGGTGCGCGGCGCCGACAGCTTGATCCTGCCGCGCACGTCGCCGGAGGATTCGCGCACCGCATCGGCAAGGCTGTCGACCTCGCGCACGATCTCCGAGGCGCGCCGGTAATAGGTGTGGCCGGCTTCGGTCATCGAGAACTGCCTGGTGGTGCGGTTGAGCAGTAGCGCGCCGAGCTCGTCCTCCAGCTCGCGCACATATTTCGACAGCAGCGCCTTCGAGCGGCCGATCTTGCGTGCCGCCGCCGAAAAGCCTTCGGCCTCGACGACATCGATGAAGGCGCGCATGCGGGTCAGCGTATCCATGTCATGCGCCTCCTTGGTGGGCTGAAAGGATGCGGGCGGCCAGCGCAATTAGCTGCCGGTCGCTGTTCTTCGGACCGAGCAGCGAAAGGCCGAACGGCGCCCCGCCGACCTTGCCGAGCGGCAGCGTGATTTGCGGAAATCCAGACAGGCCGGAAAGACACAGCAATCTCAGCGCGCGCTCGCGATAGATCTGCAAATCATCAAATAATTCGGCCTTGAGCGGCGCGGCACCCGGAGCGGTCGGAAGCACAAGAACGCCGTCCTCGCCAAGCAGGTCGGTAAGCTCGAGGCGAAACGAAACGCGACGTTCCGTTTCGTGCTGCGCGGTTGCCGGGCCGACGGTCGCGCCATGCTCGAAGCGCTCCTTGACGCCGGGTCCCAGCATGCGGTCGCCGCCAGCGATCCAGGCGCCGTGGCTTTGCCAGGCTTCATAGCCTTGCAGCTTGCGGAAGCACCAATAAAGATCGTCGGTGGAATGCGACAGCGGGCCAACGCTGCGCGGCGCGCCCAGCACCGAAGCGACACTGCGGACCATGGCGCGATATTCCTCGGCCTCCAGCGGGCCGAGCACGAGGCTGTCCAGCGCGTCGAGGGCAAGAGGGCGTACCAGTTCGTGGCGGTGCGGATCGTCGCCGAGCAGCACCGTGCCGACCTTTTCGTAGGTGACGATATCCCTGGCAAACCAGCCGAACGTGTCCAGCGAAGGCGCCAGCGGCATGGCGCCGTCGAGCGAAATGCGGCCATGCGTGGTCCTGAGGCCGATCAGGCCGCAGAAGCTTGCCGGCGCACGGATCGAGCCGCCGGTGTCGGAGCCGGTGGCGATATCGGCCAGCCCGCCGGCGACTGCAGAAGCAGAACCCGAGGACGAGCCGCCGGTGACGCGGTCGGGTGCCGCCGGATTGATCGGCGATGGGAAATGCGCGTTCAGCCCCAGCAGGGAAAAGGCGAGTTCGTCGGTCTGCGTCTTGCCGACGAAGCGGGCGCCCGAATCAAGCAGCGTCTGGACGGCCGGCGCGGTGGCCGTGGCCGGCGAGGCTTCGCGGTATTTCTGCGGATTGCCGCAACCGGTGCGGTACCCGGCGACGTCGAAGATATCCTTGACGGCCAACCGCAAGCCGGCAAGCGGGCCGGATTGCGCATTGGTAACAGGGACTTGATCAAGATCGAGAAAAGCGTTCAGCGGGCCGCGAGTGCCTGTCATGCGTTCGATATCCGGGTGTGCTTGCCGCAGCATTGTTCTTCTGGTCCCGCAGCATTGTTCGATGCCACAAATTTTACAACCTGCGATACGATTTTTATTGATTGTGAAATCTTTCGATCTTATATCGCGCTTGCCCAAAGTCGCACGTGCCTGTGGGTGTCCGCCGATCCTCGAATGGTGAGGGCAATCGGTAAGGTAACTGGAGCCAACCCCTCCAGTCGGTTTAGCGGCCAACCGCCAACCGAGGACACCTTGAAGCAACGACGGTGCGGGCCTTTCTGGTGTTCTGCCGGTCGTCCAAAGACCGGGGTTACTGAAGAGGCACACCTTCATTGCCGGCAGTGCGGACGGGTCTCCCATCCAAGCCAAGGCAGACAAAGCGAACCGAGGCCGGGCAAGGCCAAGGTTCACCGCCGCGAGACGGCGCTTCATGGTTCCGGGGTCTCCACCGGCTGGTTCCATGGATTTCCGTCCCGCCTTTGTCCACCGCGTGTTCGCGAGGCCGAGAGCCCGCGTCCGCAAGCCTTTGTGCGCGCCGAAAGGCGCTGATGGAGAGACCCCGATGGCTACCCAGCGCATCCTTGACTTTCTCGCCACCCGACGTCCGAACGGCCCGTGCCTCGTCGTCGACCTCGATGTCGTGCGCGACAATTTCCGCGCCTTCGAGAAGGCGCTTCCCGATTCCAAGATCTACTATGCGGTGAAAGCAAATCCGGCGCCGGAAATCCTGCGCCTGCTTGCTGCGATGGGCTCGTCCTTCGACACCGCTTCCGTTGCCGAAGTCGAGATGGCGATGGACGCCGGTGCGCCGGCGGACCGCATCTCCTTCGGCAACACCATCAAGAAGGAGCGCGACATCCAGCGCGCCTACCAGCTCGGCATCCGGCTGTTTGCGGTGGACTGCGTCGAGGAGGTCGAGAAGATCGCCCGCGTCGCTCCCGGCGCCCGTGTGTTCTGCCGCGTCCTGACCGACGGCGAGGGTGCCGAATGGCCGCTGTCGCGCAAGTTCGGCTGTGTGCCGGCGATGGCGGTCGACGTGCTGCGCCATGCCAGGGCGCTCGGCCTCGACGCCCATGGCGTATCATTCCATGTCGGCTCGCAGCAGACCGACCTGACCGCCTGGGATCGCGCGCTGGCCGACGCCAAGAAGGTGTTCGCGACGCTGGCCGACGAAGGCATCGTGCTGAAGATGGTCAATATGGGCGGCGGCTTCCCGACCCGCTATCTCAGGGATGTGCCGGTGGCGCAGGCCTATGGCCAGGCGATCTTCTCGGCGCTCAGGAAGCATTTCGGCAACGCCATCCCCGAGACGATCATCGAGCCGGGCCGCGGCATGGTCGGCAATGCCGGGGTGATCAAGTCGGAGGTCGTGCTGATCTCGAAGAAGGCCGATAACGACAATGTGCGCTGGGTGTTCCTCGACATCGGCAAGTTCGGCGGTCTTGCCGAGACCATGGACGAGGCGATCCGCTATCCGATCGTCACCGCGCATGACGGCAGCGAGACCGCGCCTTGCGTGCTCGCCGGCCCGACCTGCGATTCGGCCGACGTGATGTACGAAAAGACGCCGTACCCGCTGCCCTTATCGCTGACCATCGGCGACGAGGTGCTGATCGAGGGCACCGGCGCCTACACGACGACCTACGCCTCGGTCGCCTTCAACGGCTTCGAGCCTCTCCGATCCTACGTGATCTGAGGGCTCGCAAGAGTTGCTCAGATCATCCCCGGTGGGCGCCTGTCGCCCGCCCGGGCTCGCCTGTGGAACAATCCGCTTGTGAAGGATCGCGGAAATGAACATTGCAGATCTCATCGTTGAAGGCGTGGGAATCTCCCCCCTCGAGGGGGAGATGGCCGCGAAGCGGCCAGAGGGGGTCGGTTCGACTGGACTCGGCCTCCTGCCGCAGATGGAGGCCGGCGCTTCACGCGCGACAACCCCCTCTGTCGCCTTCGGCGACATCTCCCCCTCGAGGGGGGAGATTGCGGTCGTCGCCGAAACCGCCGCCGACGTCCCGGCTCGCGAGGCTTTGCTCGATCGCGCCATGGGGCCGAAGCGCCGGAAGAAGTCGTCGGAAAAGCTGCGGCGCGGCCGCCGGCCTTCGGAGGGCCTGGCCTTTGTCGCGCGCGATGCGTCGGGCACTGTTGCCGGCACGGTGCGGCTGTGGGACGTGGTGCTGGGCGAGGGCAGCACGGCAGCGCTGCTGCTCGGCCCGCTTGCGATCGACCCGGCGCTGAAAAATGCCGGCATCGGCTCGGCGCTGATGCGCCATGCGGTCACTGAGGCCGAGCGGCTTGGCCATGCGGCGATCCTGCTGGTCGGCGACGCGCCCTATTACGAGCGCTTCGGGTTTTCGGCCGCAAAGACCGGCTCGCTGGCCATGCCGGGGCCTTACGAGCGGCACCGCCTGCTGGCGCGGGAACTGGTTGTCGGCGCACTCGACGGCGCGCAAGGCACGCTGAAGGCGGCAGGGCGCAAGCTGAAGGCGCAGAGACTGCCGCTCGCTGCCTGATGGTTCGAAGCAAGCCGCCCGCCATCGTGCGGCGGCTTGTTTCACCTCAAGCGATCAGCCGATCAGTTGGCTGAGCGCCATGGCGACGCTCATGTCGCCTTCGACCTTTATCTTGCCGGACATGAAGGCCATGGTCGGGTTGAGGTCGCCTGATATCAGCGAGTCCAGATCGTCGAGCGAAAGCTTTATGGTGCAGTCGGCCGGCCCGTCGATGGTCGAGACATCAGCGCCGTCGATGACGATGACACCGTCGCCGCCGGTATCGAACTTCACGGAACGGTCGAACCCGGCACTCGCCACGCGCGCGCTGATCTTGTCGGCAATTTCCTGAACGCCCATGGCGGTTCTCCTCGTCTCGTTGCGTTTGTCGCTCATTGGCACTTCGATCCGGGACACTTCGATCTGGCCGAAGTCGCCGTCTTGCGCATTTCGCGATCACGGTCGCCGGCGCATATAGCTTCGGGTTGACGTTTACGTCAACGCGGCTCCCCGAGATGAAGATGGGGTTTATCGCCGCAGCATCACGCGGGCATGGTTGCCGGTGCTGTCCTTCGCCAAATTCAGGGATGCGTGCTGGTGCCGAGCATGAACGTGCAGTCGGCGGCCGAGACCTTCCAGCGCGCCGGCGCCGAGGAATTGGCGGTGGTCGAGGATTTCACCGATCGCAAGGTGGTCGGGCTGTTGACCGAAGGCCACCTGATGCGGCGCTATGCCGAAGAACTCGACAAGGCGCGGCGCGATCTGTCGGGCGAGGGGTAGCCGCGTCCTCTCCCGATAGCGATGCGACACACATGTCGGCTGCTGCGTAAGGAGGGCTCACGTCAACGGCCCGCTAATCGCCGGCTCCGAAATCCGATTGCGCGGACTGTCTTCTTCCTTGTGGAAGAGTGTCTTGAAGAAAAGAGCGTCGGGAACCGCCTTGATTACTTTTGCGATCACGGCGGTCGCGACCACGGCAAACGCCAGGCGACCGAGAAGCACGCTCGTAACATCAGCGCCAAGTGTGACAACGACCAACGTATCCTCAATGAGGCTATGGGCAAAACCCATGAACACGCAGGCAAGGAATATCTGACGCGGCTCCGCGCTAGGCGTGCGCGCCTCGCGGATCAGCAGTCCTGCGCCATAGGAAATCCCGAGAAACAGGCCAACAGCGGCGAAAGGTACCGTCTGCTTTTCGATGCCGGCGAGCCGAAAGAGCGGTGCAAGCCCTCTGTTCATCCACTCCAAAATGCCCGACATCTTGAGAAGCTCGATCACCCAGCTCAGCGCAAGCAGAACAACGAGCATGATGCCCAGGGTTTTGAGCGTACCCAGGAGAAAGCCGCCCCAGTCGGTGCTTTCATTCGTCGGCATCCACGCCGGCTTCACCGGTCCTGACAGCCATCCGGTCACGGCGAATATCTGATGCAGAAGGACAGCAAAGACCAAACCCCCGCCAATACGAAGCGCCGCGGTGACCAGGAAGCTCGGCCCGGCCCTCTGAATGATCCGTTGCTCGATCGGAATGGCATGTGCAAACAGCAAGAGAGCCGAAAGAACCGTCATGTCGGCAGTGCTGAGCGCCGAAACCGGAACCAAGGTGAATACGATCACAAGCGCGCCCCAGATCCCGACCAGCAATCCCGTCAGCCAGGCAAAGGCGAGTTCAGGTGGCAACCCCACCTGCAACATGAGCGGGGAGAAGAACGGAGAAATCGCCTGGATGACGCCAAGGTCCTGCAGCAGCCGCGTGGCAATCGCAACCGGAACGATCACGCGAACCAGTTCCCAATAGATTTCAAGCGTCTCCAAAGTCTTGCGATAGAAGGCGGCGCAAATTGCCATCATGCTGCTCCATCATCCCTGGAGCCATCTGAGTAGCGTGAGACGCTTCGCATTTGTGGTCAAAGTTTGCGATTCCGTGCAATAAAATTGCAACGCACCGACGATGAGCGCGACCGACATGGACAAGATCGACAGAAGGCTTCTCAACCTGCTCCAGGATGATGCCTCACGAACTAACGCCAAACTGGCGGGGTTAGTCGGGCTTTCCCCTTCGAGCTGCCTGCGCCGCATACGACGACTGAAGAAAAGCGGTGTCATCAGCCGCATTGTCGCGCTTCTCGCACCGGCAAAGGCTGGCCGGGGCTTGAAGGCGATCGTCGCCGTCGAACTGGAGCGTCATGGCGAGCAGTTTATGCGGGACTTTCTCGAGTTGGCCGCTCAGGAACCGGCCGTCACTCAGGCCTACAGTGTGAGCGGCGAAACCGACGCCGTCCTCATGCTCCGCCTGACGGATATGGTAGAGTTCGATGCACTATGCGAGCGACTGTTCCGAGACCGAAGCAACGTCGCGCGATACCACACGATGTTCGTGATCCGAACGGCCAAGGAAGTGACCGCAATTCCACTGTAGTGTTCGGGTTGCGATAGACCTGCCAGGCCGTGAATTCAGCGGCCCGGCGGAGAAACTCTACGAACATTTCAATATGCCGAAAGGGGGTAGTGAAGGCAGCTTGGAGGCAACGCCTCGCGCACGCGAGGACAATCGCCAGCGCCGAATGTCGGAATTGGGCGCCAGCTCGACGCATTTCATGGCGCCTCCCTCACGCCCAGGCATGAAGCTGTCCTTGTTGGCTCAAGGAGAATTTGCATGCGTGGTCATTGCTTATGTGGCGCTATTGCCTTTGAAGTCGATGGCCCGGCACAGGCCTGCGTGGTCTGTCATTGTGAAAGTTGTCGGCGGCAATGTTCTGCGCCGATGACCTCCTATATTGGCGTCTTGAACGGCCAATGGCGATGGCTGGGCAAGCTACCGAAGGTATTCAACTCTTCTCCCGGTGTGGAAAGAACATTTTGCGATCACTGTGGCACGCCGCTGTCCTTCCGCTCAAAGAACATGTCTGATGTCATGCATTTTTTTGCGGCAGCGATGGAGGAGCCAGAAAAATTTGCACCTACGCTGCATGTCGCTTTTGAGGAGAAGCTCCCTTGGTTGAAACTCGCCGACAACCTGCCGACTCGTTTTGGGCCTGACTATACGAAAGACTAGGATCTGCTCGCATCGAGACAAACGGTGGAAGCTGCGGACAGCATCCGGAAGCGAGATGATACCCCCGTCCGTCCAAACGACGGTCGAACATTATCGATTGCGGCTGCTCTCGACCTGCTTGAGCGGCAGCAGGTAGGCGAAGATCTGCTGATCGCCGAGTGCTGGATCAAAGCCAATAATGTCGGAGGCGAAAAGGTCGTGGGCGAAGCGGGAGCGATCGTAGTTGCGCGACATCTCGAGCCCAGACTATCCGGCTCTATGGTGGAGCGTTACGGCGACCCAGCAGCAGAGCGATGCCCAACGCCGGAAGCGTCGCCGTCGCGACGGCGAAGAAGACGAATTGCAGCCCGGCCGACCCAGCGACCAAGCCGAGCGCCGGACTGCCGAAGCCGAGCGCCACGTCGAGGAAGACGGTGTAGAGTCCCATGGCCAGGCCGCGGCTGCGTGGTGGAAGATGGCTTACGGCCTCGGCACCGAAACCGGGATAGACCAGCGAGTAGCCGAGGCCAGTCAGGCCCGCTCCGATGGCGGCGAGAACGGGCCCGGGCGCAAGCCAGATCAGCATCAGCCCTGCCGCCTCGACCGCCACGAAGATCACGGCGACGCGCGCGCCCCCTAACCTGTCAGGCAGGTGGCCGAAGCACAGCCTTGCCGCGATCAGCGACGCGGCATAAGTGGTGAAGGGAAGCCAGACCGGCTGCCAGCCGCGTTCGGCAAAGAGCAGCGCGCCAAAGGACAGGATCGCGCCGTAGCCAAGGCTGCTGAAAGCAGCTCCGACGCCGGGAAGCCAGACCGCTTGCGCCACGCTCGTCCATGACTGTCGTGCGGCGCTCGCGGCGAGGCTGGTGCCACGCATAGGCAGGATGGCAAGCAGCGTCGCAAGCGGCAGGCCGACCGTCGCGAGTGCGATCGCGGCGAAGCCGCTCGTCCCGTAAAGCGCAGATCCGATCGGCGCGCCTAGCGCGAGTGCTGCGAACATCGCCGTGCCCACCCAGGCTATGACCTTTCCGGAGTTCTGTCCGCCCGCAAGGGAGAGGCCCCAGGCGACGCCGCCTGTGATGATGAAGCTCTCAGACGCGCCCAGTACCGCCCGGCCGGCGAAGAGCGCCGATGCGGACGCTACCGGCCGGTCGAGCAATGCCAGCGAGCCGAGGTAAATGAACCCCGCCAGGACAGCGGCAATGAGGCCGACGACGACGGCCCGCTTGCCGCCGTGCCCATCGGCATAATTTCCGGCTCCAATGCGCGACAGCATCGAGGCGACGAACTGGCTGCCCGTCACCAGCCCGACTGCGAAGGGGCCGAAGCCGAGCTGCTGGTGAAGATGCAGCGGCAGGACGGGTAGCGCCAAGCCGATCAGGAGGAAGCCGGCGAAGACAGCCGCCATGATTGGCACCAGTTCCGCCATCGCGCCATTTCGGTCAGAAGTCCGCGCCATTGTGGCCACCGATAACACGTTGACAGCCGGGCTGTTCCGATCAGTAACGTTCGTAGGTCACGCGCCAGCCTTCGGCCGGATTGTCCGGCGTCAGGACCAGTTTGTTGTCCGAGACTTCGAATTTGCGTTTCATGCTCTTCCCGACAAGGTTGCGGACCAGGGAGGACTCGATCATGATGACGAAGGTCTTGTCCTGGTCGTTGATGGCGACCGGCCCGTAATAGGCTTCGTAGCCATTCGCCGTGTAAGGCGTGTCCGGCGCCTTAGCGTCGGGGTTCTGGGCCTGCACCGAGAGGATGCCGGCCTCGGTGAAGATGACCTGGCCGGAATATGGCACGGGCTTGAGGTTTCCCTCGGCACCGGCCTCGAGCGACCTCATGCGCCATGCGCCAATGATCGGGGACTCTTGGGAGAAAGCCGGCGTGGCGACCGAAAGCGCAAGCGCAAGGGCGGCGATCTTCAATCTCATCGTCATATGTCGTTGTTCCTTTTCTGGTTTGTGGGTGCGGACAGGCCGTCCCGCCCAATCTTCGCTTACACCGAAAGCATGACCTTGATGGCGCGCCGCTCGTCCATGGCGCGGTAACCTTCAGCGACCTCGGCCAACGGCAGCTTGAGGTCGAAGACCTTGCCGGGCTTGATCCTGCCCTTGAGCACACGGTCCATGAGGTCGGGCAGGAAGCGGCGCACCGGCGCGGGGCCGCCCAGCATGCGCTTCTGGCCGAAGAAGAGATTCTGGCCATCGAAGCTCACGCCATGCGGCACGCCGACATAGCCGATGGTGCCGCCGGGGCGAGAGCAGGCCAGCGCCTGGTCGAAGGATTCCGCCGTGCCGACGCATTCCAGCACCGAGTCCGCGCCGACGTCCTTGGTGAGCTCCTTGATGCGCGCGACGCCTTCCTCGCCACGCTCGGCCACAATGTCGGTGGCGCCAAACTCGCGGGCGAGTTTTTGGCGGCTGGCGTGCCGGCTCATGGCGATGATGCGCTCGGCGCCCATCTCCTTGGCCGCAAGCACGCCCATCAGGCCGACCGCACCGTCGCCGACCACCACCACCGTCGATCCTTCTCGGACCTCGGCTGCGTCGGCCGCATACCAGCCGGTGCCGAGCACATCGGACACAGCCAGCAGGTCAGGGATGAGTTCTGCCGGCGGCACCTCGGCGGTGGCGACCAGTGTGCCATCCGCCAACGGCACGCGGGCGTAAGGCGCCTGCGCGCCCGACATGAACTCGCGCTGCACACAGGACGACTGGAAGCCGAAGCGGCAATGCGGGCAGGTATTGTCGGAGAGGCAGAACGAGCCGACGACGAACTGGCCGGGACGGACCGTGCGCACCTCTGCGCCGACCTCGACGACGATGCCACAATATTCGTGGCCCATATGCATCGGGCCGTCGACCGGCTGCAGCCCGCGATAGGGCCACAGGTCCGAGCCGCAGATGCAGCTCGCCGAGAGCTTGATGATGGCGTCCGTTGGCCGCATGATTTTCGGATCGGCGACTTCCTCGCAGCGGATGTCGCCGGGCTTATGAAGAACGGTTGCGAGCATTTTGCTTTCCTTTCGTTCAATCGATGTCAGGCGCCGTAGTCGGCGTCGCTGACGTGTTCCAGCCAGTCCACCACCTTGCCGTCTTTGACCTCCTGGAGGGCAATGTGGATCATGGCCGTCTCGGGTGAGGCACCGTGCCAATGCTTCTCGCCGGGTGCGAACCAGACGACGTCCCCCGGCCGGATCTCCTCGACCGCACTGCCCTCGCGCTGCACGCGGCCGAGGCCGGAAACGACGATCAGCGTCTGGCCGAGCGGATGCGTGTGCCAGGCGGTGCGGGCGCCGGGCTCGAAGGTCACCTGTGCGCCCTGCACGCGCGCGGCGTCGAACGGGTTGAACAGCGGATCGATCCGCACCGTGCCGGTGAACCAATCAGATGGTCCCTTGCCAGACGGCCTGGTGCCTGCGCGAAGAATCTCCATGGTGATCTCCTTTGAGTCCTCAAATGCGTTCGATGCGAAGCGGGAACTCGCCGCGAATGTGCAGGGCCTGCTCGCCCTCATCGAAGCGGCCGAGCCTGATCAGCCCGGGATGGTGATAGTCGGCGTGGAACATGGCCAGGTTGCCCCAAGGCATGAAATAGCACAGGTCATAGGGCTGCTCGTTGGCGAACGGACCGCTGCCCTCCTCAGTCAACTTGCGCGGCAGATAGGCGATTTTCTCGTTATGCGCGTAGTCGTCGATGGTGAGATCGAGCGGCAGCATGGTGAAGAAGTCGCGCGCCGACGGATTGTCGTAGAGCGTGGCGGTCATGGTCCGGCCATTGAAAATCATCTTGATCTTCATGTCGGTGGGCTCCTGGCTGCCTGGGTCGCTGCCCTGCTGGCTGCGGGCGGCCCGCGGCAGGACCGTTGCCGCGAGCGCGCCGCCGAGCAACGCGCGGCGGCTGAGGTCCGGACGGTCGATCGTCATGGCTGCCGTCATGGCTGCGACCTCCGGGCCAAATGCGATGCTGCAAAGGCGGCGAGCGCCGATCCACAGAGCAGCACCGCGCCGAAAGTGAATGCACCCCACCAGCCGACCGTATCGAAGAGCGTGCCGCCGATGGCGGCGCCGCCGGTGATGGCGAGCTGGATGACGGCTACCTGCAATCCGCCGCCGGCCTCCGCGTCGTCCGGCAACGTGCGGCAGAGCCACGTGCCCCAGCCAACGGGCGCGGCCGTGCCGAAGAAGCCCCAGGCAACGAGCAGCAGTGCTGTCGGAACCGGCAAGGCACCGAGGGCGATGAGCGCAGCTGCCAGCGCGGCCATGACCAGCGGGATGACGATGAGGATGCTGAACAGGCGCGTGCGCAAAAGCCGGCCTATGCAGAGGGTGCCGAGCACCCCGGCCAGCCCCATCGCCAGCAGGATCGCCGAGAGAGCAGCGATGTCGAGCTGAGTGACGCTCTCGAGGAAGGGCCGCAGATAGGTGAAGAGCGCGAACTGGCCCATGAACAGCATCATGATCGACGCCATGCCGGTGGCGACAGGAAGACGGCCGAGGAGCGCCAGCGGATTGCCTGGACGCTTCCTCCGGCGCGGGGGCAGCGCCGGCAGGCTTGTCCACTGCCAGACCAGCGCCAGGAGCCCAAGCGGCACGACGAGGAAGAAAGCGCCGCGCCAGCCGACATAGGCGCCAAGAAAACTGCCCAGCGGCGCGGCGATGGTGGCCGCAATGGCATTGCCAGCGTTTAGCATGGCGAGACCCTTCGGAACCATATCTTGCGGCACGAGGCGCATGACGATCGCGGTCGACATCGACCAGAACCCGCCGATCGCGATGCCGAGCAGCGCCCGGCCGACCATGAGGAACGCGTAGTTCGGCGCGAAGGTGACAGCGAGCCCGGACACGATCAGGAGAAGGGTGAAGCCGGTCACGACCAGTCGGCGGTCGATCCGGCGCGTGAGGCCGGTGACCAGCAGGCTGGTCACGACGGCGAAAGCGCCCGAAATCGAGATCGCCTGTCCCGTGCGGCCCTCGGTGATGCCGAGATCGGCCGCTAGCGGCGACAGCAGGCTGACCGGCATGAATTCCGACGCGATGAGCACGGAAACACACAGAGCCATCGACAGCACCGCGCCCCATGCGGCGCGGTCTTCGACAAGCCTTGTGTCGTAGGTCGTTTCCATAATTGACGTCCTTGCAAGGCGAGGGGTGGATCAGCCGCCCATCCCCATCACCATGCTGGAAGATATTGCAGAGGAACCCATTCTATTAGACTGAGTAATTCGCATGGACTTATCTGCTTATGATATAAATGTCAGACGGGAGGTGCCCTATGCAGCGCGATGGGATGAAGGATTTGCTCTGGTTCGTGGCGGTCGCCCGGGAGCGCAGCTTCACCAAGGCGGCGGCCAAGCTCGGAACCTCGCAGTCGACCCTGAGCTCGACAATCAAGGAGCTTGAAGCTCGTCTTGGCGTCCGCCTGCTGACGCGTACGACGCGGAGCGTCGCACCGACCGAGGCCGGCGAGCGACTTTTCCAATCTCTTGTTCCCCGCTTCGAGGAAATCGAAGCCGACCTTGCAAGTCTGGTGGCCTTTCGCGACAAGCCCTCCGGAACGGTCCGCATCACGCTGTCCGACCATGCGCTCCAGACGACCGTCTGGCCGAAGCTGCAGCCCTTGCTCAGCGACTATCCTGACGTGTGCGTCGAGCTCTACAGCGACAACGGCATGAAGAACATTGTGGAGGAGCGTTTCGACGCAGGCGTGCGGCTTGGTGAGAGCATCGACAGGGATATGATCGCAGTGCGCATCGGGCCGGATTGGAGGCTCGTGGCCGTGGCTTCGCCGGAGTACTTTTCCCGCCATCCGGTTCCGACCGCGCCGCAGGATCTGGTCGATCATGACTGCATCAATATGCGGCAGGCGACGTTCGGCGGATTATATGCCTGGGAATTCGCCAGGGATGGCCGCGACCTTCGTGTGCGGGTGGAAGGCCAACTCACCTTCAATTCGTCCATTCCCATGATCGAGGCTGCGATAAGCGGTTTCGGAATCGCCTATGTCCCGGAAAACCTCGTCAGCCACCACATCGCCAAGGGATGCCTTAGGCTCGTGCTTGACGACTGGAGTCCGCCGTTTGCGGGCTATCACCTCTACTACCCGAGCAGGCGACAGCTCTCGCCTGCGATGGCGGTGATCGTTGAGGCGCTCCGCCATCGCATCTGACCCCAAGACTGCGCCTATGGATCATGAAGCTGACATTGGGAAATGGTAGGTTCTGACCCAAGCCCTTTGACTTCTACGCTGCGGGCGGCTGCTTTCGCCTCAAAGCAGACGTGTAGCTCGCTCGCCTCTATGTCTGTGATTGACACAGAAGCAGTCATCGAAAAGGAGCCAAACTCGCAGGCTGAACTGGCCAAGAATTCTCGTGGATAGCCGAGGTTTTTCTCGAGCCCAGGCCATGTCTTGGTCGTCAATGGGTAGGACAGGGTTGTCCAGTTATCCCCCGGCAAGACGCGGCAGCAGGAATATCTCCGCCCCTTCCGGCAGTTCCTTCGACCAGGTGTCGCGATAGATCGTCCCGTCGATGGCGACGGCGATGCCGCGATCGATGTACGGCTCGAGGCCGGGATACTGTTCAGCCAGCTTCCTGAACAGCTCCCGAATATCCTTCGCCTCGATCTCGACCTTGCTCTTGCCTCCGGCGATCGCGCTAAGCGATCCCCAGAGCGTCACTTCGACCATCAGCCCTCCCGTTCTGCCTCGAGCGCGGCAAGGATGCGCGGCGGCGACATCGGGATGTGCGTCATGCGCACGCCCGCGGCGTTCGACACCGCATTGGCGATCGCCGCCAGCGGCGGCACGATCGAGGTCTCGCCGACGCCGCGCACCCCGTAGGGATGGTTGGGATTGGGGATTTCGAGGATCTGCGTGTCGATCATCGGCAGGTCCGAGCAGACCGGGATCCGGTAATCGAGGAAGCCAGGGTTCTGCAGCCGCCCGTCCTTGCCGTAGATATACTCCTCGTTGAGCGCCCAGCCGATGCCTTGTGCGGCACCCCCCTGGTACTGTCCCTCGACATAGGTCGGATGCACCGCCTTGCCGGCGTCCTGAACGACGGTGTACCGCAGCACCCTGGTCAAGCCTGTCTCGGGATCCACCTCGATATCGCAGATATGGGTGGCGAAGGAGACGCCGGCGCCGTCGGCGACGAGCTCGCTGTGGCCTGCGATGGGTCCGCCCGTCTTTCCGGAAGCGGCCGCGATCTCCTTCAGCGACAATGCTGCAAGGTTGCCGTATTTCTCGCCCTTGGCAATCGCGTGACCTTTTTCCCAGACCACGTCGTCGACGGGAATGTCCCACATCTGTGCGGCGCGTTCCCGCAGGATCTTGATGGCGTTGCGGGCGGCGGAGATCGTCGCCATCGAAGACGAGAACGTGCCGCGGCTGCCGTCCGTCATATCGTTGTAGCCGAGGCTGGAGGTATCGGCGACCACCGCCTTGATTTGCTCATAGGGGATACCGAGCTCCTCCGCCGCCACCAGCGACAGCGACGCGCGGGAACCACCCACATCGACAGTGCCGACGGCAAGCGAGACCGAACCGTCCATGCCGATGTTGAGGTCGGTGCAGGTCTGGCCACCGAAATTGAACCAGAAGCCGCAGGCCATTCCGCGGCCCTGGTTCTTGCCGAGCGGCGCCTTCATGTGCGGGTGATTCTTCACCGCCTCCAGCGTCGGCCCGATGCCGATCGGGCCGTATACCGGGCCATAGGACGATCTGGTGCCTTCCTGCGCCGCGTTCCTGATCCGGAACTCGACGGGGTCCATGCCGATCTCCTTGGCCAGCTCGTCGACCGCACTTTCCACCGCAAACGCCGCCATCGGAGCCGACGGCGCGCGATAGGCCGCGGTCTTGGGCCGGTTGACCAGCACTTCGTAGCCGACCGTCTTGACGTTCTCGAGCTTGTAGCAGGCAAAGGCCGTCATGGCGCCGATCTCGGCCCACATACCGGCATAGGGGCCGCAGGAATAGCGCAGCGTCGCCTCGGCCGCCGTGATCGTGCCGTCCTTGCGGGCGCCGATCCTGACGTCGATCGAGGTGGCGCTGGTCGGGCCAGAGGCGCGGAACACCTCGTCGCGCGTCATGACCAGCTTGACCGGCCGGCCGGCCTTGCGCGACAGCGCCAGCGCCACCGGCTCGGCCCAGACATGGGTCTTGCCACCGAAACCGCCGCCGATCTCCGACGAGGTGACGCGCAGCTTCGAGGCTTCCATGCCAAGCAGTTGGGCGCAGTGTTGGCGGTAGACAAAATGGCCTTGCGTACAGACCCACAGGTCGGCGGTGCCGTCGGAGCTGACATTGGCCACGCAGGCATGCGGCTCGATATAGCCCTGGTGCGTCTGCTCGGTCTTGAAGGAGCGTTCGACGACGAAATCGGCCTGGCCGAAACCTTCATGGATGTCGCCATGGCCGTACTGGGTGCGCTTGGTGACGTTTGAGGGCTTGACCGGCTTTTGCTCGAGGCCTTCGGTGAAGATGGCGTCGTTAAGCAGGGGTGCGGAGTGCTTCATCGCCTCGTCGACGTCGGTGACATGCGGCAGCACCTCGTAGTCGACCTCGATCAGCTTCAGTGCCTGCCTCGCCGTGCGGGCATCGACCGCAGCCACCGCGGCCACGGCATGGCCGTCATAGAGCGCTTTCTTGCGCGCCATGCAGTTGTCGAGGATGTCGTACATGGCGGCATCGCCGTCGGTGAGGTCGGGCAGGTCGGCCGCGGTGATCACGGCCTTGACGCCGGCGAGCTTCTCCGCCTTCGACGTGTCGATCTTCCTGATCGTGGCATGCGCATAGGGGCTTCTGAGAACGCGCCCGACCAGTTGCCCGGCCATGTTGAAGTCGGCGCCATAGCGTGCGCGGCCCGTCACCTTGTCGACGCCGTCGGGACGGATGGGACGCGTGCCGACAGAGGTGAAATTGCGTCCGGAGTAACGCGGATCGAAATTCATTGTCATGCTCCCTTCATCACGCTGGCGGCGTCCTGAACGGCACGCACGATCTTGTCATAGCCGGTGCAGCGGCAGAGGTTCCCGGCGAGGCCGAAGCGGATCTCCTCCTCGGTCGGATCGGGATTCTTGGCCAAAAGGTCCTTGGCAGCCATGAGGAAGCCCGGCGTGCAGACGCCGCATTGGAGTGCGGCGTGTTCCAGAAATTTCTGCTGCAGCGGATGCAGCCTGTCGCCATGCGCCATGCCCTCGATGGTCTCGACGTGCCGGCCCTCGGCCTCCGCGCCGAGCACCAGGCACGAGCACACCAGCCGATCGTCGAGGATGATGCTGCAGGCCCCGCAGTCGCCGGTGCCGCAGCCTTCCTTGGCGCCCGTCAGCCCCAGGCGATCGCGCAGGACATCAAGCAGCGTCTCGTCCGGCTGGCAAAGGAACTCGACATTGTCGCCGTTGATTGTCGTTGATACTGCCACACCAGCCATTATTTGCCTCCTGCGCGTGCATAGGCGGTCGTGGCGGCCCGCTTGGCCAGCACACCCGCGACTTTGCGTCTGAATTCGATAGTGCCGCGCTTGTCGTCGATCGGACGGCAGGCGCCCGAGCAGACCTTGGCGAGCCTCTCCAGCGTGGCTTCGTCCAGCTTGGAGCCGATGAGAACCTCGGCGGCCTCCTCGACCAGAATCACCGTCGGCGCCACGGCGCCCAATGCCAGACGGGCGGATTTGACGCGACCTTGCTCATCGAGCATCAAGTTCACGCCGGCGCTTACCACCGCGATGTCCATCTCTGTGCGCGGAATGAAACGCAGATAGGCATCGCTCGAATGCGGCAGACGTTGGTCGAGCAGGATTGCCTCGATGATCTCGCCCTTCGCCAGCGACGTCTTGCCCGGCCCGGTCGGCACCGCTTCGACGGCAATCGTGCGCCTGGTTCCCGGGCCGACGACCACCGCCTTGGCGCCAGCAGCCACCAGCGCCGGCACGCTGTCAGCGGCCGGCGAGGCGTTGCACAGATTGCCGACGATGGTGCAGCGTCCCTGCACCTGCTTCGAGCCGATCAGCTTGGCCGCTTCGACGACGCCAGGCCATGCCTTCTGCAGGGCCGTGTTCTCGCCCAGCAATGCGCAGGGGACCGCCGCGCCGATGCTGAAGCCCTCGGCTGTTTCCCTGATCTCGCCAAGCCCGTCGATCGCCTTGATGTCGACGATCAGGTCGGGTTCGATAAAGCCGCCTTTCATTCGCACCAAGAGGTCGCTGCCTCCGGCGAGGATGGCGGCCGTGCCGGCTGAACCGGCCAACAGGCCGGCGGCGTCTTCAATTGAAAGCGGACGTATGTAACGCATCGTCTCCCCTTAGTGGTCATAGTCACACCAACTGATATAACCGTCTCTCCACAATGGCCATCCTGTTCGTGCATTCGCGGATTAGGCCAGGCGCCGCAATTTCATTTTGCTCGTCCACTGGACGCACCGCCAGCCACTAATGCTCGATCGGTCCCTTCGGCATGACCAGCGCCGTGCCAGCAGTCGTCGGGCGCTCGATCATGCGGCGGACGCGCGCGCAGTCCAGCACCGCGCCGACCCATCCGTAAGTCATCCGTAAGTGCGCTCCCTCTATGTCCTGTTTCGAACCAGACGACATGTCTGCGCCGTACAGAGAGGGAAACGAACATGAGCACGCTCCTTGCACCAATTGTGATTGGCCCCGTGTCGGTCTTGAGTACCTCGGTCCGTATCGATGGGCCGCTTCCCGGCTCGAGCATTTCCCTCCTGGTAAATGGCGTACCCGTCCCTGCGGTAAATGCCGGCGCCACAACCAGTACCTTTGTGCCGGTCGCCGCAGGCTCCCTCAACGTGGGGGATGCATTGACCGCACGCTGGACGCTCGGCGCCGAAACCAGTGATCCAAGCCCGGTCCCGATCGTCGTGCTCGGGTATCCCTCGACGCTAAGCCCATTGGTGTATTTGAGTCAGGTGCACGAGTGCGTCGACTGGGTGCTGATAGGCGCAGCCTATCCTGGCGCCACGGTCGAGATTTTCAACGGCGGCGCATTGATTGGCAGCGATACTGCACGCGGAAATGTCGTACCAGTGCGCATTCGGGGGGCGATCCAGGCCAACGATGTGCTTAGCGCAGTGCAGTCCGTTCAGACGCCTGCCGGACAGGTGAAGAGCAGTCAGACCCCGAGCTTGCCCGCCGAACAGACGCCGTATCGGGAAAATACCATGCCGGCACCAGCAGTCGGCCCGGTTCCTGGGTGCGCGCAAGCAGTACCCGTCAGGGGGTTGGCTCAAGGCGCCACCACGAAGGTCCACTTCAATGGCGACGTGCTGGAATATCCTTTCGTCGGTGCCAACCTCCTGGCGCTGCTTGGCCGTGCCGCGCACAATCCGGATGTCTTCAGCGCCACGCAGCACTTCGAGCGCTGCAATGCATCAAGTCCGTCATCTGCCCCTCCGGTGATCGTCGACGAAACCTTGCCGGTTAGAAAGCCCGTAATCGACGCCTCACAGTACTCCTGCCCGGCAGCCCGTGCTTTGCCTATCTCCAATCTCGAGCCCGGCGCGACATTGACGATCCAACTTGTCGATCCGACTTCGGGTGCAGCTACCGTGCTCGGGAGAATCGGAGTCGGCGAGGATGTGAGTTCCGGCCAATACTGGATTCCCGACGTGTCGGCCCTGATCCCGGCCTCGCCGCCGTTTCCATCGCTCGTCGTCATCCAGGAGCTATGCGGCAAGACAGCCACATCGGATAAGTTGCTGGTGGTAGGGTCTTACCAGGGCAGCGTATTTCCGCCGACCGTCATGGAGCCTGCATTTGAATGTGCAAGCGGCGCTTTCGTCAACAGCGTCGACAACGCGGTCGTACGTTTGTACTCGGATGCGCCAGATTCTCCTGTAATCAGCAAGCCCGTATTCAGTTTTGGCGGCCTCGTCTGGGTCGAGACATTTCGGCCGTTGCGCGCCGGCGAGCACATTCACGCCGAGCTGGAGCTTACTTGTCAGCCCCTCGCGCTTCGGGTCGGGGGTCCGATCAAAGTGTCCGACCTGACCCCACTCAAGACCCCGGATATTCAACAGCCCGTCCGGGTCTTCCAGCGGTTAATTTACGTATCAGGCGTGATTCCCGGGGCGCGCGTGCATGTATTCGTGAACGGGAAGTGGCGCGCCAGCGATACGCCACTTGGTTGGACGACGCTCTTCTTCGGGATTTACGTGGGCGAGCTCAAGGTAGAAGACCAAATTACGGTGATGCAGACATTGTGCACGAAGATGTCTCCGCTCACCAGAGTTCCCGTCAATGTCACCCTCGGGGAAATGCTGCTCTCCGCGGCTCCCCCGTCCCTGATAGCGGGCCAGCCGGCGACGATAACCATCAAAGCAGTCGACGCCGATAACAAGTCCCAATCGGTTGGAGGGACCATATCGCAAGGGGGCGCGGTGGTCGGGGCCACCAACACAGCGTTCACGCTATCTCCGCCGACCGGCCAAGCATCGGTCAGCTTGCAAGTTGCAGCCGTTGGCTACAAGACCGAGACCATCAGTATTCCCCTTACTGCGGCGCCGGTCGTCAAGCCGGCGATGCTGACGATAGCAACGGGTCTCTGGTTCAACGCCACCAAGAAAGAAATCACTGAAATCACCTGGCACCTGCAGGGGCCATCCGGCAGCTTTTCAAAGACCGAAAAGCCGAACGCAGAGCCGGCGTTGGTTCAGTTCGCGTTGCCCAAGCCGGCCGGCGGCGGGTTCACGCCGTTCACTCTCAGCTGCGAGGTCACATTCCAGTTCCAGGATTTCAATTTCATCTCAGGCGTATCTGGGACGAGGTCGAGTGACTTTATCGAGGGAGGCCTCATAAAGCCGTCTCCATCAACCGTCGAGATGTATTGGAGCGGTACCGACCTGACGATTAACTTCCTGGTAAAGTGGATACAGCAGGGCGATTATTTCGTCATAGAGCTCATGTAGTCGAATCGCCAGCGGAAGGGCGTCAGGGTGGCTGGAGCGGTTCATCGTTTCACGGAAACGGCGAACCGCTCTGTCTCTTCCGGACGGAAACCGTTTCACACTTTTCCTGGAATTGCGCTGGAGCGGGATGCGTTCAAATTGAACGGTGCATCCCGCTTTATCTATTTGTTTTAACCGCATTTCTGCGACGTCAAGTGATTCCCTTGGCTGCAAAATGCTTTAATGCTCGATCGGTCCCTTCGGCATGACCAGCGCCGTGCCGGCAGTCGTCGGGCGCTCGATCATGCGGCGGACGCGCGGTGGCTCGTTGCCGCTGTGCAGCGCCCTTATGCGCTCGCCGATGACCGCGTCGGCGTAGGTGGCGCGCCGATTGTGGCGGATATACTCGACCCAGGTCGGCGTGTGGTAGTGCTCGATCCATATCGACGGATTTTCGAGATCGCGCGCCAATGTCCAGTTGCGGGCGCCGTCACGGCGGCGGATGCGGCCGCGCTCGGCCATGGTGGCGAGGAATTCCGGCACGTCTTCGTTACGGATAACATATTCGATCATGATGGCGATGGGACCGCTGCGCGGCTTGAGATCAAGCGCCAGATGCGGCTCCCGGAAGCGGTTGAGCGGATCGAGGTTGAGCACAGCCTGCTGCGGCAGCGGCAGCAGCAGGCCGATGGCGCCTCCCGCCAGCATGGCGACGCTGGCCGCCATCAGGGCGGCTTCGGCGCCATGCGCGTCGGCAACGACACCCCAGACCCAGCTGCCGAGCGCGATGCCGCCGAAGGTCGCGGTCTGGTAGACCGAAAGCACGCGGCCGACCACCCAGCGCGGCGTCGACATCTGGACGGTGACGTTGAAGTGCGACAGCGCGGTCACCCAGCAGGCGCCGCCGAGCAGCAGACCGAGCGACGTCTGCCAGGCATTCTCGCTGAGCGCGGCATTGAAGGCGCAGAGCGCGAAGCCGGCGAATGCCATGCGCACCATGGTTTCGCTGGACAGCAGCTGCCGCAGCCTGACGCTGATCAGCGCGCCGCCGACGGCGCCGATGCCGAAGGCGCCGAGCATGATGCCGTAGCTCAAGGCATCGCCCTTGACGACGTCGCGCGCGACCAGCGGCAGCAATGCCAGAACCGCGCCGGCGCTGAAGCCGAAAGCCGAGCTCCTGACCAGCACCTTGCCGATATTGGGCGACATGGCGACGTAGCGCAGGCCGGCGCCCATTGCGGCGCCCAGCGTCTCGCGCGGCAAGGTCGATGCCGGCAGTTCCGGCTTCCAGCGGGCCAGCACGACGATGAGGCCGACATAGCTCAGCGTGTTGACGGCGAAGGCCGCGGCGGCACCTGCTGCGGCAACGATGATGCCACCGATCGCCGGGCCGACGCTGCGCGTCAGGTTGAAGCCCATCGAGTTGAGCGCGATCGCCGCCGGCACCTTGGTGCGAGGCACCATGTCGCCGACCGAAGCCTGCCAGGACGGGCTGTTGAGCGCGGTGCCGCTGTCGATCAGGAAGGTGAAGGCGAGCAGCGTCCACGGTGTCATCAGGTCGAGATAGGTGAAGACGGTGAGAAGGGCCGAGACGACGAGCATGAAGATCTGGGCGATCAGCATGATTTTGCGCCGGTTGAAGCTGTCGGCGATGGCGCCGGCCAGCAGCGCAAACAGCATGATCGGCAAGGTGGTCGAGGCCTGGACCAGCGCCACCTGGTAGGAGGACGTAGCGATGGTCGTCATCATCCAGGCGGCGCCGACGCCCTGGATCAGGCCACCGAAATTGGAGACCAGGCTGGCCGACCACACCGCCCGGAAGATGCCGTGCCGGAACGGCGCCAGCGCCGAGGCGCTTTCGCTTTCCGGTGTGTCGTCGCTCATAAATGCTTTCCCGGGCTCAAAACGCTTTTGCTCTTCCGATGAATCGGCCCCTCAAGCCATGGATTCAAAATAGAACATCACGTCCCAAAGGGCGAACGCATTCTGGAAAAAAATCATGGTCCAACAACAGGATAGCGAGCGCGGAGCCGGTCGGCGCATGGCGCTGCGGGCGCTGATTCAGATGCTGGCATGAAGGTAATCCGGCCCTTCAGGCTACACGGTTCGGTCTTGATCAAGCTGCGGTCCCTACGTAGGAAATTGCCAGAAGGAAATTACCGAGGGACTGAAATGAAAGCGCGAGTTCTCAAGGGGATGTCGATTGCCATTCTGATAGTGGCTATACCTCACGTATTTTTTAGGCCGCTTGCGAGCATGAGCGACCTGGCTTTAATACAAATATTTACATGTGCTATTTTGTACACATATCTTATGTTGAACATACTTGGTGACAGATTGTATGAAAATAACGTGGTATTGTATATTATCGTTTGTCTAATATCTGCATTTTACCCTTATGAGAACATATTTTTGATAGCCGGCAGCATATACGGAGTTATTGTCCTATTTATTTTTCCAATATCTCTCTTTTTTATACTGAGATCCATCCGAATCGAACTGCGATGATTGTACCCTTGCTTTACGCCGCGAAACCGGATCGGATCGCAACTGTGCCGTATCGGCAGCTCGTCGATTGCGATAAGCTCCCGGTACCGGGACGGATGGGGCGTCCGCCCCGGTTTGGGGTGAGGCCGGTTGCTTGCCGCTGCGCGGCAGGGCGCGGATTTCGCGAGACTGGTTTCGGGGAATAGGGGAAACCCGGGGGAAACAATGAGCGATTCATTTCAGGAAGTGACGTCCGTCTCGTGGTTCGGGCGGATCAAACGCGCGGTCGGCGGGGTCGTCTTCGGGCTGCTCCTGATCGTGCTGATGGTGATCGGCCTGTTCTGGAACGAGGGCCGGGCCGTGCAGACGGCGCGCTCGCTGGCCGAGGGATCGGGCGCGGTGGTCTCGGTCGGCGCCGATAGCATCGATGCCGCCAATGACGGCAAGCTTGTCCATGTCACCGGGGCGGTGACGGCGAGCAGCGGCCTTGCCGATCCGGACTTCGGCATTTCGGCTCAAGGGTTGCGGCTGTCGCGCGGCGCCGAGATGTACCAGTGGAAAGAAGATGAGAAATCCGAGACGACGAAGAAGCTGGGCGGCGGCGAGGAGACGGTGACGACCTACAGCTATTCGAAGGTGTGGGACGACAGCCAGATCAATTCGTCGGAGTTCAAGAAGCCTGACGGCCACGAGAATCCGCCGATGGAGATCCACAGCAAGCAATTCCAGATTCCGGACGGCAAGCTCGGTGCTTTCACGCTCGACCGCCCCGTGCTGGACCTGGTCGGCGGCGACAAGAATTTCTCGCTGTCCGCCGATCAGTCGGCCGCCATTGACGCCGCCTATACCGGCACCAAGCGGGTCAACATCGTCGACGGAAAAATCTATCTCGGTTTCAACACCACGTCGCCGGCGCTGGGCGACTACCGCATCGGTTACGAGCTGGCGCCGCTCGGCGTGGTCAGCGTCGTCGCGCGCCAGACGGGGGGCGGCTTCGAGCCCTACCAGACAATCGCCGGCGACCAGTTGCTGATGGTCGACACCGGCAATGTGCCGGCGGAAAAGATGTTCGCCGACGCGGTCAGCGCGAACACGCTGATCACCTGGCTGCTGCGCGCCGCCGGCGTGCTGCTCCTGGCAATCGGCTTTGCCCTGCTGCTCGGGCCGATCGGCGTCATCCTCGATGTCATTCCTTTGCTAGGCAGCATGGCGCGGATGGGTACCGGCATCATCGCCTGCTTCCTGGCGATCCTGGTCGGGGCGACGACGATGGCCATCGCCTGGTTCTGGTACCGGCCGGTGCTGGCGGCGGGCATCCTGGCAGCGGGCGTCATTGCAGCGGCGGCGGTCTATTACCTCGGCCGCTCGCGCAGGCCAGCTCCGCCGGTCGCGGCGCCGAGCGCGGCCACATGAGTTGCAGGCGCTGGCGCTTCTAGAGTGTGTTGATATTCAGGCCTTACTCAGACCTCTTCGAGCGTTTGCGCTGCCCCTCACCTGCCTGCCGGCATCCTCTCCCCGTATAGCGACGGGGAGAGGGGCGCTCTCATCGACGGTTTCGCCAATCTCCAACGTTCCAGGAATGATGCCGAGGCTGCGGCCAGCCCCTTCTCCCCGTCTCTATACGGGGAGAAGTGCCCGGCAGGGTGATGAGGGGCGGCGCTGAGATCAACAATTGGCGGGCCGCAAGCGCAGGGATTCTAGCGGTCCTCGAAGCCGGTCAGCACGCCGACCGCGTTGACGCCGATTTCCTCGACGGCGTAGCCGCCTTCCATGACGAACAGCGTCGGCAGGGCTAGCCTGGCGATGCGGCGGCCGATCCGGGGATAGTCGGCGCTCTTCAGCTTGAACTGGCTGATCGGGTCCTTCTCGAACGTATCGACGCCGAGTGAAACCACGACGACATCCGGAGCGTAAGCCGAAAGCCTGGCGCAGGCGTCCTCAAGCGAGGCGTTCCACTTATCCCAGCCGGTGCCGAAAGGCATTGGATAGTTGAGGTTGAAGCCTTCGCCCCCGCCCTCGCCGCGTTCGTCGGCATGGCCAAGGAAGAACGGATACTCGGTCATCGGATCGGCATGCAGGTTCAGCACCTGAACGTCGCCGCGGCGGTAGAATATCTCCTGGGTGCCGTTGCCGTGGTGATAGTCGACATCGAGGATCGAAACGCGCCTGGCGCCCTGATCGCAAAACCATTGCGCGGCGACGGCGGCGTTGTTGATGAAGCAATAGCCGCCCATGAAGGCCGCGCCGGCATGGTGGCCAGGCGGCCGGCAGAGCGCGAAGGCCGACGGCTCGCCGCCCTTGACCAGGGCCGCCGCCGTCAGCGCAACGTCATAGGACGACTTGATCGCGTCCCATGTGCCTTTGACGAACGTTGCGCCGCCGTCGAAGGAATAGAAGCCAAGCAGCGCATCGATGGTTCTGGGGCGCACGTCGCCGCGCAGGCCGCGCGTCGGCCAGGTGAAGGGAATGGCCGAGCCCGTGCGGCCGGACTCTTCCCAGAACGGCCACACGCTTGGCAGGAAATCGATGTAGTCGCTGGCGTGGACCTTTTTGGCGGCGGCGAGGTCGTGGCTTTCCGGCGGCAGGATCGGACCGAGCTTTTCGCTCTCCACCCGCGCCTTGATGAACTCGGCGCGCGAGGGCTTTTCGAAAGCCGGCACGATGGCACCGGCGATCAGTTCGACATTGCCGGCATGACCGGCGTGGAGAGGCGAGAACACAGTCTTCATAAAATCCTTCCGTGGTGAGACGCGGCGAACCCTAACCGTCCTGCAATGCCTTCCACAAGGCGCTAGGCCGACCAGGCATGGCTTGCTAACACCGCAGCCCGTCGTCTAGCCTGTCGCCGTCGCAACGGAACCGCGGGCAATCATGACTTCAAATGCCGACCTGATCGTCACCAATGCCCGCGTGCTGACCATGGATGAAGGCAATCCGGCGGCCGAGGCGGTGGCGATAAAGGACGGCAACATCCTGGCGGTCGGTGACCGCCGGACCATCGAGGCGCTGAAAGGGCCGGCCACGAAGATCACCGATGCACAAGGCGGATCGGTGGTGCCGGGCCTCATCGAAGCGCATATGCATCTTTTCGGCGGCGCGGCCGAACTCGACAATCTGCACCTTCAGGGCGTGCATGGCTTCGATGCGCTGAGCGAGGCGATCCGGGCCTACGCGGCGGCGCGGCCGAACGCCAGATTGCTGCTCGGTGCCGGCGTCGATTACACCATCCTTTCCGGGGAAGAGCCGGTCACCCGCCATCATCTCGACCGCATCATCGCCGACCGGCCTTCGCCATGTCGGCCTCCGACCACCACACGATGTGGGCCAACACCAAGGCGCTGGAACTGGCTGGCATCCTGCACGGCAATCAACTCGGTCCCGGCAACGAGATCGTCATGGGAGCGGACGGCCTTGCGGCGGGCGAATTGCGCGAGGGCGAGGCGTTCGGGCCGATCCTCGAGCTTTCCGGGCAGAACCGCGTGCGGCTCGGCCTTGCAACAGGCGGTGAGCCCGATCCGTACCCTTCGTCGGCCGAAATCGCGGCCGACCGCGACCTGATGCACCGCGGGCTGGAATGGTGCGCCCGCCACGGCATCACCTCGATCCAGAACATGGACGGCAACCTCTACCAGCTTGAGCTGCTTGCCGGGCTGGAACAGGAAGGGCGGCTGCTTTGCCGCACCAAGATACCCTTTCATTTCAAAAACTTCATGACGCTCGACAAACTGGAAAAGGCATCGAGCATGGCCAACTCCTACCGATCGGAATGGCTGTCGTCCGGCATGGTCAAGATGTTTTACGACGGCGTGCTGGAAGGCTGGACCGCGGTCATGGTCGACGACTATGCCGACCGGCCGGGCTGGCGCGGTGAGCCGCTGTTCACGCCAGAGCATTTCGCCGAGGTGGCGGTGGAGGCCGACCGGCGCGGCCTGCAGATCGCCGTGCATTCGATAGGCGACGGCGCTGTGCGCGCGGTTCTGGACGGTTACGAGGCGGCGCGGCGGAAGAACGGCAGGCGCGACAGCCGTCACCGGGTCGAGCACATCGAGGTGACTACCGCCGCCGACGTGCCGCGCTTTGCCGAACTCGGCGTCATCGCCTCGATGCAGCCGCCGCACCCGCCCGGCGCCATGGATTTCCCGCTGGAGCCGACGCTTTCGCGCATCGGCCGCGAAAGATGGCCGCTGAGCTATGCATGGCGGAAGCTGAAGCAGGCTGGCGCGCATGTCGTTTTCGCTTCCGACTGGCCGGTGTCGCGGGTCGACCCGATCCTGGGCATTCAGGCGGCGGTGCTGCGCAAGCCTTGGGCAGAGGGCGACCCCGACCAGAGCTTCTCGCTGCTGGAAGCGCTTGCGGGCTATACGGTCGAAGGGGCCCACGCCGAATTCATGGAGCACCGTAAGGGCCGGCTGAAACCCGGTTATCTGGCCGATCTGGTGGTGCTGTCGGCCGATATTGAGGTAATTCAGCCGGCTTCCCTGCACAAGGTGCATCCGGTCACCACCATCTGCGGCGGCAAGATCACTTATCAGGTTTGATGATGGCGCTGACTATGGCATGGGGCTTGCGTTCTGAACCGAGGCCCAGATGCATGGTTGCCAAGCCGACCGGCATATGCTGACAATCGAATGGGAACTGGATCCGCCATCAAGAGCGGATATGAAAATGGGGTAATGCGTGCCGGATCAACCGGGTAAGAGTGCAATCGAGGTCCGCGGCATCCGCAAGGTGTTCGGTACCGGGGACGCACAAGTAGCCGCCCTCGACACGGTTTCGGTGTCGATCCGCGAGAACGAGTTCTTCACGCTGCTGGGGCCGTCGGGCTGCGGAAAGACGACGCTGCTGCGGCTGATCGCCGGCTTCGACTTCCCCAGCGAAGGCGAAATCCTGCTGCACGGCCAGGACATCGCGCCGCTGCCGCCGTTCAAGCGGCCGGTCAACACCGTCTTCCAGTCCTATGCGCTGTTCCCGCACATGACGGCGGCCGAGAATATCGGCTTCGGCCTGGAGATGCTGGGCAAGCCGAAAGCCGAAATCAAGGCACGCGTCGCCGAGATGCTCAAGCTGGTCAAGATGGAGGCGCTGAGCGGCCGCCGCACCAGCCAGATCTCCGGCGGCCAGCAGCAGCGCGTCGCACTGGCCCGCGCGCTGGCGCCGCAGCCGAAAGTGCTGTTGCTCGACGAGCCGCTGTCGGCACTCGACTACAAGCTGCGCAAGGAAATGCAGATCGAACTGAAACGGCTGCAGCACCAGACCGGCATCACCTTCATCTTCGTCACCCATGACCAGGAAGAAGCGCTGACCATGTCCGACCGCATCGCCGTGATGTCGGCCGGCAAGATCCTGCAGGTCGGCACGCCCTGGGACATCTATGACAAGCCGGCCGAGCGCTTCGTCGCCGACTTCATCGGCGAAACCAATTTCCTGACCGCGGCCATCACCGGCATCGGCAACGGCAAGGCGCGCGCGACACTAAAATCCGGCGCGACGATCGACGCGACGGTGGCTGAGGGCTTCCAGCCGAAGGCGAATGCGACGCTGGTGGTCAGGCCGGAACACGCCAAGCTGACCGGCGGCAAGGGCGATCTTTCCGGAACCATCGAAAACATCGTCTATTTCGGCACCGACACGCATATTCATGTCCAACTGGACAGCGGCGAAGCCTTCACCGTGCGCCAGCAGAACACGCGCAGCGCAGGCTGCGGTTTCGAGCGAGGCGACAAGGTCGGCGTCTCGATCGGCAACGACGCCGCGCAAGTGCTGAGGGATTGATGGCGAGCGCGGAAGAAGTCGCCAAGGCGGCCGAGCGGCGCGACATCCGCGACCGCTGGCTGCTGTCGGCGCCGGCCCTGCTGATCATCTTCCTGGCAGCGACCGGGCCGTTGCTGATCGTGCTGGTCTATTCGTTCCTGACGCCCGGCCCCTATGGCGACGTGAAGTGGCAATTCTCGCCCGAGGCCTGGACATCGGTGTTCATGGAACGCGACATCTTCGACGACACGCTTTCGTTCGCCGCTGCCCATGTCACTATCTTCTGGCGCTCGATCAAGCTTGCCATCGTCACCACGATCGCCACTTTGGCGCTTGGTTTTCCTACTGCCTATTTCATGGCGACGCGCAGCGAGAAGACGCGCGATCTCTGGCTGTTCCTGATCACCATACCGTTCTGGACCAACTTGCTGATCCGCACCTTCGCGGTGCTGCAGATCATCCGCAACGAGGGGTTGATCAACACGGTGCTGCTCAAGCTCGGCATCATCTCGGCGCCGATCCAGATATTGTTCACCGATACGGCGATCCTGATCGGCATGGCCTATGTCTATCTGCCGCTGATGGTGCTGCCGATCTACGCCAGCATGGAAAAACTCGATTTCCGGCTGGTCGAAGCCGGCTACGATCTTTATGCGACACGCTTCCAGGTGCTCAGGCGTATCATTTTCCCGCTGGTCAAGCCGGGCGTCATCGCCGGCTCCATCCTGGTGTTCATTCCGGCGCTCGGCGCCTACGTCACACCGAGCCTATTGGGCGGCGGCAAGAACATGATGCTCTCCAACCTGATCGAGCTGCAGTTCGGGCAAGGCCGCAACTGGCCGCTCGGCTCGGCCCTGTCCATCGCCGTCATGATCATCGTCATGGTGGCGCTGCTCGCCTATGTTCGTAACACCGGCCGGTCGGAGATGCGTCATGGCTAGCAGCTTCGCAATCAAGCATCAGCCGGGATTCACCGCGATCGCCGCGACCTGCTTTGTCGTGCTCTATCTGCCCATCGTCGTGCTGGTCGTCTATGCCTTCAACGCCGCGACCTCGACGTCAGAATGGGGCGGCATCTCGCTCAAATGGTTCCAGTCGGCGTGGCAGAACACGCAAGTCATCGACGCCACCTTGCGCTCCTTTCAGATCGGCGCCATCGCGGCGATCCTGGCCACCGTCTTCGCCACCATGGCGGCGCTCGCCACCACGCGCACGCCGCCCTATCCCGGCCTGACCTTCAAATATGCCGCCATCAACCAGCCTCTGATGGTGCCGGAGATCGTCACCGGCGTGGCGCTGCTGATCTTTTTCTCGCGCATCAAGATCTTCACCGGCTATTCCGGGCTCGGCTACCTGATCGCGGCACATACGGCCTTTTGCATTCCGTTCGCCTACCTGCCGATCCGGGCGCGGCTGGAGAACATGGACCTGACGCTGGAACGGGCCGCCGCCGATCTCTATGCGACGCCGTGGAAGACGTTCCGCCGCATCACCTTGCCGCTGCTTTGGCCCGGCATTCTGGCCGGACTGATGCTGGCCTTCGTTATCTCGCTCGACGATGTCGTCATCACCGAGTTCGTGAAATCGGGCGGCCAGGACACGCTGCCGACCTACATGCTTGGCCAGATACGTCGAGGGATAACGCCGGAGATCAACGCGATATCGACCGTGTTCCTGCTCTTGTCGGTCGCCATCGTGACGTTGTTTTTCTTCATCAGCAGGAAACGGGACTAGACATGAAAATGGGAGCTAAAACCATGAACTGGAAGACATCGGCGACCGCCATCGGGCTGGCGCTGCTCGCCTCGACGAGCCTTGCTCGCGCCGACGGTGAACTCAACATCTACAATTGGGGCAACTACACCAGCCCCGACGTGATCAAGAAGTTCGAGCAGAAATACAACGTCAAGGTGACCATCACCGATTACGATTCGAACGATACGGCGCTGGCCAAGGTTCGCCAGGGCGGCACCGGCTTCGACATCGCGGTGCCTTCGCAAACCTTCGTGCCGATCTGGATCAAGGAAGGCCTCGTTCAGGAGACCGATCCCGGCAAGATGGAGAATTTCAAGAACGTGGCGCCGGAATGGGCCAATCCCGATTTCGATCCGGGCCGCAAATATTCCGTGCCATGGGCCTGGGGCACGGTGGGCATCGTGGTGAACACCGATGTCTACAAGGGGCCGTCGGACAGTTGGGGCATCATCTTCAACACACCCGACGAACTGAAGGGCAAGGTCAACGTCGTGCCGGAAATGAACGACGTCATGTTCGCGGCGACCAAATATGTCGGCGGCGCGCAATGCGCCAGCGACAAGGAAACGCTGAAGAAGGTGCGTGACACGCTGGTTGCTGCCAAGCCGAACTGGATCGCGATGGAATACAATACCATCGAGAAAATGGGCGCCGGCGATTTCAAGGCGACCAGCGACTGGAACGGCTCGGCCTTTCGCCAGCGGCTGGCGAACCCCAAGATCCACTATTTCTATCCCAAGGAAGGTTTTGGCCTCTGGAGCGACAATGTCATGGTCCTGAAGGACGCAAAGAATGTCGAGAACGCCAAGCTGTTCCAGAACTTCATCATGGATCCGGAAAACGCCGCCGGCCTATCCGCCTTCCACCGCTACGCCAACGGCATTACCGGTTCCGACAAGTACATGCCGGCCGATATGAAGGATGCGCCGGAAGTCATCATCCCGGAAGACGTCAAGGCGCATGGCGAGCTGCAAAAATTGTGTTCCGAGGAAGTGCAGGCCATCTACAGCAAGATCTGGACCGAACTGCAGAAGTAATCCACATCCGGACGAAACCCGGCGGCAATTGCCGCCGGGCCTTTTCCCGGCGATCGGACTGCCTATGATTTCCTATCGCAACAGCGAACCGGCGCCGCCGATCATGCAGGGTTCGCCGCCGCGGATGGTGCTGCCGAAGCTCGACTGGGACCGGCCGCCATGGAATCGTTGGGCGTTCCAGCATATTCGCGAAATCCTGCCGACGATCGAAGTCTGGCGCGGCAATGGCCATCGCCACCGACTGGAGCGAGCTGAGGTCGATCTCGACGCGCTGCCGGTGAGCGACAGCATGGGGCAGCCGACGACGCTCGCCGGGCTGCTCGACGAGACCTATACCGACGGGTTTCTCGTGCTCAAGGACAGCAAGGTCGCCTATGAGCGCTACTTCAACGGCATGACCGAGCGCACGCTGCATTTGTCGCAGTCAATGGCGAAGTCGGTCACGGGCTCGGTGTTCGGCATATTGGTCGGGCGCGGACTGATCGATCCGGCCTTGCCGGCGACGGTCTATCTGCCGGAGCTGGAAGCGACCGGCTGGGCAGGCGCCAGCGTGCAGCATGTGCTCGACATGACGAGCGGCGTGCGCTTTTCCGAGGAATACGCCGATCCCTATTCCGACATCGGCCAGGTCGATGTCGCCACTGGCTGGAAGCCGGTGCCGCCGGGCAGCGATCCGGTCTTCCGCTGGCCATCGCATATGTTCGAACTGATCCTGGGGCTCAAGGAAAAGAGCCGGCCGCACGGCGCTGCCTTCGAATACCGCTCGATCGAGACCGACGTGCTTGCCTTCATCATGGAGCGGGTGAGCGGCAAAAGGCTGGCGCAGCTGATTTCGGAAGAGCTATGGCAAAAGCTCGGCGCGGATGAAAGCGCCTGCTTCACTGTCGACAGCGCCGGTTATGCGGTCGCCGACGGCGGCTTCAACGCCACGCTGCGCGATTATGGCCGCTTCGGCCAGCTGATCCTCGACAATGGAGGCGGCATCGTGCCGGCCGACTGGATCGAGGCGACGCGCAATGGCAGGCATGGACCGGATTTCAGTCCCAGCCTGCCGGAAGGCAGCTACCGCAACCAGTTCTGGATCGAGGACCCGCGCTCGCGAGCGCTGATGTGCCGGGGCGTGTTCGGGCAGCTGATCCATATCGACTGGGATACGAAAATGGTCGTGGTGAAGCTTTCGAGCTATCCGGATTTCACCAACATCGGCTATTCGGTGGCGACGCTGAAGGCCGTGCATGCCATTGCCGCGGCGCTCGCCTGAACCTCAAAGAAATCCGCAGGACCACCATGACCGGCAAGACCGCGTTCGAAACCAGATACGGCTTTGCCCGCAAGCAATTGCTGCTCGGCAACTGGCGCGAAAGCCCGTTCAGCCGGTGGTCGTTCCAGAATGTCGGCGAGCTGGTGCCGAGCGCTGCCGTGGCGGCACAGCCGGGCAGCAGCGAGGCGCCGGCGCAGGATTTCGGCGGGCTACTTGGCGAAAAGGTCGCTCTTGCAGGCGGCGCGGAGACGGTCGCGGCTTTTCTCAGGCGCTCCGATACCGACGCGCTGACGATCATGAAACGCGGCAAATTCGTCGGCGACTGGTTCGCGCCGCATATGGAGTTTGGGGCGCGCCACATCGTCTTTTCGATCAGCAAGTCGCTGACCGCCATTGTTGCCGGCATATTGGAAGGCGAGGGGATTTTCGATCCGCAGGCACCGGTAAGCCTCTATCTGCCCGAAGCCGCCGGCTCGGCCTATGGCGATGCGCGTGTGCGGCACGTGCTCGACATGAGTGTCAGCCTCGATTTCGAAGAGGCCTATCTCGATCCGGAAAGCGCCTTCGCCCGCTACCGCCGCGCCATGCTGTGGAATCCAGGCGGCGGCATCGAGAGCCTGGCCACTTTCCTCACGACGCTGCAGGGCCTGGCCGAGCCGCATGGCCGGACGTTCCGCTACCGTTCGCCCAATTCCGACCTGCTCGGCATCCTGCTCGAACGTGCTTCTGGCCGGCGTTTCGACGATCTGATGCGCGAAAAATTATGGGAGCCGCTCGGCGCCGTCAGCGACGCCTCGGTGACAGTCGACACGGAAGGAACGGCGCGTACCGCCGGCGGCATTTCGGTGACACCGCGCGACCTTGCGCGCGTCGGCGAGATGATGCGGCAAGGCGGCGCAGCCAATGGCCGCCGCGTCGTGCCGGAAGCCTGGGTGCGCGACACGACCGAAACCGGCGGTGACGCCGAGGCCTGGCGGCGCGGCACGATGGCGTTCCTGTTTCCGCGTGGCCGCTACCGCAACAAATGGTACCAGACGGGCGCGGCAAGCGGCGCCGTCTGCGGCATCGGCATCCACGGCCAGTGGCTTTACGTCAACCCGAAGGCCGAAATGGTAATCGCAAAGATGTCGTCGCAGCCGGTACCGGTCGACGATCCGCTCGATCTGGACATGATTTCTTTCTTCGAGGCGCTGAGCCGGATGGTCTGATCCGTCCAGACAGCCCGACCTTTCCTGTGGACCTCTCGCCGGGTTGAAAATGGCGCAGTTGGCGCGGCAGTGCTCTGCGCCTATGGTCGCGTCTCTTTTCGACGAATAGCAGGACCGACATGGCAGCCGACATCAAGCGCATCGCAACCATCATAGCCGCCGAGATCGCCGCGCGGCCCGAGCAGGCCGCGGCGGCGATCGGCTTGCTCGACGACGGCGCGACCGTGCCGTTCGTGGCGCGCTACCGCAAGGAGGTCACCGGCGGCCTCGACGACACGCAGCTGCGCGACCTCGCCGAGCGGCTCGCCTATCTGCGCGAACTCGACGCGCGCCGCGACACCATCCTTGGTTCGATCCGCGAGCAGGGCAAGCTGACCGAGGAGCTCGAGGCAAAGATCGCTGCGGCCGGCACCAAGGCCGAACTCGAAGACATCTATCTGCCTTACAAGCCGAAGCGCCGGACCAAGGCCGAGATCGCACGCGAGCGCGGGCTCGGGCCTCTGGCGGAAGCTATTCTCGCCGACCGTACGGCTGTACCCGCCGAGCTGGCGCTGGCCTACATCAGCGAAGACGTCGTCGATGCCAAGGCGGCGCTCGAGGGTGCGCGCGACATCCTGTCCGAACAGTTCGCCGAGAATGCCGATCTGGTCGGCAGATTGCGGACCTACATGAAGGAACGCGCCTTCCTGCGCTCGCGCGTCGTCGACGGCAAACAGGAGGCCGGCGCGAAATTTTCCGACTATTTCGACCATGTCGAGCGCTGGACCAACGTGCCGAGCCATCGCGCGCTGGCCATGTTGCGCGGCCGCAACGAGGAGGTTCTGTCGCTCGACATCGAAGTCGATGCCGATGACGCCTCTCCGGTGAAACCGGTTGAGCGGATGATCGCCGACGCCTACGCCATCGGCCGCCAGTTGCCGGGAGACCGCTGGCTGATGGAGGTCGCCGGCTGGACCTGGCGCATAAAGCTGTCGCTGCACCTGACGCTCGATCTGATGCGCGATCTGCGCGAGCGGGCCGAAGAAGAAGCCATCCATGTCTTCGCCCGCAATCTCAAGGATTTGCTGCTTGCCGCGCCTGCCGGCTCGCGGCCGACGATGGGGCTCGATCCGGGCATTCGCACCGGCGTCAAGGTGGCGGTGGTGGACGGCACCGGCAAGCTGCTGGCGACGACAACGGTCTATCCGTTCCCGCCGAAGAACGATGTGCGCGGCGCGCAGGCCGAACTGGCCAAGCTCATCCGGCTGCACAAGGTCGAGCTGATTTCGATCGGCAACGGCACTGGCAGCCGCGAGACCGAAAGGCTGGTGGCCGACATGCTGGCTGACATGCCTGCCGGGTCCGGGCCGAAGCCGCTCAAGGTGATCGTCAGCGAAGCCGGCGCCTCGGTCTATTCTGCCTCGGCAACGGCGGCGGCGGAATTTCCCGGCCTCGATGTGTCGCTGCGCGGGGCAGTGTCGATCGCGCGGCGCCTGCAGGATCCGCTCGCCGAACTGGTCAAGATCGAGCCCAAGTCGATCGGCGTCGGCCAGTACCAGCACGACGTCGATCAGTACCGCCTCGGCCGCTCGCTGGAAGCGGTGGTCGAGGATGCGGTCAACGCCGTCGGCGTCGATCTCAACACGGCCTCAGCGCCGCTTCTGGGGCGGGTTTCGGGTCTCGGCGCATCGCTGGCCGAGGCGATCGTTGCGCACCGGGACGCGACCGGCCCGTTCGCCAGCCGTCGCGAACTGTTGAAGGTCTCCCGCCTTGGACCCCGCGCGTTCGAGCAATGCGCCGGCTTCCTGCGCATTCCCGACGGCAGCGAGCCGCTCGATGCCTCCGCCGTGCATCCGGAAGCCTATGGCGTGGCCAAGAAGATCGTCGCGGCCTGCGGGCGCGACGTTCGCTCGCTGATGGGCGACAGCGCCGCACTCAAGGCGCTCGATCCGCGCGTCTTCGTCGATGAGCGCTTCGGCCTCCCGACGGTGCGCGATATCCTGGCGGAGCTGGAAAAGCCCGGCCGCGATCCGCGCCCCGGCTTCAAGACCGCGACTTTTGCCGATGGCATCGACGACATCAAGGATCTGAAGCCCGGCATGCAGCTTGAAGGCACTGTCACCAATGTCGCCGCCTTCGGCGCCTTCGTCGATATCGGCGTGCACCAGGACGGACTGGTGCACGTCTCGCAACTGGCCGATCGGTTCATCAAGGACGCGCATGAGGTGGTCAAGGCCGGCGACGTGGTCAAGGTGCGTGTCGTCGACGTCGATATCAAGCGCAAGCGCATCGGTCTGTCGATGCGCAAGGATGGCGACGGTGGCGCACCGAAGCCGCGCGACAATGGCAGCAGGCCGGTGCCGCGCGCGCCCGCGCCCCAACGCCAGCCGGAGCGGCCGGTGCAGCAGGGCGCGTTCGGCGCCGCTTTGGCCGATGCGTTGAAGCGGAAGTAATTTCGCGAGCCGGGCTGCGCCGCCAGGTCAGACGGCGGCGCTCGACATTGATGATCCATCACCAATGCTCATGGATCGGCGAAGCTATTTCGTTTGATTTTTTCAGGACGGGAGCCGATAAGCCGCGCGTTTCAAGATTTCTGTTTCGATGCATGTCGTTATCTCCAAGCTGCCGAACACCCTCGGGTCAGGCCCGCGGGCAAGCTTTGGGCGACATGCATGAGTTTGGGAGACCGAGAGCCATGGCCGCCGACAAGAACGCATTCGTCTGGGATGATCCTTTCCTGATCGAGGACCAGCTTTCGGAGGACGAGCGCATGGTGCGCGATGGCGCCGCCGCGTTTGCCGCCGACAAGCTCGCTCCGAAGATCGAGGAAGCCTATCTCGAGGAGAAGACCGACGCCGGGATCTTTCGCGAAATGGGCGAGGCCGGTCTGCTCGGCATCACCATCCCGGAAGAATATGGCGGGCTCGGCGCCAACTACATCACCTACGGGCTGGTCGCGCGGGAAGTGGAGCGGATCGACTCGGGCTATCGCTCGATGATGAGCGTGCAGTCGTCGCTGGTAATGTATCCGATCCATGCCTATGGCTCGGAAGAACAGCGCAAGAAATACCTGCCGAAGCTGGCGTCGGGCGAATGGATCGGCTGCTTTGGCCTGACCGAGCCTGACGCCGGTTCCGACCCGGGCGGCATGAAGACGCGGGCCGAGAAGACCGCGAGCGGCTACAGGATCTCCGGCTCGAAAATGTGGATTTCCAACGCGCCGATCGCAGACGTGTTCGTCGTCTGGGCAAAGTTGTCCGACGAAAGTGGGGGCGCGCATGACAACCAGATTCGCGGCTTTGTCCTGGAAAAGGGCATGAACGGGCTATCGGCGCCGAAGATCGGCGGCAAGCTGTCGCTGCGAGCCTCGATTACCGGCGAAGTGGTGATGGAAGGCGTCGAGGTCGGCGAGGACGCGTTGCTGCCCAATGTCTCGGGTCTCAAAGGGCCGTTTGGCTGCCTCAACCGGGCGCGCTATGGAATTTCCTGGGGCGCCATGGGCGCGGCTGAGGATTGCTGGCACCGCGCCCGCCAGTATGGCCTCGACCGTAAGCAGTTCGGCAAGCCGCTGGCCGGCACGCAGCTTTTCCAGAAGAAGCTCGCCGACATGCAGACCGAGATCGCGCTCGGCCTGCAGGGCAGCCTGCGCGTCGGGCGGCTGATGGATGAAGGCAAGATGGCGCCGGAGATGATCTCGCTCGTCAAGCGCAACAATTGCGGCAAGGCGCTCGACATCGCCCGCCAGGCCCGCGACATGCATGGCGGCAATGGCATCCAGATCGGTTACCACGTCATGCGCCACGCCCAGAACCTGGAAACCGTCAACACCTATGAGGGCACGCATGACGTGCATGCGCTGATCCTCGGACGGGCGCAGACCGGATTGCAGGCGTTCTTTTAGGTTCAGGTGTTCTCCGCTTCCAGGATGCCCGTGCCTGGTATCTCCGCTCGCAAAGCGGGAGATCGGCAATTTTCGTCGACGATGCCACATTTTGTTCTTGCTTTGTACCGGCAGCTATGCTACTAATTTCGGTATGGTGCTAATTGGCTCCAACGACCCGTCCGCCGAGGCGGGTTTTTCTTTTCAGCTCTTTTCGACGAAGCATCGCGTGTGCTGCCGATCATCGATATCGGCGGGAAGCGCCCGGTGCTGACCCGCCGGACTTCGGCTCTGCAGCGTTGCAACGTTTTGCCGCCACACTGCGGAATCCCGGGGTCGGCGCTCCGTTTCGTGAGCTATGCAAGCTGCTTGATTTAGGTGCAGCGCAACATCTCTGCTTGGAGAATGGTCAGCATTCGTGTCAGGGTTCAGCGAACTCCTTTTGAAACGCCGACTTCAGGGGCACCATGGCAATTCTGGCAGCCGTCTATCACCTGACCCATTACAAATACGACCGGCCGGTCGTATTAGGCCCGCAAGTCATAAGGTTGCAGCCTGCGCCGCATTCCCGCACCAAGGTGCTCAGCCATTCGCTGAAGGTCGGGCCGGCAAATCACTTCGTCAATCTGCAGCAGGACCCCTACGGCAATTTCCTGGCCCGCTTCGTCTTTCCCGAGCCGGTGACGGAACTGAAGATCGAGGTCGATCTCGTTGCCGACATGACGGTCTACAATCCGTTCGATTTCTTCGTCGAACCGTCGGCCGAGACGTTTCCATTCGAATACCCCGAAGAGATCCGGGACGATCTGACCATCTACCGAACGCCGGAACCGGCGGGGCCGCTGTTGGAGGCATTCCTGAAAACCATCGCGCGCCACCCGACCAACACCGTCAATTTTGTCGTCGACCTCAATGCGCGGCTGCAGCGCGAGATCGCGTATATCGTGCGCATGGAAACCGGCGTCTTCTCGCCCGAGGAAACGCTGGCCGCCGGCAAGGGGTCGTGCCGGGATTCGAGCTGGCTCCTGGTGCAGATACTGAGGAACCTCGGCATCGCTGCGCGCTTCGTCTCCGGCTATCTGATCCAGCTGAAGCCCGACCTCGTCGCTCTTGACGGGCCGCCCGGCACGGCGACCGATTTCACTGACCTCCATGCCTGGTGCGAGGTGTATCTGCCGGGCGCCGGCTGGATCGGCTTCGACCCGACCTCCGGCCTGCTCACCGGCGAAAGCCATGTGCCGCTCGCGGCAACGCCGCATTTCCGCAATGCCGCGCCGATTTCCGGCATGGCGAGCTTCGCCAATGTCGAGTTCGGTTTCGACATGCGGGTCGACCGCATCGCCGAGCATCCGCGCATTACCAAGCCGTTCTCCGACGAGAGCTGGCAGGCGCTGGACGCGCTGGGGGTCCAGGTCGACGCCGCGCTCCAGGCCGGCGATGTGCGGCTGACCATGGGCGGCGAGCCGACCTTCGTCTCGATCGACGATTTCGAGGCTGCAGAGTGGAACACCGCCGCCGTCGGGCCGACCAAGCGGGAAAAGGCCGATGCCCTGATCCGCCGGCTGCGCGAACGCTTCGCGCCGGGCGGCTTCCTGCATTACGGGCAAGGCAAGTGGTACCCCGGCGAAAGCCTGCCGCGCTGGACCTTCTCGCTCTACTGGCGCACCGACGGCGAGCCGGTGTGGAGCGACCCGTCGCTGATCGCGCATGAAAAGAGCGAGGCGGATGTCGGACCGAAGCAGGCCGAAGGCCTGCTGACGGCGATCGCCGACGAACTCGGCATCGACAAGACGATGGTCAGCGAAGCCTATGAGGATCCGGCCGAATGGCTGCTCAAGGAAGGCAAGCTGCCTGACAACGTCGATCCTTCCAATTCGAAGCTGGAGGACCCTGAGGAGCGCAGCCGCATGGCGCGGGTGTTCGAACGCGGGCTGACCAAGCCGTCCGGCTATGTGCTGCCTGTCCAGCGCTGGAACAGCCAGGCGTCAGGACCGCGCTGGCGCTCGGAGAAGTGGAAGACGCGGCGCGGCAGGCTGTTCCTGGTGCCCGGCGATTCGCCGGTCGGCTACCGCCTGCCGCTCGGCACGCTGCCCTATGTGCCGCCGGCGCAGTTCCCCTACATAGTCCCGGTCGATCCATCGCTGCCGCGCGGACCATTGCCGGCGCGCGAGGCGATCTTGCCCGGTTCTGCTTCGTCGCCGGCTGCGGCCGAACTGGAAGGCGCCGACGAAATGGCGCGACGCCAGCAGGCGGTCTCCTTCACGGCCGTTACCGGCCAGCAAGACCGCGTCGAACAGGAGATCACCGAGATCGGCGGCGCTGTGCG
Source organism: Mesorhizobium sp. M0598 (assembly GCF_040320865.1). Lineage (NCBI taxonomy): Bacteria > Pseudomonadati > Pseudomonadota > Alphaproteobacteria > Hyphomicrobiales > Phyllobacteriaceae > Mesorhizobium > Mesorhizobium sp. M0598. The sequence goes on along the minus strand of NZ_JAMYQL010000003.1, from coordinate 75,990 downwards.
CACAGCGCTTTCGGTCGAGCCGCGCGACGGACGGCTTTGTGTGTTCATGCCGCCGGTCGAGGCGCTGGAGGACTATCTCGAACTGGTGGCGGCGGCGGAGAACGCGGCAAAGGCGATCGGCCTGCCTGTGCATATCGAGGGCTACGGCCCGCCGCACGATCCGCGCCTCAATGTCATCCGTGTCGCACCCGATCCCGGCGTCATCGAGGTCAATATCCACCCCGCCGCGAATTGGCAGGATTGCGTGGCGACGACCACGGCGATCTACGAAGAGGCGCGGCAGACGCGGCTTGGCGCCGACAAGTTCATGATCGACGGCCGCCACACCGGCACCGGCGGCGGCAACCACGTCGTCGTCGGCGGCGCAACGCCCAATGACAGTCCGTTCCTGCGCCGCCCCGACCTGTTGAAGAGCCTGGTGCTGCAATGGCAGCGGCATCCGTCGCTGTCCTACCTTTTCTCCGGCCTGTTCATCGGCCCGACCAGCCAGGCGCCGCGCTTCGACGAGGCGCGCCACGATTCGCTTTACGAACTCGAAATCGCGATGGCGCAGGTGCCGCATCCGGACAAGGGCGCGGCACCCCTGCCGTGGCTGGTCGACCGGCTGTTCCGCAATCTTCTGACCGACGTGACCGGCAATACCCATCGCTCGGAAATTTGCATCGACAAATTGTTTTCGCCGGACGGGCCGACCGGCCGGCTCGGGCTGGTCGAATTCCGCGGCTTCGAGATGCCGCCCAACGCGCGCATGAGCCTGGCGCAGCAATTGCTGGTGCGCGCCATCATCGCCCGGGCCTGGAAGAACCCGCTCGACGGCCGCTTCGTGCGCTGGGGCACTTCGCTGCACGACCGTTTCATGCTGCCGCATTATGTCTGGGCTGACTTTCTCGATGTGCTGGACGACCTCAAGCTGAACGGCTTTGCGTTCCGTCCGGAATGGTTCGACGCCCAGCTCGAATTCCGCTTCCCGTTCTGCGGCGAGGTCCAGCATGCCGGCGTCAAGCTGGAGCTCAGGCAGGCGCTCGAGCCGTGGCACGTGATGGGCGAGCAAGGCGCGATCGGCGGCACCGTACGCTTTGTCGATTCCTCCGTCGAAAGGCTGCAGGTGAAGACCGAGGGGCTCAACCCGGAGCGTCACGCCGTCGTCTGCAACAGCCGCGTCGTGCCGATGAAGGTGACCGACAACCGCGAGATCGCGGTGGCCGGCGTGCGCTTCAAGGCCTGGCAGCCGGCGTCGGGCCTGCATCCGGCGCTGCCGGTCAACACCCCGCTGGTCTTCGACATCTATGACCGCTGGTCGGGCCGCGCAGTCGGCGGCTGCGTCTACCATGTGGCACATCCCGGCGGGCGCAGCTATGATACCTTCCCGGTCAATGGCAACGAAGCGGAGGCGCGGCGGCTCGCCCGCTTCGAGCCGCGTGGCCATACGCCGTCCAGCTATGTGCTGCGCAACGAAGAAGCCTCTGAAGATTTCCCGATGACCCTTGACCTTCGGCGGCCGCAAAGACTCTGATCAGCCATGGCGAAGGGGAATCACAAAAGGCTGCGCAGCAAGCCGCAGACTCACAGTCTGCTGGAGCACTATCAGCCGATCGACGGCGTCGTCGACGAGATGGTCGATGCGTCGGGCAATCCGCGGCCGGCCTGGCGGCACTTCATCGAGGCGCTGGAGGACCTGGGGCCGGAAAAGCTTGCCCAGCGCTTCGCCCGCGCCGACCAATACCTGCGCGACGCCGGCGTCTACTACCGCGTCTATGACAAGGCCGGCGCCAACGAGCGGGAATGGCCGCTGGCGCATGTGCCGCTGCTGATCGAGGAGCAGGAATGGGCTGACATCAGCGCCGGCCTGGTCCAGCGCGCCGATCTGTTCGAGGAGACCATCGCCGACATTTACGGGCCGAACCGGCTGGTCGAGAAAGGCATTCTGCCGGCCGGATTGATCGCGGCCAGCCCGGAATATTTGCGGCCGGTCGTCGGCACCAGGCCGGCCAGCGGCCATTTCCTGCATTTCTGCGCCTTCGAGCTCGGTCGTGGCCCGGACGGCCGCTGGTGGGTGCTTGGCGACCGCACACAGGCGCCGTCGGGCGCCGGCTTTGCGCTGGAAAACCGCGTCGCCACCACGAGGGCGCTGTCCGACATCTACGGCGAGATGCATGTGCACCGCCTGGCCGGCTTCTTCCGTCGCTTCCGCGACGCGCTGATCGGCATGGCCAGGCAAGCCGGCGGCCGTGTCGCCATCCTGACGCCGGGACCGCTGAACGAAACCTATTACGAACATGCCTATATCGCCCGCTATCTCGGCATCATGCTGCTCGAGGGCGAGGACCTGACCGTCTCCGGCGGCAGGCTGATGGTGCGCACGGTTTCGGGGCTGATGCCGGTGAGCGTCTTGTGGCGGCGGCTCGACGCCGCCTTCGCCGATCCGCTTGAATTGCGGCCGGACTCGCAGATCGGCACGCCGGGGCTGGTCGAGGCGGTTCGGCAAGGGGCGATTTCGGCCGTCAATGCACTGGGCTCCGGCCTGATGGAGACGCGCGCGCTGCTCGCCTTCCTGCCCAAGATTTCGCGCGCCCTGCGCAACGAGGAACTGCTGCTGCCGACGGTCGCGACATGGTGGTGCGGGCAGGAGACGGAGCGTGAACATGTGCTCGCCAACATCGATAGCATGGTGATCGGCCCGGCGCTGTCGACGCGGCTTGCCTTCGAGGACGACGGCTCGACCAAGCTCGGGTCAGCGCTGTCGGTCGAGGAACGGGCCGAGCTCGTCGCCAGGATCGAACGGGACGGCGGCGACTTCGTCGGCCAGGAAGCGGTGACGCTGTCGACCACGCCTGTCTATGTCGGCGGCTGGCTGAAGCCGCGGCCGGCAAGCCTGCGCGTCTATCTGGCGCGGACGCCGGAAGGCTGGACGGTGATGCCGGGCGGCTTTGCCCGTGTCGGCTTTTCGCTCGACCCGACGGCCATCGCCATGCAGCGCGGCGGCCAGGCGGCGGATGTCTGGGTGGTCAGCGACAGGCCGGTCGAGCGCGAGACGCTGCTGCCGCAGGAGCACGACAGCTTTACCCGAACCTTGCCCGGCAGCCTGCCCAGCCGCGCGGCTGAGAACCTGACATGGCTCGGCCGCTATATCGAGCGGTCGGAAGACACGGTGCGCATCCTGCGCGCCTACCATGTGCGGCTGGCCGAGACATCCGATCCCGAGATGCCGCTGCTCGCGGATATCAGCGACTATCTCGCGCCGTTCGGCATCGACGTCGAGACGGCAATTCCACTGGGGCTCATCGGCACGCTGGACAGCGCCGTTTACAGCGCCGGGCAGATCCGCGACCGCTTCTCGCCCGATGGCTGGCTGGCATTGAAGGATCTGTCGAAGACCATCCATCAATTTGCCGCGACAGTGGCGCCGGGCGACGACGCGACAAGGGCAATGACGGTCATCCTGCGCAAGCTGGCCGGGTTTTCCGGCCTGCTGCACGAGAACATGTACCGCTTTGCCGGCTGGCGTTTCCTGGAAATCGGCCGCAGGCTCGAACGCGGCATCCAGATAGCCCGCACGCTCGCCCGGCTGACCAGAGCCCAGGCGCCGGAAGGTGCGCTCGACATGATGCTGGAGATCGGCGACAGCGTCATGACCCACCGTCGGCAATATCCGGTGCAGGCGGGACGGCGCACGGTGGTCGACCTTCTGGCGCTCGATCCGCTCAACCCGCGCTCAATCCTTTTCCAGCTCGAACGGCTGAAGGCCGAAATCGCGCTGCTGCCCGCTGTCGGCGCTGAAGGCCATATGTCGCCGGCGGCCAAGGAAATCCTGCAGCTCAACACGTCGATCGCCATCAAGGAGCCCTCGGACATGACGGCCAACGCCCTCGGCGATCTCGCCAATGAAATCGGCGGGCTCTACAACAGCCTCGCCAAAGCCTATTTCGGATAGAGACCGCATGCTCTACGACATCAGGCTTCACCTGCGTTACGACTATGATGCGGCGGCCGGCGGTGGCCGCCATCAGGTGCGCGTGCTGCCGCCGACCATCCCTGGCGTGCAGCGCGTCATCGCCGCTTCACTGTCTTTTGTGCCGGCGCCCAGCGAACGTTCCGACTTTTCCGACTTTTTCGGCAACAGTGTCACCTCGATCGCCTTTCGTGACGCGCATGATGCGCTCGACATCAGGATGAGCGCGCGTGTGTCGGTATCGCGGCCGGAGCCCGGGCTCGACGTATCGCCGGACATACGCCGGCTGAGGGAAGAACTCGGCGCCGTGCACTCGCTGGCGCCGGCTTCGCCGCATCACTTTCTGGCCGCTAGCGATCATGCCGGCATCGACGCGGCAATCACTGCCTATGCGAAAGGCAGTGCCGGCAGTTCGACAGTCGGCACGGCCATGGCTCTGTGCAACCGCATTCACCGCGATTTCACCTATGACGGCGAGGCGACCACCGTGCAGACGCGGGCCAGCGACGCCTTCGGCCTGAAGCGCGGCGTCTGCCAGGATTTTTCCCACATCATGATCGCCGGCCTGCGCGGCCTCGGTATTCCCGCGGGCTATGTCAGCGGGTTCCTGCGCACCATCCCGCCGCGCGGGAAGCCGCGGCTCGAAGGCGCCGACGCCATGCACGCCTGGGTCAAGGTGTGGTGCGGGCGCGATGCCGGCTGGCAGGAATTCGATCCGACCAATGGCATGCGGGCAAGCAACGACCATATCACGGTCGGCTATGGCCGCGACTACTCCGACGTGGCGCCGATCGTCGGCGTGCTGAAAACCACGGGCGGGCAGGTCGGCGAGCAGGCGGTCGACGTCATTCCGGTCGTGCTCGAAAAGGCGTGACGACTCACGTCTTCGTTGCACGGCGACGTCGATAGGCTGTTCTGAAACCAAGAGATCAAGAGGCGTTGGAACCCGCAGCCGGCAAGCGGCTTATCTACGGAAATTCCGTGGAGAGGACATGCTGGACAAATCCGGGTCGTCTGGCCGATCGGCTGTAAGGAAAGCTGCACCAAAAAACGCGGTGCCGCAGAACGGGGCACTGGAGAACGGCGCGCAAGCCTCGGCCGTTCGGGCCTCGCTCAACTATGTCACCGACACTGAACCCGGTATTCGCCGGCTGCGTTCGGGCAAGGGGTTCTCGTACAAAGGACCCGACGGGCGGATTGTCGACGGGGAGGCGCTGGTACGCATCAAGGCGCTCGCCATTCCACCGGCCTGGACGGATGTGTGGATCTCGCCGGATGCCGACGGTCACATCCAGGCGACCGGTCGGGACCAGCGCGGACGCAAACAATACCGCTATCACCCGTACTGGGCGGAGGAGCGTGACGGCGTCAAATATTCGAGCCTGGTCGCCTTCGCCGAAAGCCTGCCCGAACTGCGGCGGCAGATCGACGTCGATTTGCGCCGTCACGGCCTACCGCTGGAACGCGTCGTTGCGGCTATCGTCTGGCTGCTCGACAACACGATGATCCGTGTCGGCAATGCCGCCTATGCCCGCGACAACAAGAGTTTTGGGCTGACCACGCTGCGTGACCGTCATGTCGACATCAAGGGCTCGAGCCTGCGCTTTGCCTTCATCGGCAAATCCGGCAAGGAATGGAGATTGAAGCTTGTCGATCGCCGGATTGCCAAGGTCGTGCGTGGAGCGCAGGACCTGCCGGGCCAAAAACTGTTCCAGTATCTCGACGAGGACGGAAACAGGCATCCGGTGCGCTCAGACGACGTCAACCGCTATATCAGGGAAAATGCCGGAGCGGAGTTCAGCTCCAAGCACTTCAGAACCTGGGGTGGCACCATCCATGCAGCGTCGCTGTTTGCGCAAACCGAACGTCCGGAAAGCCAGGCGCAGCAAAAGAGGGTGATGAACAGTGTCATCGACAAGGTTGCCGATCGGCTTGGCAACACACGCGCGGTTTGTCGCCAATGCTACATCCATCCGGAAGTGTTTCGCGCCTGGTCCGAAGGACGGCTGCTGGACGAAATGGCGGATGCCAACAAAGGCAAGCGCTCGATCACCGGGCTCGACGACGAGGAGGCCTTGGTCTTGAGATGGCTGAAGGCGAGGGAATGACGCCAGACCGGGGGCGTATTTTTTTTGTCGACGCCATGTCGGCATCGGTCCTAGTGTTTCGTCCTTTGACAGAGAAAAGGACGACCCATGCTCTACGCGATCCTCTGCTATGCCTCTGAAGACGTCGTCTGCTCCTGGAGCAAGGAGCAGGACGACGCAGTCATGGAAAAGCTTATCGGTGTGCAGGAAAAATATGCCCAGGCGGGCCGGCTTGGTCCGGTGGCGCGGCTCTTGCCGACGACCGCGGCGACGACGCTGAGGAAGGTCAAGGGCGAATCGATCGTCATCGACGGCCCGTTTGCCGAAACCAAGGAACAGTTCCTCGGCTTCTACACGCTCGAATGCGCCGATCTCGATGAGGCCGTCGACTTCGCGCGCGAGCTTTCCGAGGTCAATCCGAGCGGCGGCTCCTATGAAATCCGGCCGGTCTCGCTCTTCAATCCCGCCAAGGTTTCCGCATGACCGAACTCGCCTGGATCAGCACGGCAATCAGCACCGCTCGCCCGCAGGCGATGGGGGCATTGCTGCGCTACTTCCGCGACCTCGACGCGGCGGAGGAAGCATTCCAGGACGCCTGCCTGAGGGCACTGAACAACTGGCCGAAAAACGGTCCTCCGCGCGATCCGGCAGCCTGGCTGATTTTCGTCGGCCGCAACAGCGGCATCGATGCGGTGCGCAAGCGCGCCAAGCAGGCGCCGCTGCCGGAGGAGGACCAGATCTCCGATCTGGAGGATGCCGAGAGCGACGTCGCCGAGCGGCTGGACGGCGCGCATTACCGCGACGATATTTTGCGGCTGCTGTTTATCTGCTGCCATCCCGACCTGCCGGCCACACAGCAGATCGCGGTGGCGTTACGCATCGTCTCCGGCCTGACGGTCAAGCAGATCGCCCGCGCCTTCCTCGTCGGTGAAAGCGCCATGGAGCAGCGTATCACGCGCGCCAAGGCGCGTATCGCCGACGCCGGGGTGCCGTTCGAGACGCCGGGAGCGGTCGAGCGCTCCGAACGGCTCGCCGCCGTCGCCGCCATGGTCTACTTGATCTTCAACGAAGGCTATTCCAGCAACAGCGGCGAGGCTTCGGCGCGAGCGCCGCTTTGCGAAGAGGCGATCCGGCTGGCCCGGCTGCTGCTCAGGCTGTTCCAGACCGAGCCGGAGATCATGGGGCTGACGGCGCTGTTGCTGCTGCAGCATGCACGCTCGCCGGCTCGCTTCGACGAGAACGGCGAGATCGTGCTGCTCGAAGACCAGGACCGCAGTCTGTGGAGCCGCAAGATGATCGATGAAGGCCTGGCGCTGGTCGATAAGGCGTTGCGCCATCGCAAGCCCGGTCCCTACCAGGTGCAAGCGGCGATCGCCGCACTGCATGCGCGGGCGGAAAAACCCGAGGATACGGACTGGAACGAGATCGACCTGCTCTACGGGCTGCTCGAGCAGATGCAGCCGTCGCCGGTGGTGACGCTCAACCGCGCCGTCGCGGTCTCCAAGGTGCGTGGACCGGAAGCCGCACTCGCCATGATCGAGCCGCTGGAGGGAAGGCTTTCCGGCTATTTCCATTTCTTCGGCCTCAAGGGCGGACTGCTGATGCAGCTTGGCCGCGGCGAGGAGGCGCGTGTCGCTTTCGACCGCGCCATCGCGCTCGCCAATACGGCCGCCGAGGCAGCGCATATCCGCATGCATATCGACCGGCTGATGAAAGAAAGCGCCGTGCGGGAAACCGCCAAGACGGCACACTGATTCGCTCTATCTGGCTGGTTCAACAGTCGGACGCCGGCTTGGACCATGCCGGGGTGGCGATTTCTCCCTGAAACGCGTAATGCCACGCCATGACAGCGCCTGGTATGCCGACCGGCAGGGAACCGGTATGGCGAAAAGCTTGGACCGACGCCATATGAGCGACGGGATCTGAAAGGGACGAACGAAATGACGATTGCGAAGGAAACGGCCGGGCTTCTGGCGAAACTGGGCGTTGCCGAGGGCGCGCTTACGGGCGGCGACCTCATCGTGCGCAGCCCGGTAACCGGCGAGCAGATCGCCGCGCTGAAGACCATCTCGCCGGCCGATGCGGCAACGACCATCGACAATGCCCACAAAGCTTTCCTGGCGTGGCGGCAGGTGCCAGCTCCCAAGCGTGGCGAACTGGTGCGGCTGCTCGGCGAGGAATTGCGCACACACAAGGCCGAGCTTGGCCGGTTGGTATCGATCGAAGTCGGCAAGATCCCATCCGAAGGTCTTGGCGAAGTGCAGGAGATGATCGACATCTGCGATTTCGCCGTCGGTCTTTCCCGGCAATTGTACGGCCTGACCATCGCCACCGAGCGTCCCGGCCATCGCATGATGGAGACCTGGCATCCGCTGGGCGTCGTCGGCGTCATCTCGGCCTTCAACTTTCCGGTGGCGGTATGGTCGTGGAACGCGGCACTTGCGCTGGTCTGCGGCGACGCGGTGGTGTGGAAACCGTCCGAGAAGACCCCGCTGACGGCGCTCGCCTGCGAAGCGATTTTTGCACGCGCGGTAAAGCGTTTTGGCACGGACGCGCCGCAGGGCCTGGCGCCGGTGCTGATCGGCGACCGTGCCGTCGGCGAGATCCTGGTTGACCATCCGAAGGTGCCGCTGGTCTCGGCCACCGGCTCGACGCGCATGGGCAGGGATGTCGGCCCACGGCTGGCGAAGCGCTTTGCCCGTGCGGTGCTGGAGCTCGGCGGCAACAATGCCGGCATCGTCTGCCCGACGGCCGATCTGGACATGGCGCTCCGCGCTATCGCCTTCGGCGCCATGGGCACGGCCGGCCAGCGCTGCACGACGCTCAGGCGCCTGTTCGTGCATGAGAGCGTCTATGACCAGCTCGTTCCGCGCCTGAAGAAGGCTTATGAGAGCGTCTCGGTCGGTAATCCGCTGGAGACAAGCGCTCTGGTTGGCCCGCTGATCGACAAGGCTGCCTACGAGAATATGCAGAAGGCGCTGGAGGAGGCGGCTTCGCATGGCGGTAAGATAACCGGCGGAATGCGGGTCGAGAACGGTCACCCCGAGGCCCACTATGTGCGTCCGGCGCTGGTCGAAATGCCGCGGCAGGTTTCGCCGGTGACGGAGGAAACCTTCGCGCCCATCCTCTATGTGATGAAATATTCGGACTTCGACATCGTGCTAGAAGAACACAATGCGGTGGGAGCGGGGCTGTCATCCTCGATCTTTACCCGCGACCTGCAGGAATCCGAGCGCTTTCTTAGCGTCGACGGATCGGACTGCGGCATCGCCAACGTCAATATAGGCACGTCAGGGGCCGAGATCGGCGGTGCCTTCGGTGGCGAGAAGGAGACCGGCGGCGGCCGCGAGTCGGGGTCCGATGCCTGGAAGGCCTATATGCGGCGCGCCACCAATACGGTGAATTATTCCAAGGCGCTGCCGCTTGCGCAGGGCGTGTCGTTCGACATCGATTGAAAAGCCAGACCTCCGTCGCGGCGGCGCGAAAGCCGCCACGACGGCGGTCGGCTCGCGGTTCAGCTGGCTTCGGAAGTTACAACACAATTGTCGAAGGCTGCATCGATGATGGCGAGCTTGACCGCCTGGGCGGTCATGTATTCCTGATAGAACTCGCTCGACACCCACATGACCGAGTGACCGCGCTGGCCCAGCCAGCCGATGCTGCCGAGTTCCTCGGCATCGCGCAATTTGCGTGACAGGTGAGTGCGGGAAAGCTTGAGCCAGTTCGCGAAATCCCCGATTGAGACGACACCGGTCGGGATTCGGTCCAGGTCGGCATGATCGGGGTCGACGCCGGACATCAGCCAATCCATGACGATGCCGCCATTGTCGAGCCAGGTGAACAAGGAAAAAGTCTGTCTTGGCTCGCGCACGGCATGCGACGAAAGCAGTCCGTCGGCCACCAGTGGCTGCAGTTTGGCGAGCACATCCGGTTGTGCGACGAATGCAGGCAGTCGAAATCCACCGTCCAGGCTGTCCAGCGTTTTCAGATGAGCCATGACCCAGCCGGCAACCGTCTCCAGAGTGCCCGCGGCCGGCTCAAACGGGCGGACGCGCCCATATTTAATCGGCAGATGCCGGATGAAACCGTAATGCAGCATCTCCTTCAGGAAGGCGTCGGCGGTGTTGCGGCTGGCCACCGAATGCCGGCAGATGTCGTCCATGAACCGTGCGGACGTAAGGCCCTTGCGATGATCGTCCGGCTCTGGATTGAAATACAAGCCAAGGCCGATATGGGCCATCAGCCAACGCTGTTGCGTGGCGAATACGGAAGCCAGCCGCGGGTTCGCTTCATAGGTCTGGAGAAGCGTCCGCGACTGAGCCTGGACATGGCGACGCAGTGCCGGATGGCTGGCAATGTCTTCAGAAACCAGCGCCATCCCCGCCGAGCCCAACCAAATTTGCAACTGGAAAATGCCGATCACAATTTCAGCCTTCGCGGGTCGTGTCCAGAGCCGGCGCATTACGATACGAGCTGAATCCCGCCGGCTAGTGGGCTGAATTCCGCGACTTGATCGCCGAGGCCACTGATTTCGCTGCAGAGGGCTAGTCCGCTCGAACCCACCAACGATGACTTCGCCTGTCCAGCCCGTGCTCCCGCCGATGGCGACGCGGAACCAACACAAGCTTTGCTCGTTGAAGAACGCTGATTGGACTGAGACAGTGAGGGACTACAAAATGGAGAATGGCCTTTTCGCCACGCCGCCTGCAGCTTTCCGGCAAACAGAGTCGGTCTGGCCACGGGCGCTCAAGTGGCTGTTGCGCCGAGTGCGCAGCGCCTCCGACAGTTCGGGAACCATGTTGAAGCCAATCCTCTCCGGACCCGAGGATGATAGCGGGCCCACTCCGCCTCGACGTGCTTGAGGCTGACCGCGCTGCGATCTTGACGTCAAAAATGACCGCTCACATATCATTTTAGGGCCGCGCCGCAGCCGACAACCATGACCGCTTCGAAGGCCTCCCACGGCGGCGTGTCCGCCTGATGCAGCAGGCGAGAGCGGCAGTGCCGCGTAACGGCGGGAACCATCGGGCATGCTTGGCTATTAGATACAGGCGGCTGCTGGTCTGCCGGGCCAGGAGCCATTGCTATGATCATTAATCCCCCACCGGAAAGCGCGATCCCGGCATCCGTTCCGTCGGTCGATCCAAAAGCCGCCCCGACGCTTCGCAATGCCGAAGCGGAGGTCTTTTATATCGAAGCGATCCGCGAACTTGTCGCGACCGGCATCCCCTTTCTCGTCGCCGGCACCTATGCCGTAAGCGCCTATACCGGGATCATCCGCCAGACCAAGGATCTCGACATTTTCTGCAAGGCCGGCGACTGCCCGCGCATCCTCGCCCATTTCAAGCAGATCGGCTACGCCGTCGTGGTCGAGGACGACCGGTGGCTCGGTAAAGTGTTCAAGGGCACCCATTTTTTCGACGTCATTTTCGCCTCGATGAACGGCACCATGCCTGTCGACGACCAGTGGCTGGAGCACGCCCGTCAGGGCGAATTGCTGGGCAGCCAGGTGCGGATCATCGGGCCCACCGAGCTTATCTGGTCCAAAAGTTTCATCCAGGACCGCGGTCGCCACGATGGTGCCGACATCTCGCACACCATCCTCAAGGCCCACGACCAGATCGACTGGCAAAGGCTGCTTTCCTACATGGAAGTTCATTGGGAAGTTCTGCTGATGCATCTCTTGAACTTCCGATGGATCTATCCGACGGAGCGGGGCCGCGTGCCCGCCTGGCTGCTCGACGAGCTGCTTGACCGGCTGGCCAAGCAGCGCGAATTGCCACCTTCCCGGATGAAAATCTGCCGTGGGCGCATGCTTTCACGAACTGACTATGAGATCGACGTCAACGACTGGGGTTTTGCCGACGTCGGCGGTGAAGGAGAACATAGCAATGGCTGACGAGCTCGAAACTGCTTCGCCGAAGGCGGAAAACGGCAGCGCACTCAAAGTCGCCGCCATTGGCGATCTGCATGTCGGCAAGGAGGACCAGGCCTCGTACCGCGATCTTTTCGGCGAGATGTCGCGTGCAGCCCAGGTTCTCGTGCTGACGGGCGACCTTACCAATCTCGGCAAGCCTCGGGAGGCCGAAATCCTTGCCGAGGAACTGCGTGCCTGCACGATCCCGGTCGTCGCCGTACTTGGCAATCACGACTATGAGTCAGGCGCCGTCGAGCAGGTCACCGACATTCTGCGTCAGGCGGGCGTTCACCTGCTCGACGGCGAGGCGACGGAGATTCACGAGGTCGGGTTCGTTGGGGTCAAGGGTTTCGTTGGCGGTTTTGGATCGCGCATGCTCGGCTCCTTCGGCGAACCGGCGATCAAGTCAATGGTGGCGGAAAGCGTGAACGAAGCGATGCGGCTTGAAAACGCAATGCGGCAGGTCCGCGCCAAACGCACGCTTGTCGTTCTGCACTACGCGCCTGTCGTCGAGACGGTCGAAGGCGAGCCGCTGGAGATCTTCCCGTTTCTCGGTTCGTCACGCCTGGCCGAGACAATAGACCGGTTCCAGGTCAGCGCGGTGGTGCATGGCCATGCGCATCGCGGCGCCTACGAGGGCCGCACACCGGGCGGGGCGACGGTCTATAACGTTGCCATGCATGTCGCCAAGCCGACCGGCCGCCCCTACGCTGTGCTCGAAATCTAATAGGCTAGATGTTGAACGCCCGCTTCGGCGGAATATCGTTTTCATCCGGATTGGGAATGGGGTCCTCGTCGGGGAGCCTGTCGGGGTCCGGCTCACGCACGGGCTTGGGATCGGGGATGGGAGGCGGCGGCACCGGGGTCGGCATTGGCTCGGGTGTGGGAATAGTGGCCATCGTGATCATCTCCTCTTGGCGCAGAACAACGCAATGGGTCAGCTGGTTCCCGCCTTCTGGTCAGCCCATCTCCGGATTCGCCTGTCTGCTGCCCGACTTGCTTGATCGCAGCAGCAGAGCAAGCGGAACGAGCAGGGCGGTTGCCACCGCGCAGTAGCGGAAGACATCGACATAGGCGAGCAGCGTGGCCTGGCGGGCGATCAACTGGCCAAGCCAGCCGATCGCCTGCTGCTTCGCCTCGACCATCGGCGAACCCTGGGCGACGAAATGCTCGGTCGCCTGCCGAAGCGCCTGCTGATAGGCGGGCGACGACTGCACGGTGTGGCCGACCAGATACGATTGATGGATCTGGGAGCTTTGCGCAATGACGGTGTTGGACAGCGAGACGCCGATGCTGCCGCCGATATTGCGTGCAACGTTGATCAGCGCCGATGCCTGGTTGGTCTTCTGCGGGGGCAGGCCGACATAGGCCGCGGTCGAGATGGGAATGAACAGGAACGGCAGCCCGACCATCAGGAAAACACGGGCAAAGGCAAAGAAGCGGAAGCTGGCGTCCGGAGTAAGCGAGGTCATATGCCAGAGGGCCACTGCGACCACCGACATGCCCATCATGATCAGGTATTTGGGCTGCACGATGCTGCCTACAAATCCGGACACCGGCATCAAGATCAGCATGGCGATGCCGCCCGGCATCATCGAAAGGCCCGAGAGCGTCGCGGTGTAGGCAAATGTCGTCTGCTGCAGCTGCGGCACGATCTGGGTGGTGCTGAACAGGATAGCACCGACCGCCATCATGACCAGGAAGGCCGTGCCGAACTGGCGCGTGAACAACAGACGCATGTCGACGACCGGATCGCTGCGACTGAGCTCCCATGGGATAAGCAGCAGGAACGCGATCGCGGAAATCACTGCGAAAGTGGTGATGAAATCCGAGGCGAACCAATCGTAGCGCTGGCCCCGGTCGAGAAAAATCTCCAGGCACCCCAAGGCCGTCGCCACCAGGACGAACCCGATCCCGTCGATCTTCAGGCCGCCCTTCAGCCGTTCCTTGCGTTCGCGTTCGAGTACGTCCGGTTCGACCAACAGCCATTGCACCAGGGCCAGCGACAGGATGCCGAACGGCACGTTGATGAAGAAGATCCAGTGCCAGGAGAAATGGTCGGTCAGCCAGCCGCCGATCGTCGGCCCGACCGTCGGTGCGACGATGACGGCAATGCCGTAAAGCGCGAAGGCCTGCGAGCGCTTTTCAGGCGGAAAGGTGTCGGCAAGGATCGATTGCTCGCTTGGCGCCATGCCGCCGCCGCCGAGGCCCTGAAGGACCCTGAACAGGATGAGCAGTTCCAGGTTGGGTGCCAGTCCGCACAGCAGCGACGCGACGGTGAAGGTCGCAACGCAGAGCATGTAGTAGCGCTTGCGGCCGATGACGCTTGCCAGCCAGCCGCTGACCGGAATGATCACCGAGTTGGCAACGAGATAGGTGGTAATCACCCAGGTGCTTTCGTCCATTCCGGCCGCCAGGCTGCCAGCGATGTTGCGCAGGGCGACATTGGCGATCGAGGTGTCCAGCACCAGCATGAAAGTGGCGATGGAGACGACGACGGCGATGAGCCACGGATTGTGTGTCCCGGCGGCGGATCGGCTTTCGCCCTGATTTCTGGCGGTTTCGCCGTTCATCGCACCTTGACCGTCGGCACCACCGACAGGCCTGGCCCGAGAAGCACATCCGGCGGCTTGTCGAAGACGATCTTGACCGGCACGCGCTGCACCACCTTGACATAATTGCCGGTGGCATTTTCGGCCGGCAGGAGGCTGAAGGCGGTGCCGCTGCCGGCCTGAATACTGTCGACGCGGCCGTGAAAGGACTTGTCCGGGTAGGCGTCGATGTCGATGTCGACCGGCTGTCCCTGCCGCATCAGATCGAGCTGCGTCTCCTTGAAATTGGCCTTCACCCAGACCTCGTCGGGAACGAACATCATCAATACCTGGCCGGGTTGGGCGTAGGTGCCGTTCGCGGCGGAAATGCTCGTTGCCCGCCCGGCTGCGGGTGCTGTGATAGTCGTGCGCGACAGCGTCGTGCGGGCTTGCTCCTGGCTGGCCTTTGCCTGCTCGAGCTGCGCCTCGACGCTCCTGGCCTGTGCCTGCAAGACCGAAACCTGGCTTTTTGCGGAGGCTACATTGGCCTCGGCGCTGTCCAGCGCGGCCTGATCCTGACGCAACGTCGATGCCGCCTGCTGCGCCTGCTGCTGCGTTGCTGTGCCCCTGGCCAGGAGTTCGCGATTGCGTTGATCCTCGGCCTTGGCGAAGTCCAGCGCTGCCTTGGCCTGTGCAACCTGCCTCTGGGCAGCGTTTACCTTTGCGTTTTGAGCCTCGATCTGGGCGGCGACATTGACGATTTCGGCCTCGGCCGCGGCGACGCCGGCGTCGCCCTGCTTCAGGTTTGCCTGATAGTCGCTGTCGTCGATACGCAGGAGGACATCGCCCGCCTGTACATGCTGATTGTCGGTAACCGCCAGCTCGGTAATGCGGCCGGCTATTTGCGCACCGATCGTCACTGTGCGCGCATCTATGAAGGCGTCGTCGGTCGATTCGTACTGGCGAGCGTTCAGCCACCAGATCGCGATGCCTGCCGCGACGAGCAACAGCGCAAGCGCGATGGCTGCGGCCGCATAGGGATGGCGCCTGGGAAAGCCGAGCAGACCGGCCTTTCGTTGCGAGGGATTCCCGTCGGGTTTTTCCTGCCGGGGCTCTGCCGATCGCTCATGAGATTCTCGAACCGGGGCCGGTTGCTCCCGGGTTTCATTTACAGGCTCGACGTCTTGCTCGACGCGTTGAGGCTTCGTGTCCAACGGAATTGCTTTCAAGATTGATATTGCAGCCGCCGAAGCGGACGCAAAGCCAAACGGCAAGCTTTCGCAAAAGTTCCTGTCCGGAAACGGGTTCGGTTAACGGGTCGACATCGAACACAGGCGGGGGCGCGTCGGAATTCGAGCGCCGCTTCGACGGGGCAGGTGATCCGTACGCCTCATGTTGCGGCGGTCCGGCCTTGTCAGCGCTCCATGGCGCGATAATTGCTCATGTAGGCGTGGGCGAATTCACCTGTCGACAGGAGCCGACCATGAAACATCAAACACTCGACCAACTGCAGGCCGTCGCGGAAGTTGAGTCCTTCGCGGCGTATCCGGCGATGACTCGAACCCAGCGGATTGAACGTTGGGCGGAACTTCTCGAACAAAACCCGACGCGATGCCTTGGGGCGCTTCCAGGCACCGAATATATGAACAGGGAAGCGCGCGACAGATCGCGTGGCGCTGGCACGCCGCTCACTGTCGCCTTCGAGGATCCGGTTCTGCGTGCCATGGGCCTCAGCGATGATACCTATGGTGAGGCAAAGCGCTTCTTCGAACTGAGCGACCGGCAGTTGCACCAAATCGTCTGCCATTGCCATGTCGGCGCTACGATGCAAGCGAGATGGGCCGCTGCCAGGGTGCGCGGGATAGTTCGCGGCAACAGATTTGTTGCCTGGATGAAGGGCTTGATCGTGCATTGAGGCGGTACGAGGAACGGCGGAACACGCGTTCTTTCCGCGCCGTGGAGAGCGCTTCCGAACTTGGAAGGGCTCGTGCGCCGTCGGGCCGCGCAGATTGTGAAACTCCTCGACGCTTGGCTGCGCCTTGTCGCGGCCATGCGTCCGTCTTTGATGTGAGAATTTGAGCTGGCCCGCCGCAGGTGAGGGCCTTCGTCTGGCCGGCGGCCGAGCGCCGTCCAGGCCTGCCTGCGCGGCTACTAACGACACAAATGATCCTGCGATCGGGGAAGATCCTGCGACCTGGCTAAACTAGCGATCGATTTCTCCGAACACGATGTCGAGCGAGCCGATGATCGCGGCAACATCGGCGATCATATGGCCTCGGGACAGGAAATCCATCGCCTGCAGGTGGGCGAAGGAAGGTGCGCGGATCTTGCATCGGTAGGGAACGTTGCCCCCGTCCGACACGAGGTAGACGCCGAATTCACCCTTCGGCGCCTCGACGGCGGCATAGACTTCACCGCTCGGCACGCGAATGCCTTCGGTATAAAGTTTGAAGTGGTGGATCGTCGCTTCCATCGAGCGCTTCATCGTGGCACGCGGCGGCGGCGTGATCTTGTGGTTCGGAATCGCGACCGGTCCCTGGCCTTCGGGTGAGCGCAACTTTTCCAGGCATTGCCGCATGATCCGGACCGACTGGCGCATTTCCTCCATGCGTACGAGATAGCGGTCGTAGCAGTCGCCATGCTTGCCGACCGGAATATCGAAATCCATCTCCGAATAGCATTCGTATGGCTGCGCCTTGCGCAGGTCCCAGGACGCGCCCGATCCGCGTACCATCACCCCGGAAAAGCCCCAGGCCCAGGCATCATCGAGGCCGATCACCCCGACATCGACATTGCGCTGCTTGAAGATGCGGTTCTCGGTCAACAGCTCTTCGAGATTGTGGCAGACCTTGAGGAACGGATCGCAGAACTTCCAGATGTCGTCGAGGAGTTCCGGCGGCAGATCCTGATGCACGCCGCCGACCCTGAAATAATTCGCGTGCATGCGGGCGCCGGACGCGCGCTCATAAAAGACCATCAGCTTCTCGCGCTCGGCGAAACCCCAGAGCGGCGGCGTCAACGCGCCGATGTCCATGGCTTGCGTGGTGACGTTGAGGAGGTGCGATAACAGCCGGCCTATTTCGCAGAAAAGCACGCGGATGAGCTGTCCGCGTTTCGTAACCGATATTTCGAGGAGCTTCTCGGCGGCGAGACAGAATGCATGCTCCTGGTTCATCGGCGCGACGTAGTCGAGCCGGTCGAAATAGGGCAAGGCCTGCAGGTAGTTCTTGTACTCGATGAGCTTTTCGGTGCCGCGATGCAGCAGGCCGATGTGGGGATCGGCGCGTTCCACGATCTCGCCGTCGAGTTCGAGCACCAGCCGCAGGACGCCGTGAGCGGAGGGATGTTGTGGCCCGAAATTGATGGTGAAGTTGCGAACTGCAGCCTCGGCCATGACAGTCCTCCGCGATCGGGCGGCCTTCGTTTCCGTGCCGGAGCCGGCTTGTCCGCTTTCAGCCGCTCACGTCGTCGTCTGGATGATCAGCGTCAGCGTGCCGTCGCCGTCGATATTGGCCGCCACGACCTGCGTGGAATTAAGCCCGTTCGCCGCCAGCGCCGATGCCGCCTGCGGCGATGCGTCGATCGAACTTTGCAGGATGCGCAAATCCTCGGCGCTGGTCTGCGTGACGACGGCCTCCGCCTGTGCCTTGATGTCAGGAGGCAGATCCTCCATCGCCACGATTGTCACTGCGGTGAAATTCTGGGCGGAGAAGGCTTGGTCAGGTGTAGCCTGGTCGGGAGTGGTCCCTTCGGGGGTGGCTTGCTCCGGCAGGGTTTGCGGGGCCGTCGGCGGGACAGGGGCAAGCTCTGGTCCCACGGATTGCGCATAGACCGGCGAGGCAAGGGCCAGTGCCGAAAGTGTGGCAATTGTCGTCGATAGGCGCATGGCCGTTCCTTCCGTTTGCTCAGCGGACGATCAATTCGGTGACGACAAAACCATCGTGTCGAAATATGGTTCCGTGACCGAGGTGATGTCTTGCCGAAAGCCGTGATTGTCGCGGAAAGCAGGGCGCGAAATCCGGCGTTGCCTGTCTCAGGCAGCGGTGTGGCTGCGATCGGGCTGCGGCCAGCGCTGCAACGCCTCACGGCCCTGAGCGGTCAGTTCGTAGATCCCGCGATCGGTGCGTGCGAACCAGCGATACACATTGTGCAGCAGGATCTTAGGCGCGTTCGGCAGGTTGGGCTTCAAGTCACGCGGCCGCTTTGGGCCGTCGGCGAGGGCTGCGGCGCATGCCAGCGCCTGCTGGCGATAAGCGGTCATGATCGGCGCACGCGAGCCGCCGCCGGCGACAGGATCGCCCTGCCGACGCCGATGTTCGTCAATTAGCTTCGAGCGGCGCCGGGGATCGCGACGCGGAGCCAATGCCGTCGGGCTGAGCAGCACCTGAACCTCGCCGTTCGGTCGCACGCCAAGCAGGCCAAAGCCGAGCCGACGGCAGAGATTGCGGTATCTCACATCGCTCTCACGGCCCTTGCCACGGGCCGACATGCATGCCGCTAGCCAGACCTCGTCGCTCGCCGCCATACGGTCGATGCCCTGGAGGATGAGCTCGAGATTGAACTTCAGCTTCAGCTCGCAGATGACGACGATCGGTGGAGAGTCGGCACTCAGCGCCAGCAGATCGCAGCCGCCGATCTCGCCCTTGACTATAAATCCCAGGCCTTCGAGGAAGGCCTTGACCGGGCTGTAGAGTGACGTTTCGAGCATGGGCCTTTGTCGGCTGCGAATCATCCCGCCGATCGGCGGTTCAGCGCGATGATCGCTCCTTGCCGTTGAACAGGAGGTAAACGACGGCCGAGCAAGTGGTCAGAGCCGTGCCATGGCCGCTTGCCAATTTGGTATGCTGGTATAATGTGTACCTAAGGTAGCATGCTCCGCGTAGCTGCGCTGTGCTGGACATCCGGGCGCCCGAGATATCGTCCATGGCATCGTCATTTGAGCGGCGGCTCCCCTGCGTTTTCTAATCCGCCAACCGGCGGCAATGTGCATACAAGTCAATGGGATGACGATCGGCAGGGCCGTCGTTGGAATTCAGGAGTAACGGACACATGACAACGATTGCGCTGTTTGGTGCGGGCGGCAAAATGGGTTACCGTCTGTCGACCAATTTTCGCGGATCTCCCTATACGATACGCCATGTCGAGGTCAGCGACGCCGGCCGCGAGCGGCTTAAGTCGGGCCTCGGCATCGATGCCGTCAGCGCCGATGAGGCGCTTGATGGCGCCGATGTGGTGATCCTGGCGGTGCCGGACACGCACATCGGCAAGGTCGCGGCGAGTATCGAGAGCAAGCTTGCATCAGGCACCATGGTCGTCGTGCTCGACGCCGCGGCACCTTTCGCCGGGCATTTGCCGAAGCGGCCGGACCTGACCTATTTCGTCACCCACCCGTGCCATCCGCCGATCTTCAACGACGAGACCGACATGGCGGCCAAGAAGGATTATTTCGGCGGCGTCAAGGCCAAGCAGCATATGGTCAGCGCCTTGATGCAGGGACCGGAGGAGGATTTCGCCAAGGGTGAGGCGATCGCAAAAATCATCTGGGCGCCGGTCATGCGCTCGCATCGCGTCACGGTCGATCAGATGGCCCTGCTCGAGCCCGGCCTTTCTGAAACGGTATGCGCTTCGCTGCTCGTCGTCATGAAAGAGGCGGTCGACGAGGTGGTGGCGCGCGGGGTCGACAAGCAGGCGGCGCTCGACTTCCTGCTTGGTCATATGAACGTGCTTGGCGCCGTCATCTTCGGCGAGACCAAAGGCGTGTTCTCCGACGCCTGCAACAAGGCGATAGAGTTCGGCAAGCCGGTGCTGATGCGCGACGACTGGAAGCGGGTGTTCGAGCCGGAGGAGATTGCCGCGAGCATTCAGCGCATCACTTGAGGGCAGCGACGCGTTCTCCGGAACATGTCACCTGAAATTGTCATTGACTCATTATACCAGTTGGCTTAGCTGTTCGATGGATCGGACCGTCAAGCTTCGCAGCAGGATCAGGCGCTGGATGAGTGGAGGATAGGGGGAGCGATCCGTCGAGGTGAAGCCGGCCAAGGGCTTGTGAATCTGACGCGACCCGCCGCCTACGGCCGGCTAACGAAATCGAATGCATATAGCCTTGGGATAAGGCACGGATTTTCAACGGGAGGAATACATGAAACTGACACGCAGAATGACGCTTGCGGCTTTTGCCGGCATGCTGGCGCTTGGCACCGCCGCACCCGCCTACGCGGCGGATCTGATCGCCATCATCACGCCCTCGCATGACAATCCGTTCTTCAAGGCGGAAGCTGTCGGCGCGGAGGCCAAGGCCAAGGAACTCGGCTACGAGGCGTTGGTGCTCGTCCATGACGACGACGCCAACAAGCAGTCCGAATTGATCGACACGGCGATCGGCCGCGGCGCCAAGGCGATCATCCTCGATAATGCCGGCGCCGACGCCACCGTCGCCGCAGTGCAGAAAGCCAAGGACGCAGGCGTTCCTTCCTTCCTGATCGATCGCGAGATCAATGCCACCGGCGTTGCCGTCGCGCAGATCGTCTCCAACAATTATCAGGGCGCCCAGCTCGGCGCGCAGGAATTCGTCAAGCTGATGGGCGAGAAGGGTAATTTCGTCGAGCTCGTCGGTAAGGAATCCGACACCAATGCCGGCATCCGCTCCAAGGGTTACCACGACGTCATCGACGACTATCCGGACCTGAAGATGGTGGCGCAGCAGTCGGCCAATTGGAGCCAGACCGAGGCCTATTCAAAGATGGAATCGATCCTCCAGGCCAATCCCGATATCAAGGGCGTGATCTCCGGCAACGACACGATGGCGATGGGCGCTTATGCGGCACTTGCCGCTGCCGGCCGCAAGGACGTCATCGTCGTCGGCTTCGACGGATCGAACGACGTGCGCGACTCGATCACCTCCGGCGGCATCAAGGCGACAGTCCTGCAGCCGGCCTTCGCGCAGGCGCAGATGGCGGTCGAGCAGGCCAACGACTTCATCAAAAACAAGAAGTCTCCGGCCGAGGAAAAGCAATTGATGGACTGCGTCCTGGTCAATGGCGACAATGCCGCCAAGCTGGAGACGTTCGCGCTCACCAACTGAGCCGGCGTAACATCAGCAGCAAGGGACGAGCCTCCGGTTCGTCCCTTGCTTCCATTTCGCCCTTGCTTCCATTTCTCTGGGTGCTCCTGACTGCCATGCCGAACGAGCCGACATGTTCAACACGCTGACCCGGCCGATCCTTGTCGCGTCGTTCCTCGCAGCAATAGGCAGCCTGACCGCCTGCAAGATCCTGCCGACGCCGTCGGCGGAAAACGGCGGCACTGGCTCCGCGTTCAATCCCGACAAGATGGTCGAGGACATCTGGGCGGCGAAAGTCATACCCTATCTGCAGCAGAAGGCCGGGCCGTTTGCCGAGGTTCACACCTTGGCCAAGACCGATCCCGCCGCTGCCGGCGCCAAATACGGCAACCCGAAGAAGCAGGCGAATTCGCCATGGACCTTCGCGGTTCGGCTCGAGGGCAAGGTCGTTGCAGCCAACACACAGTCACGCGCGGCGACGATGGACGTCGATGCCGACGGCGACGGCAAGGCGGACGCGCGGGTGCAGATCGGACCCGCCATGCGCGGAACCGCGCTGCGCGACAGCCTCGACTTCATCCAGTTCAACGATTTCACCAACCAGATCGACTTCGCCCAGTTCGGCAAGGCCTTCAACGCCTACGCCGACAAGACCGTGCTTTCCAAGCTGCCGCGCGAGGCACTCGAGGGCCGCAGCGTCGAGGTACTTGGCGCCTATACGCCGGGCAGTGGCCAGGACCTGCCGCTGGTGACGCCGGCGGCGGCAAAGATTGGGCCGAAGCCATGACCGGCGATCAAGATGTCATCCTGAAGCTGGAGGACGTCTCGAAAGTCTATTCCGGCACCGTCGCGGTCAAGCGGGCGAATTTCGAAGTGCGCAAAGGCGCGGTCAACGTGCTGGTCGGCGAAAACGGAGCCGGCAAATCGACGCTGATGAAGATCATCGCCGGCGTCGAGCAACCGACGCTCGGGCGCATCTTGCTGGACCGCGAGGAGGTTTCATTCTCGTCTTCCGGTGATGCCGTGAGCCGCGGCATCGGCATGGTTTTCCAGGAGCTGAATCTGTTCGGCAATCTGACTGTCGCCGAAAATATTTTCGCCACCCGCGAGATCACCAACCGCTTCCACAAGATCGACCGCAAGGAGCAGGAGCGCCGCGCGGCGGAGTTCCTTGAACGCCTGGAAGCCGGCATCCGGCCCGACATGCTGGTCGAGGATCTGCGCATCGGCCAGCAGCAGCTGGTCGAGATCGCCAAGGCGGTTTCGCTCGATGCGCGCATCCTGATCATGGATGAACCGACCTCGGCGCTCAGCGCGGCGGAAGTCGAGATCCTGTTCAAGGTGATTGCCGACCTCAAGGCACGCGGCGTGGCAATCGTCTACATCTCGCACCGGCTCGAGGAGCTGATCCGCATCGGCGACACCATCACGGTGCTGCGCGACGGCCGCATCACCGGCCAGGCGGAGATGAAAGACGTCGACACCCAGTGGATCGTGCGGCAGATGATCGGCTCGGACGCCAAGGACTTCGCCAAGGCCGACGGCCATGTGCCGGGCGAGGAAATATTCCGCGCCGAGGACATCTGCCTGCCGCGCGTCACCGGCGGGCTTGCGGTCGATCACGTCTCGCTGTCGCTGCGCGCCGGCGAAATTCTCGGCATCTATGGCCTGATGGGCGCCGGACGCAGCGAGCTGTTCGACTGCATCATGGGCCGCCACGGCCATTCGACGGGCACGATATTCATTGCCGGCAAAAAAGTGCACGAGCGCGACACGACGCGGCGCATCCGGCGCGGCCTGGCGCTGATCCCCGAAGACCGCCAGCGCGAAGGGCTGGTGTCGATCCTCTCCGTCGCCAGCAATCTGACGCTGGCCAGCCTGTCGCGGTTCGTGCGCCTGTTCCACATTCGCGGTGCCGCCGAAAGACAGGCGGTGGTCCGGACGGTGCGCGAACTGGCGATCAAGGTCGCCGATCCGGCGCAGGAAGTCTCGTCGCTGTCAGGCGGCAACCAGCAGAAGGTGGTGATCGGCAAGGCGCTGCTCACCGGCCCGAAGGTGCTGTTGATGGACGAGCCCAGCCGCGGCATCGACGTCGGCGCCAAGGCCGACGTGTTTCGCACCATGCGCAAGCTGTCGCGCGACGGCCTCGGGATTCTGTTTGCCACCTCCGATCTCGACGAAGTGATGGCGTTGTCCGACCGCATCGCGGTGATGAGCAATGGAAAACTGACCGGCATGTTCGACCGCGCCGAGGCGACGGAGGCCGCACTCGTCGCTGCCTCGGCCTTCGGCCACGGACCGGTCCCGCACGGAGAGCAAGGCGCATGACTGACATCCCAGCCAAGGCGGCGGTCAACTCCATGTCGGGCGGCTCGGTCCTGCTGACGCTGATGAAGGCGAGGACGTTCATCGCGCTGATCGCCGTGCTGTTATTCTTCTCGATAGCCGCCCCCAATTTCCTATCGGCCGCCAATCTTATCCTGATGTCGAAGCACGTGGCGCTGAACGCATTCCTCGCAATGGGCATGACCTTCGTCATCATCACCGGCGGCATCGACCTGTCGGTCGGCTCGATCGTCGGCCTGTGCGGCATGGTGGCCGGCTATCTCGTGTTGAACGGCATCGACCTGCAGGTCGGCTATACCATCTATTTCAACGTCTTCGAGATCGCGCTGATCACGCTTGCGGTCGGCATATTGATCGGCGCCGTCAACGGCTTGCTGATCACCAGGCTTAACGTTGCGCCGTTCATCGCCACGCTCGGCGTGCTCTATGTCGCACGCGGCCTGGCGCTGCTGTCGTCGGACGGCCGTACTTTCCCCAATCTCGTCGGCAAGCCCGAGCTCGGCACCACAGGGTTCGGCTACCTCGGCGCCGGCCGGCTGCTCGGCTTGCCGGTTTCCATATGGATCTTGGTCGTTGTTGCGGTAGGGGCGGCCTATCTCGCCAAATACACCCCGCTCGGCCGCCACATCTTCGCCGTCGGCGGCAATGAGCGGGCGGCGCGGATTTCGGGCGTCCGCGTCAATATGGTGAAGATGTTCGTCTACATGTTCTCCGGCTTCTGCGCGGCGATCGTCGGGCTGATCATCTCGTCCGAGCTGATGGCGTCGCATCCGGCAACCGGAGAGAGCTTCGAGCTGAACGCCATTGCCGCGGCGGTGCTCGGCGGCACCTCGATGTCGGGCGGTCGCGGCACGATCGGCGGCACCATTGTCGGTGCCTTCGTCATCGGCATCCTTTCCGACGGGCTGGTGATGATGGGAGTGAGCTCGTTCTGGCAGATGGTGATCAAGGGCCTCGTCATCATCGTCGCCGTCGTCGTCGATCAGGCACAGCGCCGGCTGCAGAGCCGTGTCACGCTGATGCAGATGGCAAAGGCCGGCTGACATGGCGGAACTGCGTGGAGCGCTGATCGGCTGCGGCTTCTTTGCCGTCAACCAGATGCATGCCTGGCGCGACATAGAGGGCGCCTCGATCACCGCCATCTGCGACCGCGATCCGGACCGGCTACGGATCGTCGGCGACCAGTTCGGGGTCGCGCGGCGCTATACCGACGCGGCAGCGCTGTTTGCCGGCGAAAGGCTGGATTTCGTCGACATCGCCACCACCGCACCAAGCCACAGAATGCTCGTGGAGATGGCGGCGCAGCACGGCGTTCCGGCAATCTGCCAAAAACCGTTTGCGCCGACGCTTGCCGATGCCAAGGCGATGGTAAAGGCCTGTGCTGACGCCGGCGTGCCGCTGATGGTGCATGAGAATTTTCGCTGGCAGTCGCCGATCCAGGCGGTGCGTACCGTGCTCGACAGCGCCGAAATCGGCACCCCCTTTTTCGGACGGATCTCGTTCCGCTCGGCTTATGACGTGTTTTCCGGCCAGCCTTATCTGGCGACGGGAAAGCGCTTCATCATCGAGGATCTGGGTATCCACATCCTCGACATCGCCCGCTTCCTGCTGGGCGACGTCTCGACCGTCACTGCGCGAACGGCGCGCATCAATCCCGGCATTGCCGGCGAGGACGTTGCGACGATGCTGATGGACCACACGAGCGGCGCCACTACCATGGTCGACTGCAGCTACGCGAGCAAGCTCGCGACAGAGCCGTTCCCCGAGACGCTGATCGAGATCGACGGCAGCGACGGCACGATCCGGCTGGCGCAGGGCTACCGGCTCACCGTCACCGGAAGAAGCGGGACGGTCGTCAGCGATGTCTCGCCACCGCTGCTGGCCTGGGCATCGCGACCATGGCACAACATCCAGGAAAGCGTCGTCGCAATCCAGCGGCATTGGGTCGATTGCTTGACCAACGGAACCGAGCCCGCGACCTCGGGCGCGGACAACCTCAAGACATTGGCGCTGGTAGAGGCGGCGTATGCCGGCGCCGCAAGCCGGGAGCCGGTGCAACTCGACGCCTTGCTGAAATGACAGCCGACGCCTTCCTGCTCTACGGCACACGTGCCGTTGAAGCCGAACCGGTCAGGCTGCGCGCCGGCGCGCTGACGGCGGACTTCGTCAACGGCAATCTGCGCAGCATTCGGCATGGCGGCACCGAAGTTCTGCGCGCCATCGCCTACATCGTCAGGGATCGCGACTGGGGCACCTACGAGCCGAGACTGGCCGATCTTGCCATCGAACAAAATGCCGAGGCTTTTTACGTCAGCTATTCGGCAAATTGCCGGGCACCGGACGGCAGCCGGCTCGACTTCCGCGCAACCATCAAGGGCTCCGCCGATGGCCAATTGGTCTTCGACGTGAGCACTCTTCCCGACAGCGATTTCGAAACCAATCGCTGTGGCTTCTGCATCCTGCATCCGATTGCCGGCCTGGCCGGCAGCCCGGTCACGGTAGAGCATACCGACGGCAGCGTGGTCGCGACGCGGCTTCCAGAGCTGATCGATGCCTGGCAACCTTTCAAGGATTTGCGGGCGATCACTCATGAAGTCCGGCCCAACGTCACCGCCGAATGCCGGATGGAAGGCGACACTTTCGAGATGGAGGACCAGCGCAATTGGTCGGATGCCTCCTACAAGACCTATGTTCGGCCGCTGGCGCTGCCATGGCCCTATGTGCTGCCGGCCGGCGAGACCTTCCGCCAAACCATCAGCTTGCGGATAGCGGGTCGCGGGAAAGTGCCGGCGGCTGCGGCAACCGTCGAACCAATTCGCGTCACGCTCGGCAAAGCCGGACCGGGGCTGCCGGATATCGGCGTGATCGTCTATCCGGATGAGGTCGAGGCGGCGCTGGGCAAGCTGCCGATGCTGTCCGAGCTTGGTCCGCAGCAATTGATGTTCCATTACGACCCGACGCGTGGCCATGGACTCGACGCCTTGCGGGCCTACGCCCAGCTCGCCGCCGCCTATCCAGTCCGGACAACGCTCGAATGTGTCATTGGCGGCGACGGCGATCTCGACGCCGAGCTTTCAGGCGTCGCCGACATGGTGCGCCAGGCCGGGCTCAAGCTTTCGGCCATTGCCGTCTCGCCCTCGGTCGACCGGCAGTCGACGCCGCCGGGCAGCGCATGGCCGCAATGCCCACCGCTCGAAGACGTCTATGCCGCGGCGCGGCGCGCCTTTCCCGACACCCGCCTCGGCGGCGGCATGTTCAGTTATTTCACCGAACTCAATCGCAAGCGTGTGCCGGCTGACCCGCTCGATTTCGTCACGCATTGCACCTGCCCGATCGTGCACGCCGCCGACGATCTCAGCGTCATGCAATCGCTGGAGGCACTGCCTTTCATCACGGCGTCAGTACGAACGATCTTCGGAACAATACCTTATCGGATCGGGCCGTCGACCATTGCCATGCGCCAGAACCCTTATGGCGGCGCGACCAAGGCCAATCCCGACAATCAGCGCATTGCCATGGCTGACCGCGACCCTCGCCATGCCGGGCTGTTCGGGGCCGCATGGACGATCGGCTATGCCGCGCGCGTTGCGCCGGCCGGGCTCGAAATGCTCACGCTCTGCAGCTTCACCGGACCATTCGGCGTACTGGCCTCGTCGGGCGAACCTGTCGAAGAAGGTGCACCCCGGCCGATTTTCCACGCGGTGAAAGGACTTTGCGATCTGGCCGGCCATGCGCATGTGGCGGTGACAACGACCGATGAGAGGCGGGTGCTGGCACTTGCCGGCCGCTCCCAGACAGGCAAGATCATCGTCTGGCTGGCGAACCTTACCCCGGACGATTTTCCGGTCGATGTTTCCGGGCTCGGCTCCGATCAGGGTTTTCTGAATATCTGGGATGGACGAATGTCGCGCAAGATTCCGCGAGACACGTCGGGCCGAGACCATCTTGTGATGACACCCTACGCAATCGTCCGGATCGGCTGAAGTCATTTGCCGAGGCTCTTGGATAGCCGCACTTCGGCAGCAGTTGCCCGTAGCGGCAGCACTTCCGTTGCCGACTTGTCACCGGATCTGCTTTCGAAACTCGCCTGGTGCCATTCCAGTTGTCTTGGAAAAAAGACGGCTGAACGAGGCGACGTCCTGATATCCCACCCGATAGCAAATTTCTGAAACGCTCAGTTTCGTTTCCTCAAGCATGGATTTTGCCAACTCCAGCCGCCTTTCCTGGATCCATTTTCCCGGCGTTGTCTGGAGTTCGTCGAAAAATCTGCGAGACAGGGTTCGCGAAGACATGCCCAATTCGGTTGCCAGAAATTTCAGATCGATTTCCGACATCTTGTCGTTCGAGAGCTCGCGCAGCTTGTTCTCGAATGGGCTGGCCTCGTTCGAAATTTCGTCGAGAGAAAATTCGTAGGGACTCTGGAATTTGCGCGGCGGAGGAAGAACCAGAAGTTTTCGAATGATCCGCTCCTCCTTCGAGAAGCCCAGATCGATCAGCAAAGCCCTGGCGAGTTCGAGTCCGGAAAACCCGCCTCCGCATGTGTAAAGGCGGTCCTGGCGAATGAGCAGGCGGGAAGCGTCCCATCGCACTTGCGGAAACCGGCGGCTTGCCTCGGCTTTCAGCCACCAGGATATCGTTGCGCGTTTACCGTCCAATAATCCCGAATTGGCGAGCAGATAACACGCGCCGCAATGTGCTGCGATGATTGCGTCCTGCTGTTGCGCGAGCGCGATCAGCGGTTTTGAATGTTCACTCTCCTCGTCGAGCGAGCGCAGAAGCTCCGGAATCTCGACACCCGGCATGGCAATGAGAATCAGGACATCCATTTTCCGGGATGGTTGAGCCTTCGTCGGGAAGAAAATTCCTGTGCTTGATGCCGACGGCGCGCCTCTTGAAACGAATTCACAGGAGAGAACCTGTGAACGGCAGACGTCATTCACAAGCTGAAACATTTCCACGAGCGTCGAGACGACGGCCGAATAGAAATTCCACGGCAGCCAGATCACAACGTGGAGGCTCCTGCCAGGCATTGCGGTTCTCCCGGTGTCGTTCTCGCCGTGCGGCAAGTCTAGCATAGTCTTTGCAAGAATTGCCAGTTCCAGAACAAGCGGGGCGCCTCCAGGAGAGCCTATGCGGGCTGCGGACGAAGCGGCCCGTGGAAGCCCATGGCTGGGAAGATGCAAATGCTGAAATCGCTGAATGAAAACAACGCGGCACATACACCGGATTCAGACGGCAACATAAAACTGCGTCGGTCCGGGCTCAGGCTGATCTGTGGTCAGCCAGTAGGCCGAGAACAAGGTCCGACCGCGACGCCGGTCGTGACCTGCACTTGATTTTCAGTTGCCGGAATTCATCACGTAGAGCGCGCGCGAGCGTTCGAGGTGCTTGATCATCGCCTTCTCGGCGCCATCCGCATCCTTGGCTTCGATGCGTCCGACGATCTCTTCGTGCTCGGTCAGCGTGAACTTTTCCTTGCCGGTCCAGATCAGCATTTCGGTGTGGTATTCCTTTAGCCAGCCAAGCATTGCCTCGCTGACGGCGACATAGATCGGGTTGCCGGATATTGCCGCGATCTGTGTGTGGAATTTCATGTCGGCGGATATGAAGGCTTCCGAGTTGCCACGATGGCTGCGCTGCTCGGCGACCGTTTCCCGCAGCCGCTGCACGTCCTCGGCTGTGGCCTTTTCTGCAGCTTCCTTGACCATGCCGCGCTCGAAGAAGATGCGCGCGTTCTTGAGGTGCTCGAGCGTGTCCTTCGATGACGACAGGATGATCTTGGCTGCGCCGTCGACCTGCTTGATAATCGACTTGGCGGTGAGCTGCAGCACCTTGGCACGCTCACCATGCGAGATCGCGACCAGCCCCATATTGCTCAACGCCTGCATCGCCTCGCGGATCGCCGGCCTGCCGACCTCGAAGCGCTCCATCAATTCGCGCTCCGACGGCATGTCGTCACCCGGCAGCAATTCGCCGCTGGTGATCAGGCGCTTCAGTCTCAAGAATACTTCGTCGGAAAGCTTGCGCCGGACGATCGGCTCCGAACGGTTCATCGTCGCGAATCACTCCTTTGACCGGCCCCTATCTAGCATTTCCGCCGTGAATTCCGGAACGCCTGCTGCCGGCTCGCCCTTACCGCCAAGCCGGATAGGGCTTGCAATGCTTATGTACTCATTATACCAGATTTCGAGGGCCAAGGAACCTTTTTCGAAACCTCCCCGGCAGGCCGCGCGAATATGATTGTTCTTACCTATCGCATCGAAACGCCCGGCAATATCGAGGCGCTGGCGGCCAAGATTGCAAGCGACCAGTCGACCGGAACCTTCGTCGCGCTGGCCGGCGAGACCGAAGAGCTCAAGGCCAGGGTCGCAGCGCGAGTCCTGGCGATACGGCATCTGCCGGACGCGGACCGGCCGTCCCTTCCCGAAACCGGTTCCGGAGCAAGCCCCGAAGCACGCAACGGCCCGGTCAAGCGCGCCGACATCGATATCGCCTTTCCGCTGGACGCCATCGGCACCGACCTGTCGGCGCTGATGACCATCGCCATCGGCGGCACCTTTTCGATCAAGGGCCTGTCCGGCATCCGTGTCGTCGACATGAAGCTACCCGAGGAGTACCGGGGCGCGCATCCGGGCCCGCAATTCGGCGTCACGGGCAGCCGCAGGCTGACCGGTGTCGCGGATCGTCCGATCATCGGGACCATCGTCAAGCCGGCGCTGGGACTCCGCCCGTACGAGACGGCCGCAATGGCGCAAGAGCTGATTGCCGCCGGCGTCGACTTCATCAAGGACGACGAGAAGCTGATGAGCCCGGCCTATTCACCGCTGTCGGAGCGAGTGAGGGCAATCATGCCGCTGATCCTCGACCACGAGCAGAAGACCGGTAAGAAGGTCATGTATGCCTTCGGCATTTCACATGCCGATCCCGACGAGATGATGCGAAACCACGATCTGGTGGCAAAGGCCGGCGGCAATTGCGCGGTGGTCAACATCAATTCGATCGGCTTTGGTGGCATGGCTTACCTCCGAAAGCGCTCCAGCCTGGTGCTCCATGCCCACCGCAATGGCTGGGACATTCTCACCCGCCATCCCGGCCTCGGCATGGATTTCAAGGTCTGGCAGCAGTTCTGGCGGTTGCTCGGCGTCGACCAGTTCCAGATCAACGGCATCGCCTCGAAATACTGGGAACCCGACTGGTCCTTCGTCGAATCCTTCAAGGCGGTGACCACGCCGATCTTTTCGCCGGCCGATTGCGCATTGCCGGTCGCCGGCTCCGGCCAGTGGGGCGGGCAGGCGCCTGAAACCTTCCAGCGAACCGACCGGACGGTCGATCTTCTCTATCTCTGCGGCGGTGGCATCGTCAGCCACCCGGACGGGCCGGGCGCCGGCGTGCGCGCCGTGCAGCAGGCCTGGCAGGCGGCGGTCCAAGACATTCCGTTGGCGGATTATGCCTTGAGCCATGTCGAGCTGGCGCGGTCGATCGAGAAGTTCGGCGGCGGCGAGGCGGCCTGACGCCATGCAAAACCTGCTTCTGAGTTACTATGGCGACGACCTGACCGGCTCGACCGACGTTATGGAGGCGCTCGAGCTCGGCGGCGTGCCGACCGTCCTGTTCATGCGCCAGCCGGACGAGGCGCTGCTTTCGCAATTTGCGCATTGCCGCGCCCTCGGGCTGGCCGGCACCAGCCGCAGCGAGACGCCGCAGTGGATGGACACGCATCTGCAAGATGCCTTCGCCTGGCTGAAGACCGTCAACGCCGAGATCTGCCACTACAAGGTCTGCTCGACCTTCGATTCCAGCCCGGCAATCGGCAGCATCGGCCGGGCGATCGAAATCGGCCGCTCGGTTTTCCGGCAAGACGGCGTGCCGCTGGTGGTCGGCGCGCCGCAGCTGAAGCGCTACACCGCCTTCGGTCATCTGTTCGCGGCCTATCGCGAAAAATATTTCCGCATCGACCGCCATCCCGTGATGAGCCGCCATCCGACCACGCCGATGGACGAATCCGACCTACTGATCCATCTGTCGCGCCAGACCAGCCTCGCCTCGGGCCTGGTCGACCTGGCGACGCTGCAGTCTGCGTCGCGGTCGAAAGCATTCGACCGGCTTGTGGAGAATGGCTCAGGTATCGTGCTTGTCGATGTCGATAGCCTGGAAACCCAGGCACTTGCCGGCAAGGAGATTTGGCGCGCTCGCAAGGCGGGCGGTTATTTCGTCGTCGGCTCTTCAGGCATCGAATATGCCTTGCTGGTCGAATGGGCATCGAACCGGATCGTGCATACCAAATCCGCCTTTTCGCCGCCGGGCGCTGCCGACAGGATCGCCGTGGTCTCGGGGAGCTGCTCGCCGACGACGGAACGACAGATCCGTCATGCTCTGGCCGACGGCTTCGACGGGATCGAGCTCGACCCGGTCGAACTGGTTTCTGAGGCTTCGAACGACGCGATTGCGCGCGCGGTGGCGACCGGCCGCTCCAGCCTACGGGCCGGGCGCAGCGTCATCCTCTACACCGCGCTCGGACCTGCGGCCGACCGCGGTGCAGAAATCGATCTCCGGGAAGGCGCCCGCCATAAGCTCGGCCGCGGCCTTGGCGAGGTTCTCCGCGAACTGACGCTTCAAGAGAAGCTACTGCGCGTGGTCATCGCCGGCGGCGACACGTCGAGCCATGCACTTGGCCAGATGGGCGTCGACGCGCTGACTGTGCGAATGCCGCTGCCGGCATCGCCGGGCTCGCCACTTTGTGTGGCGCATTCAAGCATTAAGGCGATCGATGGGCTGGAAATTGCCCTCAAGGGCGGGCAGGTCGGAACCGACCGCTATTTCTCCACTATTCGCGATGGGGTCGGCGGTTGAGAGCGGGGAATGTCAGGTCAAATCGGTGATGCTCGATCGGGATCGAGGATAGTCACTAGCCGGCAAACCAGAAATCTCAGGCGTTCAGATCAGCGGCAATGCCACTCATCCCGCTATCTGCCCATTGTCCTGCCTGGATGATACTGACGGGCGTAGGCGACACAGGCGTCTACCGTGCTGACACAGAGCGCATCGCGGTTGTTCGGCAGGTTGTTGTCGCCGGCGTAGGCAACCTCGGCAACATGACCGTCAACCATTCGAATTTGCGTGTTGCAATAGCCGCCGGGGGCGACGTTGACGGAACCTCCCAGCGCCGGGACGGGGCCAATGGCCACGGTCGGAACGACAATGTTGAGATTGCCGCGTTGAACGACGCGCTGATAGGTCCAGATCTGGCCGGATTTGCCGACATCGGCAGTGGCGGTCGGAAAGCCGGCGCACATTCGAACGTCCGCCTCGCTAAGGCCGACCATCTCCCTGCGGGCTGCCGCCGCCGTGGCGTCTTCCTTCGCAGTGCTCGACGTGTCGTCGGGCATGACGCAGGAAGACAGGATGGGGGCGCTTGCCGATAGAAGGAGAAAGGCAAGCTTTCGGGTGTGGAAAGATGTCATACCAACTTCGGATTGCACGGGAGCCCCGAATGCCAACCTAGGAAGTGGGCCAATCGAGTCAACCGGCAGAAAATTCACGAAGTCGTTTGGTCCGCCATTCCGCCGCACGCATCTGCTGGAAGAGGTTAAGGCTGCCGCCGTGACCCTCGCGCCCTATCTTCCGCCCTGGGCATCGGATTTCCAAATCCGACCCCTCTTCTTGTCAGATGTACTGGCGCACGGTGCTGTGACTTTGGTTCGGCCGACGGTGTGCTAGTTTCCAGCCAATTGCTCCGGAGACGTCATGCCTATCAAGCTGCAAGAAATCGCCCTCGCTCTTCTGCTGTTGGTTGCCGGAGTTGGGGTGGGTCACGCGGAGACGGCCCAGCGGCCGCCGCCCACAGGCGGGGTTCTCTCGCTCCTGCCACCGCCGCAGACTTCCGATCATTCGATCCTCATAGCCGGACGCACGCTCGATTACGAGGCCAAGGCCGGCACGCTGTCATTGCCGTCCGGCAAAGGCGATATCACCGCCGAGATTTTCTACATCGCCTATGCACTGCATTCCGGGAAAGAAACGGGACCGGATCCGCGGCGCCCGATCACCTTCGTGTTCAATGGCGGTCCGGGAGCAGCTTCCGCTTATCTTCATCTCGGCGCGCTCGGTCCGCGGGTCCTGGCGACGGCGGCCGATGGAAGTTTCCTGCCGCCGCCGCAGAGGCTGTTCGACAACCCCGACACTTGGCTCGACATGACCGACTTGGTCTTTGTGGACCCTGTTGGAACCGGTTACAGCCGTGAAGCGCCCGGCACGGAAGCACACAGCTTCTGGGGCGTCAGCCAGGACGCCGCGTCGATAGGCGCGTTTATCCGGCTCTATCTGGCGCAGACGAACCGTACGGCATCGCCTGTCTTCCTGGCTGGCGAAAGCTATGGCGGCTTTCGAGCAGCATTGCTCGCCAGGAAGCTTCAGGAAGACATCGGCATCAGCCCGAGTGGCGTCGTGCTGATTTCGCCGGCGCTCGAATTCACGCTGGTGCGCCCGGACGAGTTCCAGCCGCTCCACTGGGCGCTGGAACTGCCGTCGCTGGCTGCAGTGCGCCTACACAGCGAAGGCGTTTCCGGCCCGGCCCTGCAGGAGCGGCTGGCGGAAGTCGAACGCTATGCGCTCGGCGATTATCTGGCCGCGCTGGCAGGTGGGCTGGAGCAGGGTGGACGCCTGGCGAGCCAGCGTGTCGCCGCAATCACCGGTCTGCCACTCGATCTCGTCCAGCGGCACTTTGCACGCATTCCCATAGGGCTGTTCGCCAAGGAGTTTGCACGGGCAAAGGGCAATGTTCTCAGCGCCTATGACGGCAACATCGCGACAGCGGACGTGGCGCCAGAGAGCCTGGGAGTCGAGGGTCCCGATCCGGTGCTCGACCGAAGCGTGCCGGCGCTCACCTCCGCTTTCGTCGGCTATGTGCGTGATGAATTGAACTTCCGCACGGATATCAGCTATCGGCTTCTCAACCGTGAAGTCAGCGGCAATTGGGACTATGGGACGAGCGCGACGCGTCAGGGCTATGCGGGTGTCATGGACGACCTTCAACAGGCGCGCGTGCTAAACCCCAGCCTCGGCGTGCTGATCGTCAACGGCTACAGCGACCTGGTGACGCCGTACATGGGCTCGCGCTACCTGCTTGGTCAAATTCCTTCGCTTGCCGGCGCAAAGCCCATTCGCACCGAGGTGCTGGAGGGCGGGCACATGATGTATCTGAGGCCGGATGGACGGGCGGCACTGAAGCAGGCCGCGTCCGAGCTTTACCGAACGACGCAATGAGACGGTTTGCCCAAAAAAGCGCCGGATACGCTGTTCGCCCTCTCATCAGGCCCTAGTTCCATCGCGATTGATCGGTTACACACCTAGGATGGCGTCTTTCAGCGACGTTCGACAACGGATTAGCCGGCTCTCCAGAATCGCGCCACTGGTGCGGCGTGCTGCCGAGCGGGCCATTCGGAACACCAAGCCACACAGGCTGACAAGCCTTGTTGACCGTTGGAATGCGCTGTCGCTGGCAACGCAGTTCCTGCTCGCGGGCGGTCTATTTTCCCTGTCAGCCATGGTGGTGGTGGGGATTTCCGTCACGAACCATATAGAAACCGTGGTCACGCAGAATTCGGCTTCCGCGACGGCTCTTTACGTGGACAGCGTTATCGCGCCGCTGCTACCGGATATGCGCAAGAGCGAAGTGCTCGACGAGAGCGTCGCCCATGCGCTCGATGAAACGCTGGGACAAGGGGCACTCGGCACAAGGCTCGAATCCTTCAAGCTCTGGCGTCGCGACGGAACCATCCTGTATTCGACCGACAAGACATTGATCGGCAAGCGCTTTGAACCCAGCGACAATCTCCGGACGGCATTCGCAGGCCAAATGGTTTCGGAGTTCGACAAGCTCGACGATCCGGACAGCGAGGCCGAAAGGGCCAGCGGCTTGCATCTCCTCGAGATCTACAATCCGGTGCTGCAGCCATGGTCGGGGGAAGTGGTGGCCGTTTCGGAATTCTACGAGGTCGCCACTGATTTTGAAAGAAACCTGCATCAGGCGCTCATTCGAACCTGGCTGGACGTTGCCGCCGTCACAGCGGCCTTCTTTCTCGGGCTGTCGGCAATCGTGTTCCGTGGCAGCCGCATGATCAGTTCGCAGAGCCGCTCGTTGAAGCAGCGCATTGCCGAGCTTTCCGATCTGCTTGCGCAAAACAGACTGTTGAGGCTGCGGGTGCAGCGTGCCTCGCAGCGTGCCACCGCACTTAACGAACGCTATCTCAGGCGCATCGGTGCGGACTTGCACGATGGCCCCGCGCAATTGGTTGCTCTCGCGGCGCTGGGGATCGACAGCCCCGTCATTGCCGATCCCGCTACGCCGCAATCGAAGCGTGCACAGGAATTGCTGGCCATCAAAGCACATCTGGACGATGCCATGCGCGAGATCAGGAGCATCAGCAAGGGCCTTGTCCTGCCGCATATCGAGCATGCCGAACTGGGTGAAATTCTCCAGCTAGCCGTACAGGCGCACGAAGAACGAACCGGCGTCAAAGTGAGATTATCGATGACCGGCGGCCATGCGCCGTTGTCGCCGGCGGCCAAGATCTGCATCTTCCGCTTCGTCCAGGAGGCGCTGAACAATGGATTCCGTCATGCCGGAGGTGAAGGTCAGTCGGTCGAGAAACATTTCGACGGCGAGCGCGTTTGTATCGAAGTGGCCGACGCCGGCGCTGGCTTTGACCCGCAAATCGTGCGTCCCGAGAGGCTGGGACTCGTTGGGCTGCGCGAGCGGGTGGAAAGCCTCGGGGGCCAGTTTACCGTGACTTCCTCACAGAGTGGCACAGTCGTAAGAATGGCCCTCAACATCGTTGAAATGGGGCAGACATGACAGTAGCCATCAAGCTCGCCATCGTCGACGACCACCCGCTGTTCAGGGAAGGCGTTGTGCGCACGCTCGATCAGATCGGCGGGTTCGAGATCGTCGGTGAAGGAAGCAGCAGAGACGATGCCCTGCGGATAATCGAAGACCAGCGGCCCGACATTCTGCTGATGGACATCTCGGTTCCTGGAGGTGGCCTTGGCGTGATCGGACCGGCCCTTGAGCGGTATCCGGCACTGAAAATTGTGATGCTGACCGTTTCGGAAGAAAACCAGCACGTGATGACCGCGTTGCAGAGCGGGGCAAGGGGCTATGTTCTGAAGGGGGTCGGGTCGAGGACGTTGGCTGCGATCCTGCGCACGGTAGCGTCGGGCGAACGATATGTCTGTCCACAATTGTCGGCGCGCCTGTTGGCCGATCTCTCGGCTCAATCAAAAGAGCCGGCGAAAGCTGACGGACTTGCCGACCTCACCAGCCGCGAAAGGGAGATCCTGACGCTGGTTGCCGCGGGACTGAGCAACAAGCGGATCGGGCTTCGGCTGAACCTCCATGAAAAGACGATAAAGCACCACATGACGCGAATCCTGGCCAAGCTCAACGTCAGCAACAGGACCGAAGCTGCCATGACCTTGCGCGACGCGACTGAGCGCCGCCATCCGCCTGTTCGCGATCATGCTTGAGCCGAAATTGCCGCACTGCGCGGCCATGTGAACTGGCCCTCAGTTGATCATTCCAAGCAACCTGTCCCGATCGGAACGCGTCGCCAGGCGCCGAATGATGATGCGGCCCTCGGCATCCCGCATTTCATATTGGTCGCTGTCGATGCGTTCGCTGAGTCCGTTCGAATGCACCACGCCAATGCTCGGGCCGCTCACCTCGACCCGGTCTCCTGTGGATGCGTTGACAAAGAGTTTTGGCTTGCTATCGGGGTTTACCGCAGGGGCGGGATCAGGGAGATTGTCGTCCTGCGACTTTGCTTTGCCCTTGCCGGCACCAGCGTTCGAGTTCGAATTGCCGGAGTTTCCACCCGAATTGCCCGAATTGCCGTTCCCATTCCCGTTCCCGTTCCCGTTCCCGCCATTGCCGTTGCCGTTCCCGCCATCTTTGGCCCAGGCAGCCTGCGGGCCGAGCGGCTGCGATGATCCATCGAACACGACGCGATAGGGGCTTACGACGAGAATGAAGGTCAAGACGACTACAGAAATGCCGACACGACGTCCTCGTGAAGATCCGGTCCTTCGTTTCCGGGTCGTCATCAATGAACTTGCCAGTCGCATGTCGGAACTCCCCTTAATCATACGGCTCTGTCGTACTGCCTCCTGTTCGAATTCGTGTGATGCTTAAAACAATGGTTTGCGTCCGGAACGTCAAGGCCCACCAGTCCCACGATGGTAACTGGTGGGTCTCGCTAGCGCAGGAAGGGACTATTTACTGCGCAAGCCTTTTGCCTTCCCGTGGTTGCGTCTCTCCGCGATAGCGCCGAGTTCCCACTGTCAGCCAACAATAAATCCAATGGCCGCGATCCCGAAACACAGGCCAAATAACGGAAAAAGCAGCCAACGTGCCTGGTGAATGCTCGGGTCCATGGCGGCCTCCTGTAACAGTCGGCATCGCAACGGGGCTCCTCGGAACTCAGTTCCTGAAACTCTCGCATTTCGGGCTTTTGCGATAGCAGCCTCGGACCAAAGTTTGGCTGTGCGGGTCCTTGGTCGATAGGCCTACAGACTGAAGTCCCTATGCCAGGAGCCACCCTGCATTCGGCGACCTTTGTGTCCAACTGGCAGCTGCGATCCACCGCCCCCTTCGAATGCTTTGCGTTTCTGGCTCTATGGCAGCAACGCCGTTGGTCTACTGCCGCATCGTTGAAACGCCACCAATACAGACCCATATGCGAATTGCGTCGGATGTCTCCTCCCATTGCGTCCGGCGCGTTCCCCTCTGGAGGTTATAGACCTTCACACTTGGCCGGGCTTAACAGTCCCGCCTTTTCTTTTGGCATTTTGCGCAATCCGCCTGATGGCCCTAATTTGCGAGACATCGGTAAAATCGATTTGCAAATGCATTCATGTGCTCATAACCTGTCACCATGAGCACGATTTCCAAAGTTGCCACGCGAGCGGGCGTGTCGCGCACGACCGTGTCGCATGTCATCAACCATGCGGACCGGGTATCGAAATCGCTGCGTGAACGCGTACAGGCGGCGATCGACGAACTCGGCTACACGCCGAACCCGCAGGCGCAAAGTCTGCGCACCGGCCGCACCAACATCATCGCGATGCTGATCCCGGACATCCGCAACCCGTTCTATCCGGAGCTGGTGAAAACGGCGCAGTCGACGCTCGAAGTGGTCGGCCTCGACATGCTGATCTTCAACACCGACGTGCCGGGCGGACATTCACAGGATCACGGCCGCGAGTATTTGCGCCAGATAGGGCGCAAGCGGGTCGACGGCGTCATCGTTGCCGACTTCGCGCTGCACGGCATGCACAGCGAACTGCTCAGCCTCGATCTGCCCGCCGTCTTCATCGGCCATCTGCCGAACCATGCTGTCGACAGCGTCCAGCTGGACGATTTCGGCGGCGGCTATCTGATGGGCGAGTATCTGGCGAAGAGGGGCCACCGCCGCGTCGCCCATGTCACCGGGCCATCCTTTTTCAAAGAGGCGATGGCGCGTGCCGCCGGCTTCGAAAAAGGGCTCGCCGACAATGGCGTGCCAATCTCCGCCGATCTGCGGTTCGAGGGAAGCTATCTTGCCCCGTCAGGGCGGGAAGCGGTCACCTGGCTCAGGGAGAAGCACGGCGGAAACCTGCCGTCGGCGATGTTCTTCGCCAATTATCTAATGGCCTCCGGTGCGCTGACCGAATTCTACGACCATGGGATCAATATCCCTCAGGATATCGCCATCGCAGTCTTCGATGACCTGCCTCAACTGGAATATGTCAGGCCGAAGCTGACCCGCGTCGGCAACAGTCCGACAATGCTTGCCAAGCGCGCCACGGAAATGCTGCTCGAACGGCTGGGTGGCAAAGTCGAGGGCGCGCCGCGCACCGAAGTGATCCCATGCGCGTTGAGCCCATTCGACAGCGCGTGACGCCAGACGCCGGCAAAGGGAACGGAGGTCCCTTCGCCAACGTTCGACCGAACAACATCCAAGGGAGGAATTGATGACTGACAAAACGACCCGCGACCGGCCATTGGCCAGCCTGAACCGCCGTCGGCTGATCCAGGGCGGCGCCACTTTCGCTGCCGCCGGCCTCACAGGCTTCCCGTTCATCAACAGGATGGCCGTGCGCGCTCAGGAAGCGCCGCTGAAATTCTGGCAGTTCTATGCGCCTGGCGGAGACGTGAAGCCGCAGGTCCAGTGGTTCGAAAAGCTGGTGGCCGACTGGAACGACGGCCACGACCAGAAGGTCGAGCTCGAATATGTCGTCAACAGCGAATACATCTCCGGTTCCAAGCTGGCAACGGCCTTCGCGTCGGGCGAGGGCCCTGACATCTTCCTCATCAGCCCCGGCGATTTCCTGCGTTATTACAATGGCGGCGTGCTTGCCGACCTGACGCCGCATATCGAAGATGCCGCCAAAGCCGATTTCCCGGAAAGCGTCATCGCCAACCGCATGGTGGACGGCAAGATCTACGGTGTGCCGATGGAAGTCGAGCCGATGGCCTTCTACTATTCGGTCAAAGCGTTCGAGGATGCAAAGCTCAACGAGAACGACGTGCCGAAGACCTGGGACGAGCTGTTGGCGATCGCCAAAAAGCTGACGACGCCCAGTCGCTACGGCGTGCTGTTCGAAACGACTCCCGGCTATTACCAGAACTTCACCTGGTATCCGTTCCTGTGGCAGGGCGGCGGCGAATTCCAGGGCAAGGACGGCAAGAGCGCCTTCGATTCGCCGGCCACCGTCCAGGCGCTGAAACTCTGGCAGGATGCCATCAATACCGGCGTGGCGCCGCGTCAGGTGGTCGGCGGCGGCTTCGACATAGTCGCCAATCTCGGGGCAGGGCTGTGCGCCATGCAGAACTGCGGCATCTGGGGCATTTCGGCGATGGACAACAACGCCAAGGACGTGCCCTACGGCATCTTCAAATTGCCGACACCGGCCAATGGCAAATACGTCACCGTCGGCGGTGGCTGGGCCTTTGTCGCCAATGCCGGAGGCAAGAACCCGGATGCTTCCGCCCAGTTCTGCGCCTGGGCGCTGGCCTCAATGGATCCGGCATCGATCGACCGGGTCGTCAACTGGTGCACTGTCGCCAAGAGCGACATGCCGCCGCGCAACAGCGCGCTGAAGGCCGGCGCCGATGTCTTCAGCACCGGCAAGTTCGGCACCTTCGCCAAGGAGATCCATCCGGGGACGCGCGCCGAGCCGCGGGTTCCGCCGGAGGCCTACAAGATCATCTCCGACGCCATCCAGTCGGCACAGCTTGGCGGGGTTGATGCCCAGCAGGCGGCGACGACGGCCAGTCAGCAACTCGATGCGTTCCTCGCTTCCTATTCCGGCGCGCCGATCCTTTAGGCCCTTTCCAGCATGGATCAGATGAAACCGCCAGCCGCGGGCGCGAATTCCGCCCGCGGCCTCACCGCCAAGCAAAGGGAGCGCTGCGCCGCATGGCTGTTCGTCCTGCCCGATGCGGTTGGCCTGCTGGTGTTCGTCGGCGTGCCGATGCTGCTGTCGCTCGCCGTCGGGTTCTTCGAGGTCAACGGCTTCGGCGGCTACAGGTTCGTCGGGTTCGGCAATTACAGGCGCATGTGGGGCGACCCGCTGTTCTGGTCGTCCGTGAAGGTGACGGTAGCTTATGCCGTCATGCTGGTGCCGGCGCTCTACGTCGCCGGACTGGGACTGGCGCTTCTGGTGCAGAAGACCAACCGCTTCAACGCGGTCATGCGCTCGATGTTCTTTGCGCCGCAGATGGTCAGCCTGGTCGTGGTGGCGCTCGTGTGGCAGCTCATGCTGGTCGAAAAGGTCGGCATCGTCAGCCGGCTGGCGCCGCTCGTCGGCCTCGGCGGAATTTCGCTGCTCGGCGATCCAAATCTGGCGCTGTTCACGCTGGTGCTGGTCAGCGTCTGGTTCCTGATGGGTTTCTACATGCTGATCTTCCTCGGCGGGCTCCAGGACATCCCGGCAGAGTACTACGAAGCCGCAAAGATCGACGGTGCCGGGCCGGTGACAAGCTTCTGGTACATTACTTTGCCCTTGCTCAAGCCGACCAGCTTCTTCGTCCTCCTGGTCTCGCTCGTCGCGGCTGTCGCCGGCGGCCAGGTCTTCGACCTGATCTATGTGATGACCAAAGGCGGGCCGGTCAATTCGACCTCGGTGCTGATCATCTACATCTACAAGCAGGCGTTCCAGTTCGGCGCCTTCGGCTATGCGTCGGCAATGGCATCGCTGCTGGTGCTGGCGCTGATGCTGGTCACGGTCTTCTTCTTCGTGCTGACGCGCGGCGGACGTTTCGAGCATGACTGACGGCCGAACTCCTTCCGGCCGTTCGCAGATACGAGCGGCGAGACTTGCCTGGATGCTGGCAACCGCCGCACTTGGCCTGATGACGGTATTCCCGCTTGTCTGGATGCTGGTCATCTCGCTCAAGCCGGCGAGCGACGTCTTCACGCCGAGCCTCATTCCGGAACGCCCGACGCTCGGCAATTTCCTCTATGTGCTGACCGAGGTGCCGTTCCTGCGCTATCTCTTCAATTCGTTCTTCGTGTCGGCGACGGTGACGGTTGCTGCGCTGTTCTTCCATTCGATGGCGGGCTATTCGCTCGCACGGCTGCGTTTTCCGGGCCGCGACATTCTGTTCCTCGCCATGTTCTCGACCTTCCTGGTGTCGCTGCCAGTCATCATCGTGCCGCTGTTCATTTTGACGCGGACGCTGCACATGCTGGACAGCTATGCCGGGCTGATCATTCCGGCGATCTTCAACGCGTTCGGCATCTTTCTGCTCAGGCAATATTACCTGTCGCTGCCCAGGGAACTGGAAGAAGCCGCGATCATGGACGGCGCCGGCTACTGGCGCATCTATTGGAGCATCATCCTGCCGCTCAGCCGGCCGATCCTGTCGGCACTGGCGATCCTGTTCTTCCTCGCCAACTGGAACGCTTTCCTGTGGCCGTTGACGATCACATCGGACCTCAACCTCTGGGTGGTGCAGGTAGCCATTGCGAACTTCAAGAGCCAGTACGCCGCCGCCTGGAATTATGTCATGGCCGCCTCGACCATCGTCGCCGTGCCGATGCTGGTCCTCTTCGTGATCTTCCAGCGCCAGATCATGGAATCCATCAAGACAAGCGGCCTGAAATAACCGCTGAAGCAAGAGGAGAAACACATGGATAATGCCGGCCTGTCGCCGCTTCGCGGGCTCGCCAAATTGCGCGACGCCAAAACCCGCCGGTTCTCAAGCTACGACCGCACCGGCGGCAATGACGACCGGCTGCACATCGAACCCGGCCAGACGGTGGTGATTGCCGAGCATGACGGTGCCGGCATCGTCACGCATATCTGGGCGACGCTCGCCTGCGAGAGCGAGGCGTTCCTGCGCAAGATCGTATTGCGCGCCTATTGGGATGGTGAGGCACATCCGAGCATCGAAACGCCGATCGGCGATTTCTTCGGCATAGGCCATGCCCGCACCCGCAATTTTGCCAGCCTGCCGGTGCAGGCAAGTCCAGAGGATGGCAAGGCCTTCAACTGCTACTTTCCGATGCCGTTTGCCAGCCACATGCGCTTCACCGTCACCAATGAGGCTGAGGACGACCTGCTTTTCTATTACTATGTCGATCTCGAACTGCATGAGGAACTCGAGGAAGGCCTGGGCCGCTTCCACGCCCAATACAGGCAGCAGCGACCTGACGGCATAGACGAGACGGGGCTGGCCAACGAGCAGGTCCTGTTTGGCGGGGAAAACACCGACGGGAACGGCAACTACACCATCCTGGAGGCGGAAGGTCACGGCCACTATGTCGGCGTGCTCTATTCCGTCTATTCGCGGCGGCGTTCCGCACTATGGGACTGGTATGGCGAGGGCGACGACATGATCTTCGTCGACGGCGAGCCGGGCATTTCCGTGCCGGATACAGTGCGCAAGCCCGATCCGCGCATCGGACCGAAGGCCGAACTGATCGACGATCGCGGCGAGACCGGCCCCGCCGCCAACGATGCCTGGCCGCCGACGCTGCACGGCACCGGCACCGAGGACTATTTCAACACGGCATGGTGCCCGACACAGGACTACAGCGCGCCCTATCACGGCATCATCGCCGCCGGCGGGCCGAACTGGACCGAGCCGGTTACGCTCTATCGCTGGCACATAGAGGACCCGGTCATCTTCCACAAACGCATCCGGGTGACCATCGAGCGCGGTCACGCCAATCGCCGCTCGGACGACATTTCGTCGGTCGCCTTCTGGTATCAGGCCGAACCGCACAAACCGTTCGAAGCGCTTGCCGATGTCGAGGAC
Source organism: Mesorhizobium sp. M0598 (assembly GCF_040320865.1). Classification (NCBI taxonomy): domain Bacteria; kingdom Pseudomonadati; phylum Pseudomonadota; class Alphaproteobacteria; order Hyphomicrobiales; family Phyllobacteriaceae; genus Mesorhizobium; species Mesorhizobium sp. M0598. The sequence goes on along the minus strand of NZ_JAMYQL010000003.1, from coordinate 31,795 downwards.
CGCATCCCCACCTATCGCGCGCCTTATCACAATTGGAATGCCGCCTTCGACGAGAAGAGGCGTTAGGCCGGGATGCGTTCGAATTGAACCGTGCATTCCGCGCTATCTGTGTCGGGGCACGACCGTGCCGCAGCGCGCCACCTCAGCTGCGAGGTGGAAGTTGCTGGACAGACCAGGTGTTGCCGTCGGGATCCTCAAAGAAGACAAATCTGCCCCAGGGAAAATCCTTGATATCGCTGACCTCGATACCTTGAGCGGCCAGGTACCGGTGAGCCTCATCGATATCGGGCACGACGAGTTGCAGGCCCCTTATGGATCCCGGGGGGCTGTCGACGAGGCCCTTGCCCATGGCAATCGAACAGGCCGAACCGGGCGGCGTCAATTGCACGAAACGTATCTCGTCGCTTACGGTGTGGTCGTGATCGAGATGAAAGCCGACCTTCCCAACATAAAAGGCAATTGCTCTATCGACGTCCGATACGGGGACCGGGACCAGTTCCAGCTTCCAATCCATGACAGCCCTTTCGCAGCTTGATCGCCAAGTGGTGCCGAACACCGTGGGCGCCATCCCGCCATCTTCCCAATGCCATTGTCGGCGCGGGCCGCTCAGTCAGTCAAGAGATACCCGGGCTGGGGCAACGTGAGGACTGGTCTCATTGCTGAGACGGCGTTCGGAACCGATGAGCACAAGCTCAGTTAGGCGGAGGACAACCACCTTTCGGATCAGCAAGGCCGACTTTAATGATCGGAACGCAGGCGCCGAATACAACTGTGGGAAGGTTGAACGGGCGTCGTTGACGCGCGAAGGGATTGCTTGGAAGCGACGCTCGCCGAAGCTGGCGAGATCGTCGGACGGCGAAGCCGAAGCGCAATTATGCCGTGAATGCCTACGATTCGGCCTGCCTTCTCCTTGCCGCGATCAAAGACGCCAGCACTGTATCCAAGGGATATCCGAGCCGGCGCGACGTTCTGGCGGCGGTGCGCGATATCCGTTTCAGGGGAATCGCCTATCGCGAGCCGGTGCGGTGGGATGAAAAGGGCGACAATCTGGCCGCTGTGACTGCACTCAACGGGGTGGAAAACGGCCGCTTCCGACAGATCGCCGAAATCCAGCAGAAGCAGAGTGTCGAGCAGACCTGACGCCGACAGGCTCTCCGACCGAACCGGTTTCCGCCGCTTTGCCAGGACGATTTTCACAGGATCACGAAACAATAATCTCCGGTCGCCGTTTCGCCCGCAGAACCTTTCGAGGAGGCGACGATGAGCGCAACCGGCTTGGACGTTTTTGACAAAACGCTGCAAATAACAAACATCTGGCTTGACGAGATCATGGCGGATCTTGGTCCGGATCGACACGTGGCCTGGCATACATTGGGCGCCGTTCTGCGAACCCTTCGCGACAGGCTGCAGATCGGACTGGCGGCCAAATTGGGAGCGGAACTGCCGCTGCTCGTGCGCGGCGCCTACTATGATCGCTATCGGCCCGCCGACATGCCCGACAAGACACGCTCGCTCGAGAAGTTCCTGCAACACATCGCCGATGAATTGAAATCGACCCGTCCTGTCGATCCCGAGGATGCGGCACGCTCAGTGCTGCGTGTGCTTGCACGGCATATCGACCTTGGCCAGTCGGCAAAGGTGCGGGATGCGCTGCCAAAGGAAATCCAGGTCCTCTGGCCTGAAAGCGTGGGCGTCAAATAGCGGCGATCCTGCTCATGCGGACGCGCGACGGACCAACTGCCACGAAACGCTGAAAAGGGTAGGTATTGCGCCCGGTGTTGCCGAGATCAATGAGATCAGATGATCGGCAAGATGGTCGTAGTGGGCAGTTTTGGGGCCGATTGTCGTCAATGCCGGATGACTGAATTCGCCCTCGTCGATATTGCCGCAGCCGATGACTGCAATGTCGCCGGGCACGGAGAGGCCGGCCTCCTCGAATGCGTGCAGGGCGGTCACGGCGGCAAGATCGGATTCGACGAAAAGCGCGGTCGGCCGATCCTTGCGGGCGGCCAGCGCCGTAGCATTGGCAAACGCAGCCTTGCGCGCCTCTGCACCGCCGATCACCAGGTCGTCTCGCAGCGGAAGGCCGCGTGCTTGCAGGAAGCTGCGATAGGCGGCGAGACGGCTCCCGTCCACAGCTTGCTCATGCACCATATAGGCGATGCAGCGATGGCCGGCTCGGTAGAGGTAGTCGAGTGCCTCGAAGACGGCCCTGCCGGTATGCTGGCGCACAACCGAGAAGCCTGCCGGCTCGATGGTCGGATGGAAGATCACCGCTGGCCGGCCCGCGGCCGCCAGGCGCGCGGCCAAGACCATCACCTCGGGCTCGGAGAGATGCTGCCAGTCGGCGATAATGCCGTCTGCCAGCCCGCTCTCGATTTCCCTCCCGATCCGGTCGGTTCGCTCGAAGGTGTCTCCCGCGGTGATAATTGTCGAAAATCCCCTCAGCGCTGCTGCAGATTGGATATCCTGCGCGATCCGGTCGCTGAACGGCACGCCGAGACGAGGCAGTACAAGGCAGATTCGCTCGGCCTGCTGGCGGCGCAGCTGCCGCGCGGTGCGGTTTTGCACGTAGTTGAGCTCAGCGACGGCCTCGAGGATGCGCTGCCGCGCCTCCTTGCCGACGAACTTCAGGCGCGTGCTGTCGCCGCTGAGCAGGTACGACACGGCAGCGGTCGATACATTGGCGCGCCGGGCGACATCGGCCATGGTCGGCGCCTTTCTGCGATCGGAACTTCTCTCGTGCATTGTTGGATCCGCTGCGCGACGTGACATGATCAGCTGTCGCTCAGCCGGATTTCATTCCAGCTTCCATGTCCGGCGGCAAGGATCTCGGGCCTTGCCTCGCCGGCCTCCTCCATCAGGGCAACGATGCGGCCTCGCAGCCATGCACGCGTCTCTGCGTGATCGGGCGAAGCTATGAGATTGGTTAGCTCGTTCGGATCGCCATCGAGGTCGTAGAGCCTCGCCTCGACATAGAAATCGCTGCCGGAATCCCGCCAGCCGTCTTTTCCCGGCGCCTCGACCTCATATTTCCACCGTCTGGTGCGCAACGCGCGGCCGACATGGTGCTCGCTGATTTGAATGAATATCTCGTCGCGCGGCGGTCGTTCGCCCTGCAGTGCGTCGAGCAGCGAGACGCCCTGCATCGAATTGGGCACTTTCAGGCCGGCCGCGGCGAGCAGGGTCGGCGCGAGATCGACGAGGCTGACCAGGCCTTCATATATGCCGATGCGCTGGAAGCCGGGGCCGTGGAATAGCGTCGGCACGCGGATCGACGCCTCATGACAGGAACGCTTGTATTCGTTGTTGCGGGTCTTGAAGTGACATCCGTGGTCGGAGGTGAAGAGGATGATCGTGTCGTCAAGCCGGCCAAGGCTGTAGAGCGCCTCGATCAGCCGTCCAAACGCCTCGTCGAGGCGTGCGACCATGCCCAGATAGCCGGGGAAATGTTCCGCTGTCGTGCCGCCAAGTGCGGCGAGATCGCCGGGAATGGCGAGCTTCTTGCGGATCCTGTCCTCGTATCCGAGCGGGGCAGGGTAGTTGTCCGTCTGGTTCTGGTGATGCGGCTCGAGGAAGGACAGGAATAGAAAGAACGGCTCGTCTTCCCTCGATGCGACATAGCGGATTGCAGCGTCGGTTAGGGCATCGACGCGGTATCCCGGCAGCTTCACCGCCTTGCCGTCATTGTCGTGGACGACGGTGTCGAAGGGGCCGGAAGTGAACTCCAGGATGTTGGAGGCCAGCCAGTAGCGATACCCGCCGCGTTCTTCCTGGGTGACCGGCTCGGCGGACCCCAGGTGCCACTTGCCGATGTAGGCGGTGTCATAACCTGCCGCGACGAAATGATGCGCGAGCGTGCGCTCGCTCTTAGGCAGTGGGATATCGTTACGGTAGCAGCCGGTCGTAGTCGGGTACCGCCCCGTCTGAAAGACGGAGCGGGCGGGGCCGCAAACGGGCTGGCATGTAAACGAATTCGCCAAGAACGTGCCGGTCCCGGCGAGGCGGTCGAAATTTGGCGTAAGCTCGAGCGGATTGCCATGGACGCCAACGGTGTCCCAACGCTGCTGGTCGGTGAAGAAGACGATCACGTTCGGTCGGCGGGACGTCATAGGTGCAATGCCTCCGAATGGTCATTTCATGCCTGCCAGCATCACGCTGCGGACGAAGTAGCGCTGCGTAAAGAGGAACAGCAGCAGGCTCGGGATGAAGAGAATGATCCCGCCCGTCGCCGTCAGGTTCCACTGGGTGAAGAATTCCTGGTTGAAAAGCGTCAGTCCCGTCGTGATCGGCCGCATTTCGGTGGTGTTGACGGCGACCAGCGGCCAGAGGAATTCGTTCCACTGGAACACGAAGGTGAGGAGGGCCAGCGTCGCCAGTGCCGGACGGACCTGCGGCAGCACGATGCGCCAGTAAAGGCCGAGTTCCGAGCAGCCGTCCATCCGTGCAGCGTCAAGCAACTCGTCGGGAATCGGACGGATGAACTGCCGCATCAGGAAGATTCCGTAGGCGCTCATGGCGAATGGAAGGATAAGGCCCTGATAGGTGTTGAGCCATCCCATCCGCGCGGTGAGCACATAGAGCGGGATCATGCGGATGAAGAATGGGATCATCAGCGTCGACAGCACCGCGACAAACATGACGCGCTTACCGGCGAATTCCATTTTCGCGAAGACGTAGCCGATCAACGGATCGAAGATCAGATGGAGGAAGGTAATCCCGCCGGCGATGATGAAGCTGTTGAGCGTGAAACGCGCGAACGGCGCCTTTTGCCAGATGTCGATGTAATTCGTGAATTGCCACGTCTCGGGGATCAGAATCGGAATGCCGCTGAAGACGTCGGCATCGCTCTGCAGCGACAGCGAAAGCATGTAAAGGAACGGAAAGATCGACAGCGCCACGCAGAAGAGCAGCAGTAGGTAGGACGGGAGCGTTTTTGCGAATGTCATGCCAATCTCAATAGGTGGTTTCGCGGTTGAGCAGGCGGAACTGAACGAAGGTGATGGCCAGGATCAGCAGGAACATCAGGAAAGACAGCGCCGAGGCGTAGCCGATGTTGAGCTCGAAGAAGGCTGCCTCGAACACGTGCAGGCTGAAGAACCGCGTCGCGTCGGCCGGTCCGCCCTTGGTTATCAGGTAGGCCGGCGCCAGCTCCTGTAGCTGGCTGATCGTGCTGACGACCGCGATGAACAGCGTGGTCGGCGTCAACAACGGCCAGGTCAGATAGCGGAATTGCTGCGTCGGCGTGGCGCCGTCGATGGATGCGGCATCGTAGAAGTCGGACGGGATCGACTGCAACGCGGAGAGGTAGATCAGCATGGCATAGCCGACATCCTTCCACACCGTGATGGCGATGAGGGTCGGCAGCGCGGTCGAGGTGTCGCCGAGCCAATTCTGGGTCGGCAGCCCAAGCTCGGCAAGGAAGCTGTTCAAGATGCCAGTGTAGGGATCGAGAATTGCCTGCCACATCAACGCGACGATCACGAAGGAGGTGATGTAGGGAAAGAAGATGATTGCGCGGATCAGAGTGCGCCCCGGGATCGGCCGGTTGAGCACGACCGCCAGTCCGAGGCCAATGGCGATGCTGGCCGCGGTGACGCCTATCGCGAAGGCCAGCGTCACGAAGAGCGACTGCCGAACGCGCGCGTCGCCGAGGGCAGCAACGTAGTTGTCCAGTCCGGCGAATCGGCTCTCGCCGATCAGCGGCTGGCCGCTGTACAGGCTCGCCCAAAACTCCAGTCCTATCGGATAGAAGAAATAGACCGAGAAATAGAGGATTGCTGGCGACAGCAGCAGGTAAGCGAGAAGCGTTTGTCTGGTGCGCCGGCTGAAGCGGGCAGCTCGCCGGGTCGGCATCGCGCCGACGCGAATGTCCGTATCGGCCGTATCGGTGCTGCCGCTGATAAACATCGGCCTAGTTGTTGGCCAGGATGACGTTGGCCTCGGCCGCGAATTTCGGCATAATCTCGGCTGCTGGCTTCTGATTGTAGATGATATCCTCGAGCGCACTTTGCAGAAGCTTCTCGATTCGCGCGTGCTTGCCGGTGAGGCGCAGCTCGGCGGTGACGTCTTGCGCGTAAGGCAGGCATTTGCTGAAGCTGCCGATGACCGGATCGGCCTGAACCTCGGCGTTTTCGGCCCAGGATTTGCGCGGCATCGTCATGCCCGCTTCCTTGGTAGCCGCCAGTTCCGTGTCGAGCGCGACGAGCCGCTTCAACAACTCCCAGGCCTCCTTCGGGTGCTTGGCGTCCTTAGGGATCATCACGCTGACGCCGCCCGCGAACGTCGCCTGCACCTTGTGCTTGAGTGATGGCGCAACCGCCCAGTTGAGCTTCGGGTTGCCCGAGCGGATCGGCTTCACGTCCCACGGACCGGTTATGATCATTGCGACCCGGTTGGCCGTGAACAGCTTTTGCGGACCCTCATAGTCAGCACCCGCCGCCGGCTTGGTCGCTGCTTTTTCCTTGTGGATCAGGTCGGCGAGGAACTGGATCGCTTCGATCGCCTCAGGACTGTCGAGATTGACCTTGTTTGTCTTGGGATCGTAATAGCTTACGCCGTTCTGCAGCAGCCACGACGAATAATATCCGATGCTGGGGTTGGGAGCGAAGCCGAAGCGGGCGCCGGTCGTCGTCGCCTTGGCAACCTTCAGGAACTCCTCCCAGGTCGCAGGCGGCGCGTCGAAGCCCGCCTGCTTAAGCATATCGACGTTGTACACGAGGGTGGCGCAGGTGAGGTGGATCTGGACGCCATAGTACTGGTCGCCGAGTTTGTTGCGCTCGACGGAATAGGCTTGCCAGTCGTCGGGATAGCCGATCGCCTTGCCGTCTTGTTCGATGAAGTCGTTCAGCGGCCGCAGCAGATTCCGCTGGCCGAATTCCTGCACCCAGCCGCCGGGTTCGGCGACGAGATCGGGCGGACTCTTCGCCGCAAAATCCGCCACCAGCTTGGTGCGCATATCCGGCCACTGGAATTTCTCCCACTGCACCGACCATCCGGGATGATCGGCCTCGAACTTTGCTATTGCATCGGCATAAGCTTGATAGGCGTGGCCGGCGTTCCAATAGAGCGTCAAGGTCTCGGCATGGGCCGCAGTCGCGGTCGTCAGGGCCACGCCCAAAACCATGCCGTGCAGGAATCCGACTGACTTGTAGCGGCTCATCTTGGTCTCCTCCCAGGTTTGCCACCCGCCTTCCTCACAATGGATGGTGTCATATTATTCGATTAATATACCCGCTATACCGCAGTTTTTGTCAAGCTCCGACTGTAATGCAGTGCATAGTTCTGGCCGAACTCGGGCGGAGCTATTTACAGCGCGCGATGGCGAAGTTGCTTCCGGTACCCGGTATGGACGATCGCGGCCTAACCTGGAAAGATTGTGAAACCGCCATCGACTCGGATTACCTGCCCGTTGATGAAGCGCGCGCGCGGACCGGCGAGGAAGGCCACCGCTTCGGCGATCTCTTCAGGCTCCGCATACCGGTTCAGCGATTTCTTGCTCGAATCCATGCGCTGCGGATCGACCACGCGGCTCGCCTGGAACCGTGCCGTCTTGGTGGCGCCGGGGCTCACCGCATTGACGCGTACGCCATCGTCGATCAGTTCCTTGGCGAGGCAGCGCGTATAATGGACGACAGCCGCCTTGAGCGTCGAGTAGACCACCTCGGGCGAGCATCCGATATGCGCTGCCGCCGAGGCGATGTTGATCACCGAGCCTGAGCCACGCTTGACCATCGGCGGAACGAACGCCTGGCAGACCAGCATCGTGCCGATGAGGTTGTTCTCGGTTAGAACCTTGATGTCTTCGTAGTCGATGTCCAGTGCGTTGTTGGGATTGGGCTTTACGCCCTTGGCGCCGATGTCGCCGCCGGCGCAGTTTACCAAGACGTGCACGTCGCCGAGCTCCGCTTCGATCTTCCTCTTCATTTCCGCGACAGCTTGCTTGTCGCCGATGTTGCCGGTAACCGCGGTGATGCGCGTCCCATGCTTCTCCAAGCCCCTGGCAGAGTCGCCGAGGTCCGCGAATTCGCCATATTGAGATGGCCGGGCCCAATCGAAGTCGTGGACCGCGACGTTTGCGCCAAGTTCGGCCAAGCGGTCGGCCATCACGCGGCCGAGGCCGCGTCCCGAGCCGGTGACGAAGGCGGTCAGGCCGCTGAGTTCTCGGGCAGTCATGCTGATTTCTCCATTGCAATGAAATCGAATTTCATCATGTTGGCGGCGCTGCGCCGGATCATGTCGAGCTCGTACGAAACGAGCGCACCGTCATCATCGCGCTCCCATGGCGTGCGGTAGTCGGCGTCGTCCGCGAGGCGGTTCAGGCGCGCAGCACTCAGGCAGGCCGCGAATTCGCGGGCGGTCTTCGGCGCATATCCGTTCCACCAGTCGTCGGTGAGACAGCGAACGTGACGGGCCTCCAGCGCGCCTGGCTCAAGCACCGCCGTCAGCGTGTCGTGGTGCTCGCCAAGGAGGGCTGCCAGTTCGGCGAAAGGCACGGCGCCGTCGCCGATCGCGCAGCGGACCAGGCGGTAGCCCTCATCCGTGAACTGGACGCGATAGTCCTTGAGGTGAACGTGGCGGACATGGGGCGCGATCCGGCGCGTGAAGGCAAGCGGCGCCTCGCCGACAGGAAAGGTGTTGCCGGTGTCGTAGGTGATGCCGACACCCGGCCCGCCGAGTTCGCAGAACGCAACCAGTTCGTCGCTGCCGAAGTCCTGATGGTTCTCGATGCCGAGCACGCGTCCCTCGGCCGCCGCACGCGGCCCCCATTCCGTCAAGGCAGCGCGAATCGTTGCGTTGAACTCGCTCCATTTCGGACCCCACGCATTGCGGTCGCCGCACAGGACAGGCGTCAGTGCAATACGGATCGTCGTCGCCTCGAGCAGGCGCGCAGCCCGAAAGGCGTTGTCCAGCGGACCTGCCACTAGAAGTCCGCCGCTCACCACCGGGACGGTGTCCAGCGCGGCAAGACGCCTGCGCAGGGCGACGATTTCGGCGTCAGTCAAGTCGGTCAACCACGGTTCGTAGATCTCGAGCGTGCGTGCGCCCAGTTCCTGCGCCAGCGTGATGAAGCCTTCCAGCCCCACGCCGTCCGGATTGTGCCGCGGCGTGCCGCGGCCCTGCAGGCCGAGATAGTAGGTCAGTCCGTAAGGGTTGAGGCCGAGACGAAACATCAGCTTGGCGGTTCCAATGGAGAGCGGAGAGGCGTCACTAGCGCAGACCGGCATCGACGGTTATGGACTGTTTGGTGATCATGCGGCTGTCGTCGGCCGCCAGGAAGAGCACGGTGCGTGCAATCTCCTCGCCCAGCAGGACGCGGCGGATCAATTGCCGCTGCACCGTCTGGTCGACTGCCTCCTGCGTCTTGAACCACAGCTCGCGCTGCCGCTCGGTCATGACGGCGCCGGGTTCGATCGCATTGACGCGGATGTTATCCGGTCCGAACGACCGCGCCAACGCACGCGTCAGCGCCACCACGGCCCCTTTGGCGGTGGCATAGGCCACCATCTGGTCCGCTCCGAACCGCCAGGCAATGGAGGAGAAGTTTATGATCGAGCCGAAGCCGAGTTCCTTCATATGCGGATGCACTGCCTGCGCGGCGAAGAAGTGATGCCTCAGATTGACGTCGAAGCTGCGGTCCCAATAGTCGGTCGTTACCGCGTCGATGGGATGGCGCTGATCATTGGCTGCGTTATTCACCAGGACGGCGACCGGACCAAGCCGCGCGCGCACGCCTGCTACCGACGCCTTTAGCGCATCGACGTCGGTCACATCGCAATGGAGATATAACGGAGCCTGCCCGGCGGCACCAGCGAGCTCGCGCACCAACGCCTCCGCTGGTTCGTCCTGCACATCGAGAAAGGCTATCCGGGCGCCGTTCGCCACGAAGGCGCGGACCATATCGGCGCCAATGCCGGAGGCGCCGCCGGAGATCAGCACGACCCGATCGGTCAAGCTCGGATAAGTCGCGAATTGTACGGACATCAAACTACAGAAGCGCCTTGGTTGTTGGATCGAACAGACAGGCGCGCGACATGTCGATGCCGAGCGTTATCGTCTCGCCCATGACGGGAGCGTCATCCGGCTCGAAACGGCCGGTGATCTCCAGGTCACCCAGCCTGAGCACGGCAAGCGTCTCGGCCCCGGTAGGCTCGACCAATTCGACCGGCGCCTGCATGGACGCCACAGCAGGTTTGCGCGACTTCAGATCGGTCGTGAAACGGTAGATGTGTTCCGGCCGGATACCGAGCACGACGTCCTTTGGCGCACCGGCGGGCATCGGCGCGGCAAGGGCGAGGCTGGCGTCGCTGCCGTCAGCGGCGCGTACCGAGATGCTGGTCGAGCCCGTAAGCCGGGCGGGAATGAAATTCATCGCCGGCGATCCCATGAAACCGGCAACGAACATGTTGGTCGGCCGGTCGTAGATCCGCTTCGGCGTGTCGAACTGCTGTACTGAGCCCTGGTTCATCACCGCAATGCGGGATGCAAGCGTCATCGCCTCGACCTGATCGTGGGTGACATACACCGTGGTCTTGCCGACGCGATGGTGAAGCTTCTTGATTTCGGTACGCATGTCGACGCGCAGCTTGGCGTCGAGGTTGGACAAGGGCTCGTCGAACAAAAACAGCTTCGGGTCGCGCACGAGGGCACGCCCCATCGCAACGCGCTGCCGCTGGCCCCCCGAGAGCTGGCCGGGCTTGCGTTTAAGCAGCTGTTCGATCTGCAGGAGTGCGGCAACCCGCTGGACAGCTTCCGCCTGCGCCGCTTTTGGCACGCCGCGGCTCTCCATGCCGAAGGTGATGTTCTGGCGCACCGTCATGGTGGGATAGAGGGCGTATGACTGGAACACCATCGCAATATCGCGGTCCTTGGGTTGCACCGAGTTCACCAGCCGGTCGCCGATCCATATCTCGCCCGACGTGACGGTTTCCAGTCCGGCGATCATGGCGAGCAAGGTTGACTTGCCGCAACCCGACGGGCCGACAAGGGCGACGAATTCTCCGGTCTTAGCCTCGAGATCGATGCCGGCAAGAATCTCGAGCGAGCCGTAGCTCTTGTGAAGGTTGCGGATCATCAACGCGGACATGGGCGACGCCTCATTTTATGGCGCCCTGGGTGAGGCCGCGCACGAAGTATTTTCCACCAAACAGATAGATCAGCAGCGGAGGCAACGCGCCGATCAGCACGGCTGCGCTCATCACATCGTAAGCACGTGCGGTCGTGCCGCCGGCCGTGAGCGCGACCAACGCCGCCGTGATCGGCTGCTGCTGGCCCGATGTGAAGACGACGCCGAACAGATACTCGTTCCAGATGCCGGTGAACTGCCAGATGACAGTGACAATCAGGATGGGCGGCGACAGGGGCAGGATGATCTTGCGGAAGATTCGCCAGAAGCCGGCGCCGTCGATGCGTGCCGCCTTGATCAGGTCGTCCGGTATGCTGACGTAGAAATTGCGGCAGAACAGGGTGGTGAACGAGATGCCCTGGACGACGTGGATCAACACCAGCCCATATGTGGAATTGGTCAGGCCGAGCTTGCCGAGCAGGAACGCCCACGGCATCAGCGAAATCTGGCCGGGCATGAATACGCCGAGCAGCATCAGATTGAAGATCAGTTCGGAACCCCTGAAGCGCCATTTGGAGAGGATGTAGCCGTTCATGGCGCCGAGAATGGTCGAGATGATGGTGGCGGGGATCGTCATCGCCAGCGAGTTGAAGAAATTGCGCTTCATGCCCTCGCAGGTACCGCTGACGCAGTAGGATCCCCAGGCCTGCGCCCACGCATCGAACCGGAAGCTGCGCGGTACGGAGATGAGGCCGTTGCGGGCAATCTCCGACTGCTCGCGCAATGAGTTGAAGATCACCACCAGTAGCGGCACGAGATAGACGATCGCGAAAAGCGTCAGCACGGCATAGACAAGGAAGCGGCTCCAGAAATGCCGGCGCGTGGCCGCGGCAGCTTCCGGATCAAAGCCGGTCGGATTGGGGCGGGCCGGATCAAAGCTGGCATCGGGAGCAATTTCAGCCATTGCGGCCCTCCGCCCGCCGGCGCCAGACGATCCACAACGAGTAAGGCACCAGCACCACCGCGACCGCCGCGAGCATCATCATCGCCGCGGCGGCACCCTCGCCGATTTGGCCGCGCTGGAACATCAGATCGTAGACATAGATGGCGGGGAAGGTGGTGGACACACCTGGGCCGCCTCGCGTCAACGCCGCCACTAGGTCGAAGGTCTTGATGGCGAATTGTATCTGAATGACCGCCACCGCCAGGAATATCGGAGCGATGGTTGGCAGGATGACCCTCCGATAGGTCCGGAAAACCGACGCGCCGTCGATTTGCGCGGCTTTAACGAGATCCGGATCGACCGACCGCAGACCGGCCAGGAAAAGTGCCATCGCGAAGCCGGACGACTGCCAGATACCGGTTATGATCACCGCATAGATCGCAGTGTTGCGGTTGGCCGTCAGGGCGAAGCTGAAGTCGGTCCAGCCAAGCCCGCGAACGAAGGCCTGGATACCGTCGACAGGATTATAGAGCCAACTCCACACCGTTCCGGTGACGATGAAGGACACCGCCAACGGGTAGAGAAAGATGGTGCGCCAAGCCGCCTCGCCGCGGACGCGCTGGTCAATCGCGATCGCGAGCAACAGGCCAACGGCCATCGAGCCAACGATATAGAAGCCGCTGAACAGGAAGAGATTGGTATAGGCGATGTTCCAGCGCCGGTTTGCCCAGAGCGAAGCGTAATTGTCCAGGCCGACGAACCCATAGGTCGGCAACAGCGACGAATTGGACAGCGAGATGTAGAGCGTCCAGAGCGTGAAGACGAAAACATAGATGAAACTCGCCGCTATCGACGGCGCCAGCACCAGAATGGGCACTATCGTGCCCAGGCGCTCGCGCCACGGGCGGGCCGCGGCAGCTGCGGCTGGTACAATCAGATCATGGGTGGACATCGGGCTGCTCCGGCGAGGTCTGGCCGGGAGCTTCGCCCCCGGCCATCATCGGCAGCGTCACTTCTGCGCTTCGGCCGCATCCGCCATCGCATTGGCCGCGTCCTGCGCACTCATATCCGGCGTTGCTACAAACTCCGTGATGCTATCCATTATTGCGCCGCGGACTTTTTGCGGCACCGTCATGTTGTGCGCCATCGAACGCACGAGCGTGCCGGCGGCGATCGAGGCTTGCAGATCCTTTTGCGAGAGTTGCTGGCAGGGATTGAAGCCGTTCGAAAGATCGACGTCGAGGCGGGCCGGAATGGACCCTTTGGTCTGATTGAAAATGGTCTGGAATTCGGGCGACAGGATGATGCTGGCAAGCAGCTTCTGTCCCTCGATATAGTCCGGGTCCTTCTGCTTGAAGAACACGACCGAGTCTGAATTCAGGATGAAACCGGGCTTGCCCCAATCGGTCGGCGCCTGAGCGCAGACATAGTCGGTGCCCTCCTTGAAGCCGCCGGCCGTCAGCAGGCCGATCGTCCAGTCGCCCATGATGTGGAAGGCGGCCTCGCCGCGGCCGACGAGATGCGACATGGTATCCCAGTCACGCCCGTTCATGCCGGGGTCCATGTACTTCGAGGTCATGGTGCGAAACTGCTCGAAGGCCTTGACCATGCCGTCGCTGCGCATGGCATCGACGTCGCCCTCGACGAAAGCTTTCTTGTAGAGATCGAGGTCCTGACCGTACACGACCACTTCGAAGACGGTCGAGTCGGTCCAGTCGGCGGTCGAGTGCGAAATGCAGATCTTGCCGCTGGCCACGATCTTGTCGCAGGCGGCGTTGAATTCCGCCCATGTCTTCGGCATCTCGGTGACGCCCGCGTCCTTCATGACCTTCGGCGATGCCCACAGCCAGTTGATGCGGTGGATGTTCATCGGCGCGGCCACCCAATTCCCAGTCGGCTTCATCACCGGCAGCAATTCGGGAGCGACGACCTTCTCCCAATTTTCCGCCTTCGCCAGGTCGTCGAGATTGGCTGTCATGCCCGTCTCGTTCCATTCGGCGATCTCGGGGCCCTTTAGCTGCACAGCGGGAGGTGCGTTGCCGGCGATCACATCAGCACGCAGTTTGGCCAGGGTATTGGCCGTATGGCCTGCGATGGAGGTCTGCTGCCAGGAGCCACCCTTGGCGGTAAACATCTCGCCGAGCTTGGCGATAGCCTGGGCGTCCGATCCGGTGGCCCATTGATGCAAGAGGTTGGTCTTCGGCTCCGCGAGGGCTGTTCCGGTAATCAAGGTGAAGGCGGTAGCGGCCGCAAAGGCCGTCCTCAGGTATTTCATCGTTTCACTCCCATATGTGATGCACGGTTCGTATCGACCGCTTGTGGCCCGCGATTTGAGGTCGTGGCCGGCGAGATGCAGTAATCTCCGTTCTTTCCAAGATGACATATCTGGGCTATCAGTCAACGTGCTTTGTGCTCACCATGAACAAACCTTCGCTTAGAAATTGGCTGATCGACAGGCCGTCCGCGTCGCCGGAGAGCCTGATCGTCCGATGCCTGCGTGAGCGCGGCGTGCTTTCTGCGTCGCAAATTACCCGCATTACCGGTTTGGCGCGGTCGACGGTTTCAACCGCGCTCAACGGCTTGAGAAAATCTGGGATGGTGATCGAATCCTCGGCCCATCATGACGCGGCGAGGGGTATCGGCAGGCCTGCCACGACATTGACGCTCAATCCCGCTGCGGGCACCTGCGTCGGCATCCATCTGGGCCTCGACGAGATGCGGTGCGTCGTCGCCGACGTCTCGCATTCTTTCGTTGCCGAACAAACTATCCCCATGGGTCTGGACTACCAGCCACAGCAGGCGGCCCAGCTCGCCAAGTCAGTAATTGCCCGATGCTACGAAGAGAACGGTCTGCCGATGGCGGGGCTCCTGGGGGTTGGGGTCTCCGTCTCGGGCCCAGTCAGCCGCGAAGGAGTGGTGCTGCGCGCGAGTATCGTTCCGACCTGGGCCGGGGTCAACATCCGCGATGTGTTCGGGCCGGTCCTCGAACAGCCGATCTTCGCCGACAATGAGAGCAACTGCTCGGCCATTGCCGAGCTGATGTGGGGTGCGGCCGTCGGCCAGGACGATTTCGTGCTGTTCAAGGTCGATCTGGGCGTCGGCGGGGCCATTGTCCAGCACGGTCGGCTGGTGAGCGGCATCGCCGGTGGCGCCGGCGAATTCGGGCACATCAGCATCGATCCCGGCGGCGACCTTTGCCGGTGCGGCAATCGAGGATGCCTGGAGCTCTATGCCAGCTTTGCCCGACCGCTCGAGCAGATTTCGCGCATCGTGCGGCGGCCGGTCACGATGGACGACGTGATCATGATGGCCGAGCAGGGCGACGTGAGGGCGCTGCGGATGATCGAGGACACCGCCGAGTTTGCCGGCCGTGGCCTTGGCCTGATCGGTTCGGTTCTCAATCCGCCGCTCATCATCATCGGCGGCCGCATGGCCTTGGCGGGCGACATTCTCTTGGCGCCACTGATCGCATCATATGAACGCCACACGCTCATCAAGTCCCGCGATGTGGCGCCTGCGCTGCGCACGCGGATAATCGTTGGCAAGCACACGGAGAACGATGCATTGCTCGGCGCGGTCGGCCTCGTGCTGCGCCACAACAGCCGGCTTCAGTGACCCGGCTTGCGCTCTGATTTTGCGAGCTGCTCGCCGAAGCAGCGGAACTGATGTTTGCCTACGCGACACGCACCGTGCGCTGCCTCGGCTTGATCGCGGTGGCGAGCAGCAGGCCGGCGATGATGAAGGCGGCGCCGGCGAGATCGTAGTCGTGCAAGCTTTCGCCAAGGACCAGATAAGCGAGAACGGCGACGAAGGCGGTCTGGAGATAGAGCAGCATGCTGGCGCGCCCCGCACCAAGCGTCTCGACGCTACGGTTGTAGAGATAGTACATCAGAGCGCCGCCGGGGCCGGCAACATAGGCGAGAGCCAGAAGGCCGTTCGCATGCAGCGCCGAACGATCCCCGGAAAACAGTTCCCAGAGATAGAAGGGCAGTGCCGCCAGCGCGCCGGCTCCCAGCAGCAGGACCACCATCGGCAGAAGCTCGATAGCGAATTTGGCGCGACGCAGCAGCACGGTGTAGAGGCCCCAACAAAACGCGCTGCCGACGATCCACAACTCGCCGGGATTGAACTGCAGCTGCATCAGCGCGGCAAGGTCGCCGCGCGCCACGATCACCACCATCCCGGCCAGAGCGACCAGCGCTCCAAGCGCTTTCCAGACACCGAGGGGCTCGCCGAGCACGAAGCGGGCAAGCACCATGGTCATGATCGGCGACAGCGCCATGATGATGCCGGCGGTTGTCGCGTTGGTGTAGTTGAGGCCCGTGTAGATCATGCCTTGACACAAGGTTAGCCCGATAGTGCCGATGACCAGCACCTCGATCACCCGGGATTGGATCAGCACGAGCATCGCCCCGTGATGACGATGGACGATAGGCAGCAGGATCGCGCACGCGAGCGTCAGCCGCCAGAAGCAGAGCGCCCAAGGCGGCATCTCGGGGGCAACCCACTTGGCGGCGATATAGACGCCGGCCGACAGGAGCCAGCAGAGCGTCGCGAGGGAATAGGCGAGCGGAAGTGATGCGCCGGGTGTCGCCTTCGCTACACTTGGATGTGCTATCGGCAGCGATTGGATATCCGTCTCCTCCCACCGCAGACTTTAGCAGATTTGCAGCGTCTTGCTAAGCAGCAACAACAGCTGTTTCACCAGCTGGTGCAATCGGTGGGTCATTGTGGGTCCCGCCGTTCACGGTCTCCTTCCATTCGAACGCATGTTGGCCCATGAGCAACTCGATACCGAAAAGCGCAAGCCGTACCGATTTCGCGCGATACGAATGTGAGATTCATATTGCGCGACAGATATTCGCGCGGTTGCCACAATCTTCTCGCGCCATATTTCTACCGAGCGCAGATCTGTCGCGAATTCCTGGCCCTCGGATCACGAGCGCCGCTGTTTCGAAGCAATTGGAAGAATAAGCCACTGACTTCCGTTTGCACAAAGAGCGCGACACAAATCGATGCGGAGGACGTCCGATGCATGCCGGCTTCCCAGGAAGCGTACTCGTAGCGGTGTTGGGCATCGTCATGGCAAGCTGCGCTGGCATTCCGGCGCAAAAAACCGGGGCAATAACCGGCTATGGCCCCAACCCCACTTTACCGAAACCAAGACCGACGCTGATCCCGACTGTTAACATCGCCGAGGCGAAAGGCTGGCAGAAAGAAGGTATGCCGACCCCGGCGAAGGGGCTGACAGTGAACGCCTTCGCCACCGGCCTCGACCATCCGCGCTGGCTACATGTGCTTCCGAACGGCGACGTGCTGGTTGCTGAAACCAATGCCCCTGCCAAGCATGACGAAGGCTTCAGTCTTAGAAAGGTCTTCATGGACCTGGCTATGAAGCGGGCCGGCGCCGCGACCAAAAGCGCCAACCGCATCACGCTCCTGCGCGACACCGATGGCGACGGCATTGCGGATGTGCGCACGACGTTCGCGGAAGGCCTCAATTCGCCCTTCGGCATGACCCTGTCCAAAGGCAAACTCTTTGTCGCGAATACCGACGCGCTCGTCGCTTTCCCCTACTCCAATGGCCAGACCCGAGTCAGCACGTCGCCGGAAAAGATCATCGACTTGCCGGCCGGGGACCTCAACCATCATTGGACCAAGGACGTGATCGCAACTCCGGATGGACGCAAGCTCTATGTCACCGTTGGTTCCAACAGCAACGTTGGAGAAAACGGCATAGCCGCGGAGAAGAACCGCGCCGCTGTCCTTGAAGTGGATCGGTCTACCCGCCGCACTCGGGTCTTCGCCTCGGGCCTGCGCAACCCGAACGGGCTCTCCTGGAATCCTGAGACTGGCCAGCTTTGGGTCGCCGTGAACGAGCGTGACGAGATTGGCGACGACCTTGTGCCGGATTACATGACCTCGGTTCGTGACGGCGCTTTCTACGGCTGGCCCTACAGCTACTACGGACAGAACGTCGACGAACGTGCCAAGCCGCAGCGCCCCGATCTCGTGGCGGCAGCGATCAAGCCCGATTACGCCCTGGGCTCTCATACCGCCTCGCTGGGACTGACCTTCTCCAAAGGCGCGCGGCTCGGTCCGGCCTACGGCAACGGCGCCTTCGTCGGCCAGCACGGCTCGTGGAATAGAAGCGTGCACAGCGGCTACAAGGTCATCTTCGTGCCGTTCCATGGTGGCAAACCGAGCGGTCCTCCGGAAGATGTGCTCACTGGCTTCATCGGGCGTAATGGCGAGGCGATGGGCCGGCCGGTCGGCGTCGCTATCGATCAGACTGGCGCACTGCTCGTCGCCGACGACGTCGGTAATGTCATCTGGCGGGTCCGCCGGGCGAATGGCCGTTGAGCGCAGGTGGCCTTTCTGATTCCGACCTCACCAGCCTTCGGCTACAGCGCCACGCCCGATATGGCTGCATTCGGCGGAGACGGATATCCTAAACAATTAGCTAGCAGCACGCCCGAAGATAGTCGTGTCAAGCATGCTTGCGCCCGCCTGCCTCGCGGAACCAGCTGTCAGGATAGGGATACCACCAGCCCTGAATCTCCGGTCTGTGGTCGATGATGACCATCTTCGAGCGGCGGAATGCATCCAGACCCTGGCGGCCGAGCTCGCGGCCGAGGCCCGAAGCCTTCCAGCCCCCGAACGGCAACGCGTCATTGTCTATCAGCGGATTGTTGACCCAGACCATGCCGGCCTCGAGCCGCTCCGCGGCCTCATGCGCTTCGGCAAGATCGGTGGTGAAGACCGAGGCGCCGAGACCGAAGGGGCTGTCGTTGGCAAGCTCTATCGCCTCGTTGAAATCCTTGACCCGGCAGATTGCGGCGACCGGCCCGAAACACTCTTCGCGCACGATTGCCATATCGGCGGTGATGCCGGTCAGGATGGTCGGCTCGTAGAACCAGCCTACATTATGTGCCGGCGGAATGCGTCCGCCGGTGATCGCTTTGGCACCGCTGCGGATCGCATCGTCGACCAGCCGGATGACCTTCGCACG
Organism: Mesorhizobium sp. M0598; assembly: GCF_040320865.1. Lineage (NCBI taxonomy): Bacteria > Pseudomonadati > Pseudomonadota > Alphaproteobacteria > Hyphomicrobiales > Phyllobacteriaceae > Mesorhizobium > Mesorhizobium sp. M0598. The sequence continues at coordinate 12,775 of NZ_JAMYQL010000003.1, read as the reverse complement.
CGCGGCCTCGCTGACCAGCGGTCCGATTTCGGTTTTGTCGAGGCCGTTGCCGATACGCAGCGCGCGCGTTTTCTCGGCAAACAGATCGACGAAGCGGTCGTGAACGGCATCAACCACGAAGAACCGTTCGGCCGAAGTGCAGACCTGGCCAGTGAGATGGAAGGCAGCCGTGACGCTGCCGGCAGCCGCCACGTCCAGTGGGGCGTGTTGGCTGATGATCAGGGGATCGCTGCCGCCGGCCTCGATGACGCAAGGCTTCATGCGCTCTGCACATGCGACGGCGACAGCCTTGCCGGCGGCGACCGAACCGGTGAAAGCAACCGCATGCGTGCGGTCCGAGGCGATCAGCGCCTGCGCCGTTGCTGCTCCGCCTGGCATGCAGGAAACCAGGCCCTCCGGCAGGGAGCGGAACACGGTCATATAATCCAGCGTCGACAATGTTGTCGCTTCGGCGGGCTTGATCACGCAGGCATTGCCGGCGGCAAGCGAGGCGGCGACGGTCCAGCACATCAACAGGATCGGAAAATTGTAAGGCATGATGTGCACCGACGTGCCGTAGGGCTCGTAGCAGGCATACTGGAACGAACCGGCCTGCGTCGTGCCGGCGATCTTGCCGGCGTCGTCACGCGCCATTTCGGCGTAATAGCGGAAGATCGGCGCGCAATTGGCGATCTCGCCGATCGCCTCCGGATAGGGTTTGCCCATCTCGTGCACCATCAGCTCGGCGCAGCGCGTGAAGTCGGCCGCTTCGATGGCGTTCGCGACGGCGTGCAGATGCCGGGCACGGCTCTTGGCGTCGAGCTTTTTCCAGGCCGTTTGCGCCTTGGTCGCTGCGGTGAGCACGGCGTCGATCTCGCCGTCGCTGGCTGCGGTGATCGCGCCGACGGTTTCGAGCGTCGCCGGATCGATCACCGGTTTTGCCGCACCGGTCATTGGCCGATAATCCGGATTGACGAAGAAGGTCGGCCGGTCAGGTGAAAAGTCCATTCTGTCCTCCCGTGTGCACGGAGCCTTTTTGAGAATTCACCCTGCCGAGACAGGCGGCGTGGTTTTCGAGAACCGAAGCGGAGCGGACATTAAAGTCCGTGAGCATCGGAAGCGGAGAAAACGGCGTCAGGTGTCCGGTAGGGTAGAATTATCGAGAAGGTTCAGCGGATCATGTAAACTTTCTTGATGGTCTCGTGGACGGTGCAGACGCCCTTCCAGTCCTGCGGAAAGAACGCTGCGGTGTCCGGTTCGATCTCTATCACCTCGCCGGATTCGTGGACATAGGTGCAGCGTCCCTCGAGGAAATGGCAGAACTCGTCGCGGGTGACGTGGCAGCGCCATTTGCCCGGCGTGCAGACCCACAGTCCGCATTCGGAGCGGCCCTCCGGCCCCTTGTGCAGCAGCTTGCCGGAAGTGTGGGATTCGCCCTCGATCAGGGTGGGGATGACGCCCCAGTCGACCAGGTCGGTGAGGGCGAGCGGCGATTTCATGATCGGTGTCGGCATGTCGGGAGCTCCAGTGGCCGGCTTTAGGCCAGCATGTAAACGTTGCGGATGGTCTCGTGGACGGTGCATTCGCCGGTCCAACCGGCCGGGAACATGACAACCGTGGCGGCGGATACCTCGATCACCTCGCCGTCGTCCGATCTGTAGGTCGCGCGGCCGGCAACGAAATGGCACAATTCGTCGCGCGGAATCGCCAGCCGCCAGCGACCGGGTGTGCAGACCCAGATGCCGGATTCCGGCTGGTTGTTCGGCCCCTTGTGCACCAGCCTGCCGGTGGAGTGCGAAGCGCCTTCCAGCGCGTCGGGCTGGGTGCCCCAGTCGACGAGGTCGGTGCGGGTCGAGGCTTGGTGGAGGTGTGGGGCTGAGATCACAGCAATTTCTCCAGCAAAGCAGCCGCTTTCTCCGGGCCGTTCTGCGACTGCATCTGGGCCGACGTCTTGGCCAGCTTGGCCTTGATTGCCGGGTCGGTCAGGCAGGTTTCGATCCTGGCGATGAGCTCGGCGTCGCTCCAGTCGTAGCGCGGCATGCCGAAGCCGTGGCCGGTCTCCTCGACCCGCGCCGCATTGTCGTGGCCGTCCCAGACGTAGGGCATGATGATCGCCGGCTTGCCGAAATACAGGCACTCAGTGAACGAGTTGTTGCCGCCATGATGGATCACCGCATCGACCTGCGGGATGACCGAGGGCTGCGGGAACCAGCTCTCGACGATGACGTTTTCGGGCACTTGCGCGTACTGCTCCTTGTAGCCGCCGACATTGACCAGCGCCCGGTAGCGCGTCTTGCCCAACGTTGCGACGATGCGCTTCAGCAGATCGACATCGCCGGCGCCAAGGCTGCCGAAGGAAACATAGAGCAGCGGCCCGTCATTATTCTTCGCAAAAACCGGCACGGTGTAGGGCTTCTCCTGCCGCACGCAGCCTTCCAGATATTGGAATTTTGCCGGGTCGAGCAGATAGCGGCGCTTGAACTTCGCCGCCTCGGGATAGAGCAGCAGATTGAGGTACGGCGAGGCCTCGAAGAACTGGCCGATCGGATACGGCGCTTCGTTGTTCGCTTTCAAAAACGCATTGAAGTCGTCATGGATCGGCTTGATGACGGCGTTGAAATGGTCGCGGTAACGCCGATGGCAGGCGTGGTCGTTCTCGCCGCAGCCGGACAGATGTGGCGGGATGTCCTCGTCCTCGATCTCGTTTTCCGAGCAGGAGATGACGCGCACCCAGGGCTTGCCATACTGCTTGATTGCCGAGAACAGGATGACGTTGTCGACGCAGATGACATCAGGCTTGATCGTCGCAAGCACGCCAGGCAGATCCTTCTCAGCCCATTTGGCGCTGTTGACGATCGCCGTCCAGCAATCCTTCACGTAATTGTCGACCTGGTCGTAGGGCGATTTGCGGAAGTTCGGGATGTGGCCGTTGATGAAGTCTTCCCAGAACTTGGCCATCTGTTCCGGCGGCATCGGCTCGGACAGGTTCACCGGATGAGCCTCGAAGCCGTAGCCCTTGTAGACGTCGACGAAACCGGGGTCCGACAGGAACACCGCTCTGTGGCCGCGCGCCTCGATCGCCTGGGCTATGCCGACGGAATTGAGCGCGGGGCCATAGGCGGCCTCCGGAAAGAACGCGATCGTCTTTTGCGCCATGAGAGGTTCTCCTTCGATCAATCTGCGAAAATTCTGACGTCAGCCGCATCCCAGCCGAGCTCGACTGTATCGCCCGACGAGACCGGGCGGCGGTCGGCGGCGTCGGCGGTGACGCGCACCAGGAACGGCTTTGGCGACAGGGCGGTGCGGACGTGCAACTGCAGATCGAGTCCCTGATAGGCCAGCGCCTCGACCGCGCCGAAGATACGGTTGGCCGTTTCTGCCGACGGGAACAGCCGGATGCGTTCGGGCCGCACTGAAGCTACCGCCGCAGCGCCGGGCGAAAGTGTTGCGGGAACATCGCCGGCGATCCGCACGCCGTTGCTTGCCAGCACGCCGTCGCCGGCGGCTTTGCCCGGTACGAAATTCATGACGCCGATGAAGTCGGCGACGAAACGGTCCCCCGGATGCTCGTAGACCGCATGGGGTGTATCGCATTGCAGCAGCTTGCCGTCCCTGAGCACTGCCATACGGTCGGCCATGACGAGCGATTCCTCCTGGTCATGGGTGACGATGACGAAGGTGATGCCGACCTCGTGCTGCAGCCGCTTCAGCTCCAGTTGCATGGCCCCGCGCAATTTCTTGTCGAGCGCACCGAGAGGCTCGTCGAGCAGAAGCAGCCGTGGTCGCTTGACCAGCGCTCGGGCAAGCGCGACGCGCTGCTTCTGCCCGCCGGACAATTGCTCTGGCTTGCGGTCGGCGAAGGCAACGAGTTCGGTCGTCGCCAAAATGGCGTCGACACGGGAGCGGATTTCCTTTGCAGGCAAGCGTTCCATTTCGAGGCCGTAGGAAACATTGGCCCTGACGCTCATATGCGGAAACAGCGCATAGGACTGGAACATCAGATTGACGGGCCGCTTATTGGGCGGGGTCCTGGCGATGTCGCGGCCGTCGAGCAGGATGCGCCCGTCATTGGGCGTCTCAAAGCCGGCCAGCATGCGCAGCAGCGTTGTCTTGCCGCAGCCCGAAGGTCCAAGCAAGGCGAAGAACTCGTTCTCGCGGATATCCAGCGAAACGCCGTCGACCGCCGTCACCCGGCCGAACTTCTTCGACACGTCGTCGATCGCCAGCAGCGTGCGGGGCTCGTTCATTGGCCGATCACCCCACGGTTGAGCCGCTGCGACAGGGTCAGCGCAGTGATTGAGACCGCCATGACGATAGTCGCCAAGGCATTGATCTCCGGCGTGACGCCGAAGCGAATCATCGAATAGATCTGCATCGGCAGCGTGGTCGAAGCGCGGCCGGCGCCGGCGGTGAAGAAGGCGATGATGAATTCGTCGACCGAAAGGGTGAAGGCGAGCAGCGCGCCGGCGACGACGGCAGGCAGGATCACCGGCAACGTCACCCGCCGAAATGTCGTGAGCGCGGAAGCACCGAGATCGGCAGAGGCCTCGACGATCGACCAGTCGAAGCTTTTCAGCCGCGCGCGCACCACGGAGCAGACGAAGGCGAGATTGAAGACGACATGGGCGAGGATGATGGTGTGCAGGCCCAAGGTGAGATCAAGCATCGAGAAGAAGCTGAGCAGCGCGATCGCCAGCACGATGTCGGGAATGATCATCGGCGCAAAGATCAGCGCCTCGAGACCTTTGCCGTATTGCTGGCGTATTTCGACGCCGATCGCCAGCAGCGTGCCGAGCAGCGTGGCGATGGCGGTCGAGACAAGCGCCACGATCAGTGTGTTGAGCGCGGCAGAAAGGATTGCGGCGTTTCCGATTAGCGAGACATACCATTTCAGCGAAAAGCCCGACCAGACGGTCGGCAGCCCGCCTTGGTTGAACGACAGCGCCACCAGCACGGCGATCGGGATGTAGAGGAAGGCCAGGACCAGTGAAAGCACGAGCCAGAGCGCGCGCCTCGTGGCGAGGGAGCGCTCAGCCATCGGCGCCTCCTCTCGCTTCGGCGGTACGGCCCGAGGCGCGATCAGCAGCCAGGGCCTGCGCCGTCAGCACCAGCAGCATGATGGCGATCAGCACCATTGCCAGTGCCGCACCGAAGGGCCAGTCATTAGCCGTGAGGAACTGGTCGTAGACGAGATTGCCGATCATCTGGAAACGGCCGCCGCCGAGCAGCGCCGGCGTGACGAAATTGCCGATCGACAGCACGAAGACGAAAACCGCCCCGGCGGCAATGCCGGGCACGGTCAGCGGCAGTATGACCCGGCGAAATGTGGTCACGGCCGACGCGCCGAGATCGCGCGAGGCCTCTGCGAGCTCCGGATTGAGCCGCGACAGCGGCGCGTAGCAGGCCAGGATGACGAAGGGCAGATAGTTGTAGACCAGACCGGCGATGACGGCGCCTTCGGTATAAAGCATCGACGGCGGCTCGCCGGTGTAGCCGAACCAGCGTAGCAGTTGTGTGATCAGCCCTTCGCGGTTGAGCAGCACGATCCAGGCATAGGTACGGATCAGGTAGTTGGACCAGAAGGGCAAGACGGCAAAGAACAGAAACACCGGCTGCAGTTGCCGGGGTGCTGCCGCGATCGCATAGGCGGCGGCATAGCCGATCACCACCGCGACCAGGGTTGCCGTGCCGGCAATGCGCGCCGAATTGATGAAGATGCCGGCATAGAGCGGGTCGAACACCAGCCCGAAATTCTCCAGTGTGAAAGTGTAATCGATGCCGCCATAGATGCCGCGCCGGAAGAAGGCGAGCGCCAGCACCAGCGCGCATGGCACGACCATCAAGGCGGTGAGCCAGGCCAGCGCCGGCGTCATCAGCAAGGATGAGCGAAGTCTTGTTTGGGACAAGATTGCGGTACCGCATTCAACGGTCGGCGGCGAAAACCCCGCCGTCGACCGAGATCTCTGATTTTGATGTCGGTTATTGCGCAGCCTTGATTTCGCTGACGATCTTCGAGTAGTCGCGTTGGGCATCGCCGACATCGCGCAACTGCTCGAACTTGACCAACTCTGCCACCGGCATGCTCATATTGGGAAATTTGGCGAGAAAATCCGCCGGCAGGCTTTCCATAGCCGGCTTGTTCGGTACCTTGTAGTCGATGTTCTGGGCCGCCCAGGCGTGGTTCTTGGCGTCCAGCATGAAGTTGATGAACTGGAAGGCGGCGTCCTTGTTGGCCGATGCCTTCATCACGACCATCGTATCGACCCAGAGATCCGAGCCTTCTTTCGGTATGGTGTATTTAATTTGTGGATTCTCGGCGATCCCGTAATTGCACCAGCCATCCCAGGCCTGAACCATCAGCGCCTCGCCCGAGACCAGCTTTGAATAAAAGGTCGTGTCGTCATAGGCCAGCAAGGTCTTCTTGGCCGAGATCAGCAGGTCCTTGACTTCGCCGAGCTTTGCCGGATCGGTCTCGTTCACCGAATAGCCCTTGGCGAGTTGGCCGGCGGCAAGCAGCCAGCGGTCGGTCGCCAGCATCGTCGTCTTGCCCTTGAGCGCATCGGACGGGGCGAGAAGGTCGTTCCAGCTCACCGGCTCCGCCTTCACCAGATCCGAACGGTAGCAAAGGCCGGTGGTGCCCCAAGTGTAGGGCACGGAAAAATTGTTGCCGGCGTCGTGCGGCAGCTTCGCCGCCTCGGGATAGAGATTGGCGAGGTTAGGGATATTGGCATGGTCGATCGCCTCGATCAGGCCGAGCTTGTTCAGCACTTCGGCGAAGGGCGAGGAGACGAAGACCACGTCATAGCCCTTGCCGCCGGACGCGACGAGCTTGCCCATGATCTCCTCGTTAGTGGCGTGAACCACGACTTCACCGGAGACACCGGTCGCCGCCTTGAAAGCTTTCATGGCATCCGGCGCCATGTAGCCGTCCCAGTTGGAGATAACGAGGTCGGAGGCAGCCGCCGGCGCTGACAGCGCCAGGCCAAGGCCAAGTGCGATCAAGGATTTCCTTAACGGACGGTGCCGCAGGGTGGTGGTGGTCATGACAGACTCCCATTCTGGTTGATCATCGAACTTAGTCGTCGGACCAGCGCTTGCAGCCGTAGCCGCTTTGATCCTGTTCCCCGGTCTTTTATTGCCGATTGATCTCACAGTACTATTGCAGAAAAAAGTACGTCAATCCATAATTTGTCAACTACGGTGAATCCCGGCCGATCGCATCCGCAAGGGCAATCGGCCAAACCTCAGCCGCCAAGTCCTTCATGAGAATTGCCATGCAAGTTGCAGCTCGACGTCCCCGCACCAACCATCTCGACCTTGCACAGCGCATTCTCGATGTGGCCCGGAAACGCGGCTTTGAACCCGGCGCTCATCTCCCGGAGCAGCAGATCGCTTCGCTCTGCAACGTATCCCGAACTCCGGTGCGGGCCGCGCTGCGTCTGCTCACTGAAAAAGGCGTAGTTCAATGGGAGGCTGAGTCCGGCTATCGCTTGGCCGTAGACCTCACGAGCCAGGCGACCGTCGCCGCCGACCTGCCGAGCGCCGAGGAGGATGAACTTGCCGACATGATCCTGCGAGACCGCTCGGCGCGCCGGCTGGACCAGACGGTCACCGTCGGCGCGCTGATGCGACGGTATAATGCCGAGCGCAGGACGGTACTAAAATCGCTGAAGAAACTGGCCGAGGAAAATCTTCTGGACCGCGCGCCGGGGCAGTCCTGGCTTTTCAGGAGGGTGCCGGACGATCCTGGCGCACAAGGGGAGAGCTATGAATTCCGGCTGTTGCTGGAACCCGCCGCCCTTCTGGCGCCTGGGTTCCGGCTGGATGGGACGCGCGCGGCAGCCTTGCGACAGGGCATGGAAATGCTGCTGGCTCTGCCCGACGCGGCATTCGATTCCAGAGAGTTCCAACGGCTGGACATCGATTTTCACGGGATGATCGCCGGTGGCTCCGCCAACCGCTTCGTCGCCGAGGCGTTGGCCGATCATCTCAGGCTGCGCCGGCTGCCGGGAACGTATGCCGGCGTCAATGTCTTCCGGCTGAAGCAATCATTGCGCGAGCATCTGACCATACTCGACCATCTGGAGAGCCAGCAGTACGAGGTTGCAGCCGATCTGCTTCGGGTCCATCTGCGGCTTTCCCGCAGCCAGCGACCGCAGGCGGCCAGTCGCGGGGCGCCCGCGCTGTTCGGCATGATCAGCCGGCCGGAATAACGAGGATCATGCGCAAAGGCAGCCCGACCATCGCACTGTTTCCGGAAGCGAGCTTCGGCGCTGCGCTGAATTGCGTTGGCATAGCGCAGGCCCTGCGCGCTCGTGGCGCCCGTCCGGTGTTCATCTGCCATGCCGGCTTTTCTGGCGTGTTCGCCGACTATGGGTTTCAGGAATACCAGTTGCCTACTGACGATCCGTTGACCGACAGCGAACGCCAGAGCTACTGGCAGGCCTTCGTGCGCCGTCATCTGCCGCATTTCAGGCTGAGCCCCATCGATCAGCTCGAAACCTACGTTGCCCCGACCTGGCAAGCAATCGTAGACACTGCGGTCAACGCCGAGGCGCCGCTGCGCCAATTGCTGGCGCGGCTGAAGCCGGACGCCGTGGTGCTCGACAACGTCGTCATGTTCCCGGCATTGGCGACAGCCGGCTGCCCGTGGGTGCGCGTCGTCTCCTGCGCCGAAACCGAGCTTCCCGATGCCAATGTGCCACCCTATCTGTCCGGTCTCGCCGCCGACGACCCGAGCCGCGCGGTGTTCGAGGCGCGCTACCTGGCAGCGGTCGCTCCGGCCCATGACCGCTTCAATCGGCTTCGGACCGACGCCGGTCTTGCGCCCTTGCCAACAGGTCTTTTTCTAGAACCTTCGCCCGCCCTCAATCTGCTGCTGACCCCAACGATTGTGCGAAGGCAGCGCGCCGAGCCGCTCGACCCTGCCAGCTTCGTCTATCTCGAAGGCTGCGTCCGCTCGGAAGGGCCGTTCGACGTACCGGTCTTTCCGCGCAATGGCGGACCGCTGGTTTATGTCAGTTTCGGTAGTCTTGGCGCCATGGATGTAGGCCTGATCCAGCGCATGCTCGCCGTTTTCGACAGGCTGCCGGCCCGCTTCATTGTCAATGCCGGAGGTCTGCGCGACAGCTATCGGGCCGTTCCGGACAATGTCTATCTCGACGCCTGGTTTCCACAGCCTTCCGTCGTGGCGAAATGCGACCTCTTCATTCATCATGGCGGCAACAACAGCTTTTGCGAAGCACTGCGTTTCGGTGTGCCGTCGCTGGTCATGCCCTATTGCTGGGACGGGCATGACAATGCGCAACGTGCCGAGGAAACCGGCGTCGGGCGCCACATCAGCCGCGATGGCTGGACGGAAGACGAATTGGAGCGAAGCATTCTTGGCCTGATGGCCGATGCTGCAATGCGCGCACGCCTCCGGGAGAATGCAGTGCATATGGCGCTGACACCCGGAACGGACGTGGCTGCCGAAGCCATTCTCGCTCTCGCAAGGACCCGACCTGATGCTTGACACCACAACAACGGATGCCTCGACCATGAACGGCACCAACGACCCGAAAGACTGGTTGGCCGCTCACGCTGTCAGCGAGGTCGAGTGCCTGGTGCCCGACATGAACGGCGTGCTGCGCGGCAAGGCCCTGCCAGCGGCCAAGTTCCTCAAGGCGATCGAGGACCGAGCACTTTATCTGCCGAGCAGCGCGTTCCTGGTCAGCATCGACGGCCGCTATTCCGGTTCCGTCGACGAGGGGTTCGCCTACCAGGACCCCGACATGCGGATGGTGCCGGATCTCGCAACACTCTGTCTGGCGCCCGGTGGCGGGCCAGGCAAGGCCTATGTCTTCGCCGATGCGTTCCACATGCACGACCGGCCGTGGATGGCTTCGCCGCGGCACGTGTTGCGGGCGGTGCTCGATCTATATCGCCAGCGCGGCTGGCGGGCGGTGGTGGCGCCGGAGCTTGAATTTTATCTCACCGCGCCCAATCCCGATCCCGACAGGCCGGTGACGGCGCCGGTCGGGCGCAATGGCCGCTCCGAAAGCGTGCAGCATCCCTATGACATGGCGGCACTGGAGCAATTCGAGCCGGTGATCCGGCGCCTCTATGACTATGCTGCGGCAGCCGGACTGCCGCTCGACACGCTCATCCATGAATCGGGCACGGCCCAACTGGAGATCAATTTCCTGCATGGCGACGCGCTGCCGCTGGCAGACAAGGTGTTGCTGTTCAAGCGAATGACGCGCCAGGCCGCGCAGGAAGGTGGCATGCAGGCGACCTTCATGGCCAAACCGATAGCCGCACAAGCCGGCAGCTCAATGCATCTCCACATGTCTGTCGTCGACGAGGCGGGCAACACGCTGTTTGCCGGGCGTGACGGCGCCGACACCGAGATGTTCGGGCATTTCATCGGCGGCCTGCAGAAATACATTCCCGAGGTGATGCCGCTGTTTGCGCCGAACGTGAATTCGTTCCGCCGCATCCGGCCGAACCACAGTGCACCCGCCAACATCGAGTGGTCGCACGACAACCGCTCCTGCGGCCTGCGTGTGCCGGCCGGCGAGCGGCGCGTGGAAAATCGGCTGCCCGGCGCCGATGCCAATCCCTATCTGGCGATAGCCGGCTCGCTGCTTTGCGGTTATCTCGGCGTCGAGGAGAAGATCGCTCGTTCGACGGAAGCGTCGGGCAATGCCTATCGCAGCAGGAGCACGCTGCCCAAAACCATGGAAGAGGCGCTCGACCGCTTCGCTGCGTGCGATCCGGTTCGGGCGGTGCTCGGCGAGGATTTCTTCCAGACCTATTTGCGCGTCAAGAGCGTTGAGCTCGACCTTTTCCAGAGCGTCGTCACCTCTTGGGAACGCGACCATCTGCTGCTCAAGGTGTGATGATGAGCTTCAATTCTGGGGGCTTCAACTCCGGCCTGGATATCGGCAAATCTTACTATGTCGCGACGGCCAATCCGGCTCCGGACCATCCGGCGCTGCAGGGCGACGTCGACGCCGATCTGGTGGTGGTCGGCGGCGGTTGTACCGGCCTCTCCGCAGCCTTTCATGCAGCCGAACGCGGCCTGAAGGTGGTGCTGCTCGAAGGCGGCAAGATCGGCTGGGGGGCGTCGGGGCGCAATGGCGGCCAGATGATCCCCGGCCTGCGCAAGGGCGCCAAGGGGCTGGTCAAGCTATATGGGCCGGAACGGGGGAGGGCGCTGTTCGATCTCGCCTTCGAGGCGCGGGCCCTCGTGCTCGGTCTGATCGAGCGCCATGCCATCGATTGCGACCTCAGGCTCACCGGCCATCTGGCCGGTGCGGTCAACGGTTCCGACCTGCGCGACCTCGAAGAAGAGGCCGAGTGCCTTTCTACGGTGATGAACTTTCATGATGTCGAGATGCTGTCGGCAGCGCAGGCGCGCGGAATGGTGAACACACCTTATCACGGCGCGATGTACGAGAAGCTCGGTGGCCATATGCATCCGCTGAACTACACGCTCGGTCTTGCTCGCGCCGCGGCTGCGGCGGGCGTCACCATCCACGAGAATTCGGTGGCGCTGCGGCTGGAGCGGGAACCTTCCCCCCGGGTTTCGACGGCCAAAGGCTCGGTGCGGGCCAGGCATGTCGTACTGGCCGGCGATGCGCTGCTCCACGGGCTTGAGCCGCGCGTCAACAGCCGCATCATGCCGGTCGGCAACTACATCATCGCCACCGAGCCGCTGGGCGACACGAGCGACGTCATCCCAAGCAATGTGGCCGTCTCCGACACGCGCTTCGTCGTCAATTACTACCGGCTGTCGGCGGATGGACGCCTGCTGTTCGGCGGCGGCGAGCGCTATACGCCGTCGCCGCCCGCCGACATTGCCGGCTTCGTGCGGCCGCACATGGAAAACACCTTTCCGCAATTGCGCGGCCGCCACATCGATCACGCCTGGGGCGGGCTGGTCTCGGTGACGACATCGCGCCTGCCGCATGTCGGTCGCTATGGCGACGTCTATTTTGCGCATGGCTATTCGGGCAAGGGGGTGATCCTGTCGACGCTGTCGGGCAAGCTGCTCGCTGAGGCGATCACCGGTGATGCTTCGCGGCTCGATCTGTTTTCGACCCTAAGCCCGCTGCCGTTCCCCGGCGGCACGACGCTGCGCGGCCCGCTCTATGTGCTCGGCATGCTTTGGTACGCAATGCGTGACCGCATCAAACATTGAGCGCAGGCATGCGCAACGAGGCCGAGCGCCGCCACCAAGCGATTAACGGCTGATTTCGCGGCGGCGTCCGACTTGATCGATGCTTGAATATGGTCCGCAGGCAATGGCCGCGAGTCGGTCCAGGCCCTGCTCCCGAAGCCTGAGCGCCGATAGACCTGCCTGGTATTTCCTCAGCTAATAGATCGATATGATTGCAGGATTAACCGTTTCATATCCCAGGCGCGGCTCCGATTTGTCTTTCGAAATCGCGCTGGAGACAGTTCCGGTTGAACTGCAGTCCAATTTTGTTTCCCTGTTTTTCTTGATCGTGCTGCCCGACAGGTCGGCGCAGCACGACGTTACTGGTGTACTGACCACCCTCTTTTTCTCGTGTGCAACGGCGGCGGTGGATACGGCCATCACAATTGCCGCACAAATAATCGTCAATCTCATTGATTTCCCCCTTAGAGCACCGCAAACGTGTGGTCGACTGGCTTGAGACGCCGGCGAAGACGGTACTCGCGCCTAGGATAGTGTGCTGAAGGTTCTGCAAAAAGTTTTGGAGAGAGAACGGCGCTTGCTCTGAGGGGCGAGCGGCCATGGCACGGTGGTGACATTGCGATCACCGAT